>CAZOFL010000132.1:0-6058 GCA_964579035.1 uncultured Natronomonas sp. | reverse complement strand
CGGCGATGAAGAAGATGCTCGATGAGATCGAGAAGACGAAACGCCGTGTCAACGCACTGGAGTTCAAACTGTTGCCGGAGCTCCACGGCGCTCAGGAGTATATCGAGCAGAAACTCGAGGAGCAGGAGCGCGAGGAGATCTTCCGGATGAAAAAGATCAAAGCGAAAAAAGAGGAGGAACAAAAGGCCGAGCGGGAGGCCGAGGCCGAAGCCGCCGAGGGGTCGGACGTCGAGACCGTCCCGGCCGACGACTGACAGAGCGAAACGCTCCGTTTACTCCGGCGTAGGCCCCTTGCTCCGGGTCGGACTGACGTGGGGGGATGTATACGCGCAACATCGTCGAGCGTCACGACCGCGGACACACCGTCTTTCGCCGCTCACAGGCAGGAGCCCCGTGTCTCAACGGGCCGCTGCAGGCGGCGAACGGAAGGGGTCTTTCACCGGGGCTCCGGGAGGGTGGGATACGATTGGGAACCGCCACTCGAGTTCCGGGCGACGAGCGTCGCCACCGCCGCGATGCCGTCGTTGACCTCGCGCCGCCGCTCCTCGTAACCGAGGACTGTCAGATCCAGACACGCCCGGAGCAAGTCGTTCGACCGATAACAGTGGCGATCGTTCGAGGGCCCGATCTCGATCGGATCGCTCGATCGGAGGTGGTGTTCGTACACCAACACGCCATCGGGCGCGAGTGCCTCCTTGAGGTCCGGCAGGAGTTCGAGCGCGGCGAAGAAGCTCACGGCAATCAGATCGTAGGCATCCGCCTCGAGATCGAACTCGGGATCGGTGAGATCCGCCCGGAGCCACTCGATGTCGACCGCCTGTTCGGCGGCGCGTCGTCGGGCTCGCTCGAGCGCCTCATCGGAGACGTCGACGGCCTCGACGTCGTACCCGTGTTTGGCGAGATAGATCGCGTTGCGCCCGGTGCCGGTCGCGACGTCCAGCGCTCGGCCCTCGGGCAGCGTGTCGATCCGTCGGGCGAGTTCGGGGATCGGATCCTCGGGGAGGTCGAAATCGTCGCCGCGGTACTTTTCGTTCCAGCGTTCGCGATCATCGGCCATGTCGGGATACTCGTGGGGAGCCGTGTTGAAACTAGCTGCAGTCGACAGTCGAACCGGCCGACCCCTGCCGGATAAACGCGCTCTTCATGCCGATCGAGCCGATAGCGCCGGCATGGACTGTCCGAACTGTCGCGCCCGAACCGTCGTCTTCGAGGTTCCGTCCGAGCACCGCACCCACGCCCCCGAGGGGTCGGATCGAGCCGCGCTGTGCCCGGAGTGTCTCACGCTCGTCGCCGCCGACGGGCCGACGGAGCCGCGGTTCGACCGGATCTCGAGCGCGTTTCCGAGCGACGCCGCCGCGGCGGTTCCGCTCGCGCTCGCCATCGGGCTGCTCGATTCGCTCGCGCTCAACCGACGCGCCCTCCAGGAACTGATCCCCGCCGCGGAGACCGCCGGTGCGGATCCGCTGTTGTTGCTCGATCGCCTCCACGTTCAGGGGGGCGTCGACCCCGACTTCGACATCAGCCGACGGCGCCACCAACTCGAACAGTTGCTCGAGTAAGAGCCACACGCAGACGGATCGACGGGATTTATGTCCGCCGTGGCGAACGATGTGGTATGGAAACCGCTGATTCGACGGATCGCGGGGTCGGCTTCCCCGTCCTGTTCGGTATCGTCGCCGTCCTCGGCGCTGTCGGGCTCACGGTGTTCGGCTTTACGGGCGATCAACTCGCCGCCGGCGTGGCCTTCGGGGTCGCCGTGGTCGCCGGGGCGCTCTCGGTTGCCGCCTACCACGTGTACGGGTGACTGAACCTTCCTGAAGGAACGGTCTTAAGCCGCTCGCCGCCTTACGTGTAGGTATGAGCGAACTGAGCGACGAGGACGAACGGATCCTCGCGTACCTCCGGGAGCGCGCCAAGGGTGGTGAACAGTACCTCCGTTCGAAACACATCGCCGACGCGATCGACCTCACGGCCAAGCAGGTCGGCTCCCGGCTCCCGCGGCTGGCCGAACACTCCGAGGACGTCGACATCGAGAAGTGGTCCCGGGCGCGCTCGACGACGTGGCGCGTCACGCCCGAGTGACGCTCCGTGCGGTCGTTTTATAAATCGTCGTAACTCATCCCCATCGACTCCAGAAACGAGCCGACGAGGCCGTGGCCGAGCAACCCGATGCCAACGACGACGGCAGCGGCCCCGACTCCGGCGCGACGGTTCTGTCGGCCGACGACTACGAGTCCGATGGCAAGCAATACGACCCCGGCGACTCCCGTCTCCCCGAGAACGGTCCGCAGTTCGTCCGGTTCCATACGGCACCGTCTCCTCCGGATCGATTAAATCCGACGGAGTCGGCCACGGTGGTCCGTCTCAGAACTCGTCACAGACCGGGATCCCGACCGTCCCGAAGTCGTCCATCGACGCGATGACCTCCGGTACCTCCTCCAGGGAGACGGTCTTCGAAACGATCTTTCCGGGATCGATCTTGCCCTGCGCCATCATCGAGAAGATCTCCTCGTACTCGTGGGGCGGCATTCCGAACGAGCCGACGAACTCCCGTTCCTCCATGACGATCGTATCCACCGGCAGCGATACTTCGCCTTTTTCCTCGCTCGTCGTGAGGCCGACCTGGAGGTTCCGGCCGCCTTTCGATAGCGACTCCACGGAGTTCCTGCAGGTCTCGGCGACGCCGAGGGCGTCGACGCTCACTTCGACGCCTCGCCCGTTAGGGGTGTGTTCTTTGACAGCCAACGGCACGTCGTCGACGTCCCGGACATCGACGGTCGCGTCGGCACCGAGTTCGGTCGCCCTCTCGAGTTTGTCCGCCGCGAGGTCGACGGCGACGACGTTCGCCCCGATCGCGTCGGCGACGTGAACCGCGGACAGCCCCACGCCGCCGCAGCCGTGGACGGCGACCCAGTCGCCGGCCGTGACGTCGACGCGGTGGACGAGACCGTGGAAGGCGGTCGCGAACCGACAGCCCAACCCCGCGACGTCGACCGGATCGATTCCCTCGGGGAGTTTGACGGCGTTGTGGTCGGCGTTCCGGACGGCGAACTCCTCGGCGAACGCGCCCCGCTGGAACGGGACGAACCCGAGGGGGACCATGCGCTCGCAGATGTTCGCCCGGCCCTGTTTGCAGTGTCTGCACGTCCCGTCGCTGAGGTTGAACGGAACGCAGATCCGATCGCCGACGCGCAGCGTCTCGACGTTTTCGCCCACTTCCGTGACCGTGCCGACGGGTTCGTGTCCGAACACGAGCCCCGGCGTCGGCGCGACGCCGACCCAGTCCCAATCGCCCTGCCAGGCGTGCCAATCGGAGCGACAGATCCCGCAGGCCTCCGTCTCGACGACGACCTCGTCGGGACCCGCATCCGGCCGCTCGATCTCTCGGACCGCCATCAGTTCGCCGACCTCCTCGAAGACGACTGCACGCATCGACATGACGGATAGATGATCTCTATCCGCGGGCATAACGGTTTCTCATGCTGTCAGACGTGATTTCGTGAAGATCCGAACCGCCACACTCCCAAACCTACGCGGTAGCGCTTTTTTCGACGAGGCTGCGATTCACGTAGTTACGTCCGACAGTATCAGTACCGGCGTTCCGTGATCGGGGCGTAGGGGGCCGAAAACCTCAGCTGAGAGTAATAAAGGACTAAAAGGTTCGCTGTCCAACCGAAAAATATGAGCGACAACGAGGGCCGAAAGAACCTCCGGATGCCCGACGACGACGAGGTGTTCGCCGTCGTCACGAACATGCTGGGGGCGAACCGGGTGAAGGTCCGCTGCATGGACGGCACCGAACGGACCGCTCGGATCCCCGGCCGGATGCAAAAACGCATCTGGATCCGGGAGGACGACATCGTGTTGGTCGAACCGTGGGACTGGCAGGACGAGAAGGCCGATGTCGTCTGGCGCTACGAAAAGAGCGAGGCCGACCAGTTGCGCCAGGAAGGCCACATCACCGACTCCGTCTGATCGGTCCGCGGCCGACGACACGTCGCCCCGATTCCGCGCGGTTTTTGCTCCCCGCCGCCGACAGTCGGGTATGGTCAACCGCGCACTCATCGACGCGCTTCGGGACGCCGAAGCCGTCAGGTTCGGCGAGTTCGAACTCTCACACGGCGGCACCTCGGAGTACTACATCGACAAGTACGTCTTCGAGACCGATCCGCGCTGTCTGTCGCTCATCGCGTCGGCGTTCGCCGACCGACTCGGCGACGAGCGCCTCGCCGGCGTCGCGTTGGGTGCGGTTCCGCTCGTGGCGGCGACGGCCGTCGAGACGGACCGCCCCTACGTCATCGTCAGAAAGCAGGCCAAGGAGTACGGCACCGGCAACCGGATCGAAGGCGACTTCGACCCGGGCGAGAAAGCCGTCGTCTTAGAGGACATCGCCACGACCGGCCAAAGCGCCATCGACGCCGTCGAGGCGCTCCGGGCGGCCGGCGCGGTCGTCGATCGGGTGCTCGTCGTCGTCGACCGCCAGGAAGGTGCGGCCGAGAACCTCGCCGAACACGACATCGAGTTGGAGTCGCTTTTGACCGCGTCGGAGCTTTTGGCCGATCGGAACGACTAGCGGGCCTTCGACATCGCCGATCCGAGTCGGTAGGTCCTCGATACGGATCCGTGCGCGGGTCCTCGATGCGGACCTATGCCCGGCAGTATCCAGATTGATGTGTATTTTTCCAAGGCCAGACACCGAAGTATTCAAATCCGTGCGCCAAGGGGGTACGAGGTATGAACCGTTCGGAGAAGGCGGCCCTCCAGTTGCGCGCTGTCGACGTGTTGCGGACGTTGAAAGAGACGCGCACCTACGACGAACTCGCCGACGAGACCGGGCTCCCGGCGGGGGATCTGAACCGGTACGTGAACGGCCACGTCCTGCCCGGCGAGCGCCGCGCCCGCGAGATCGTCGCCGACGTCGGGGCGGAACTTCTCGCCGAGGAACTCGGCGCCCGGATCGGCGTCGACGCGGAAGGATACGTCGACAACTCGCGGGTCGTCTTCGATCAGGCGCTTTTGTCGCTCGTCCCGCCGGTCGCGACCGAACTGCTCGCCATCGAGCCGCCCGATACGGTGTTGACCGCGGCGACGGACGGGATCACGCTCGCGGCGGCGATGGCGCGGCACTTCGGGGCCGGGTGTGCGTACGCGAAACAGTCCCGCGAGACCGCAGTCGAGGAGTTCATCGAGGTCAGACGGCGCCTCACCTCGGGGATCGAGATCGATTACTACCTCCCGGCGAACGCGGTCTCGCCCGGCGACTCGGTCCTCGTGGTCGACGATCTCATCCGATCGGGGGAGACCCAGGAACTGCTCTTGGAGATCACCGTGGCGGCCGACGCCGACGTCGCCGGCGTGTTCGCGCTCATCGCCGCCGGCGAGGAGGGCATCGACCGGGCGCGCTCGCGGACCGACGCACCGGTCGACGCCCTGGTCACGCTGGAACAGTGATAGCCGGCCGGTGAGTCCCGGCGGTCGGCGACGGTCCGCACGCGCGATGAAGGGAGTCTTTCAAGTCCGACGGCGCGGTAGACGGCCGTATGAACCCAGGGGATCGCGTCCGCGTCGACCGAACCGGGACCACCTACGAGGGCGTACTCCTGCCCTCGACGACCGACGGGGAACTCGTCGTCAAACTCGACGGCGGGTACAACGTCGGGGTCGACAGGGCCGACGCGACCGTCGACGTACTGGAGCGTGACACCTACGACATCGACTCGGGCGGCGACTCCGAGGGGCGCTCGGAGATCACGTTCGACGGCGATCTCCCGACCGTCGCACTCATCTCGACGGGCGGCACCATCGCCTCGACGGTCGATTACCGGACCGGCGCGGTCACCGCCCAGTTCGACGCCGAGGACGTGTTGCGCGCCGTCCCCGAGTTGGCCGGGCGGGCGAACTACCGCGGGCGCGTCGTCGCGAACATCCTCTCGGAGAACATGACGCCAACGGTGTGGACGGACCTCGCCGCGGCAGTCCACGAGGAGATCGAACGCGGGGCCGACGGCGTCGTCGTGATGCACGGCACCGACACGATGCAGTACACCGCCGCCGCGCT
>CAZOFL010000131.1:0-6081 GCA_964579035.1 uncultured Natronomonas sp. | reverse complement strand
CTACTGGAGGGCTGAACAGTGACCGAGACGATACTCGTTACCGGGGCAACTGGTACTGTGGGGAGGCACGTGGTTGCCGCCCTTTCGAACCGCGACGCTGCCATCAAGATCGGGGTCCGTGACCCCGAAACGGTCTCAAGCGAGGTTGCGAATCCCGGGGCTGTGGTGGAGTTCGATTTCACGAGGCCCGAGACATGGGGGAATGCACTGACAGACGTCGATGGCGTCTTCCTCGTTCGACCGCCAGTCGTGAGCGAAGCAGACATCAAATCGTTCATCAACGCTATGGACCGCGTCGGTGTCTCTCCTGTCGCCTACCTCTCGACGCTCGGTGCGGAAAAGAACGTACTCATACCCCATCACAGGATCGAAAAGCGAATCATGGCGACAAGTATGGAGTACACGCTGCTGAGATCGTCGTTTTTTATGCAGAACCTCCTCGAAGCCCATCGAAGAGATATTGTCGATCACGACGAGATTTTCGTTCCAGCCGGGAATGGGAAGACCAGTTTTGTGGACGCGCAGGATATCGGTGAGGTTGCAGCAGTCGTGCTGACCGAGTCCGGCCACGCAAATCAGGCCTACGACATCACTGGCTCCGAAGCGCTGGACTATGGAGAGGTCGCCACCATCTTCAGCGAGGTATTGGGTCGGTCCATCACATATCCACAACCATCGCTACTGACGTTCGCGGCACGAATGCGACGCCGAGGGGAACCACTCGGGTTCGTCGCTATTATGTGCGTCATCTACACTATTGCACGACTTGGATTAGCTGCCCGCGTCACCGGAGATACCCGCCAGCTCCTCGGACGTCGCCCGCGGGGGATGCGAGCGTTCGTCAAAGACTATGCAGAAGAATTTCAAGGTGACTCCGGGATGAGTTCATAGACGGTCGAATGACGCTTTCCGACGTGAATCGAGGATCCAATAACGACCGCATCAAAAGCCCCTAGGTCAATCAGCGATTGATTTTCTGATTAGCCACCAGTTTGGATGTACGCGAATTCCCGTGAGCACCACACGATTCACCGGCCATCGGACGAAAGTAAAATCAACCTCGCTCGACTACAAATCGCCCCGCTGCCGGGCGGTTATTGCGCTACAAATATATGGGCGCTGTATTGTTTTGATTATTTGGGTAAAAATCGATCAACATAATTTTGTCCGGTACGAGGTACACGTGTGGAGTATGAGATCGGTCCGGATGAATCGGTGAGCACGGCCGTGGTACGTGCAGTCAGCGCTGTCGAAGGTCGTTACCCACGTTCTCTGCGCCCACTTTCGGATGTGCTTGATCCGGATGCGCTCGATGCCTTATTCGAACCGCGGTCCAACGGACGGCCTCGGATCGGAGGTCAACTCTCGTTCATCTACTCCAACTGCGTGGTCACCATCGACAACGGTGAATATCTCACCCTCGACCTGCTCGAAACAGTACGGTACGAGAGGCAGGACCGGAAATCGAGTCACCGTCACCCCGAGTGACTATCGGGCCGAAGTCATTCGCTTGCGAATCACGGTCCGGGGTCACGAACGGTCAACAGACCCTGTGCCATGAGCCTGCGCGCGATCACGACGAGACCGTTCCCGAATCCTTCGCCGAAGATCGCTTGTTCCTCCTTTGTCTCAGGCATGATCGAGCTTACCAAGATCGTCGATCGGTCAATCAGTAGGAGCCGACCGATCGCCGTATCATCGCTCGTAGCATCCTCACCGTGTAACCACTCAAGACCCGAGACGAACGTCGTTGCGCCCGGAACCTCGTCCTGAATCCGATCTTGGATGGATTCTGTCAACGCGCCGATAACCAAGTTTACCCCATTGCCGACCTCGTTCAACACGTCCACGAGATCGGGCGTCAGCAGTGACTCATCACCGATGACCAGTACGACCTCATCAGTGGCCTCTGTAACTAGCTGGTTCGTCCGATTCTCGATCGCCGTTTGCCCGGTCATCGACCATACCTGTTGGATGGGTGAGTCGTCTTCGAAGTCAATGATCTCGACCGGATCTAACGCATCGTGGAGGCGTTGCACGCGGGCCTCGTACTGATCCCGGAGCGTTTCGGTCGCCTCGTCGAGCGAAACAGCGCGAAACTGTTGCGGACTCGAATGTTGGATTTCAACTAAACCTTGCGCCTCCAGCACTCGAATCGCGTCGTAAACGCGTGTTCGAGGAACCTCGGTTATCTCGCTGAGTTGCTTTGCCGTTCCCGTCTCTAACCGTGACAGACCCACAAAGCATCGTGCCTCGTATTCTTTCAGCCCGAGTTGCTGGAGGACTTCGATTGCTTCCTCCAAGTTGTTTGATGTAGCCATGTGTCCCAACCCCGGAGTGTCCGGGTCCTCTCCGAAGGGAGGGGCCCGGGATACAAAGCCATTGTCACTACCGCCATGACGGTTGGAGAGCGAGAACGGGGCTTCCACGCTCCAACGGTTTGACTCAACCAATCACCAGAATCGCTGAAGGTGACGTGTCATAAATCTCGTGACAACAGTATCGGAGCAGAAAACACGCTAGAGAGACTCGCTACTACGACTCAGAATGTTTTCACCCGTTTTATCACAAAAGCCTTATGCCGGGAGGTGTCTTACCGTCCAACAGGCACGCAGTCAAGTTCTGTGTCCCAACCACCGTACTTCTGCGTGCCGACTCGCCACCTCGCGTGGCGGGGTTCAGGAGAGACAGAATCCACGGATGAGTAGTGATCCGAGCGAGAACCCACGGGCCGCTGCGGTCGAACAACTCGAACGGTTCGGGTTGAGTAACTACGCCGCGCGGACGTTCGTCGCACTTTCCAGCCTCGGGATGGGGACAGCCAGAGACGTAAGCGAGGTTTCGGCGGTTCCGCGCACCCGGGTGTACGATGCCATCGACGAGTTACACGAACGAGGGCTCGTCGATATTCAGCACTCCTCGCCCCGGCAGTTCTGGGCGATCTCCGCCGAAACCGCAAGTCGATCGTTCGAACACGACCTGCAACATCGGACTGAAATCCTCCGGACGGCTCTGGGTAAACTCGAACCTGTCGAGCGAAGATCGGAACAGCGCGGCGTCTGGACAGTCGAGGGACAAACAGCGGTCACGATGCGAGTCCTGGAGTTCTTCGATAGCGCGGAGGAAGAGATCGTCTATATGACCGTCGAGGACCTCCTCACCGAGGAGCTAATCGACGGGTTAGCAAACGCGGCGGACCGCGGTGTGTCGATCAAACTCGCCGGGATTTCACAAGATGTTCAGGATCGCATTCAGGACACCATCCCTGGTGCGACGATGTTCGAGTCGCTGTGGGTGTGGTCGGATACGGCGGCCGGCCGGCTTATGATGGTGGATGAGAAGAAAACGCTCGTGAGCGCGCTCGTCAACGGTGCGGATGCGAGCCCGTCTGACCCCCGGTCGGAGACAGCCATCTGGGGTGAGGGTGATTCGAACAGCCTAGTTGTGGTCTTGAAGGCGATCTTCACCTGGCGACTCGATACTGTCGATCCCGACGAGCGAGAATAAGACCGGTAGTATTACCGAACACGTTTACATGAACCCAGAAATCATTACATCCGCTTCCAGGAACCAAGGGTATCAGACATGACTACAACGGATCCACCGGATGAGCCAGACACTCCATCAAGTAAGGACGGTGTGATTCAAGCTGAATACGACTGGACTTCCACGACGCCGAGTATCGCAGTTATCGAGACAGTCGCGGTCGCTTCCGGTCGTGAGCCAACGGGAATCGAACCGCTGTACGAGGTCATCGACACGGACGCGTTGGACGCACTCATTCGGTCGAATGGAGCGGATCTAGCTGATGGGGGAACGACAGTTACGTTCGAATTTGCCGGTCAGTCAGTGACTGTTCACGGTGGCGGTTCGGTAGTGGTCCAACCTGTTGAGCCGCGATCGGATGAAGCCTAAGAGCGAGTATGGCTATGGGCGTCAGTCAGTTTGCTCTAGTAACTCTGTAGCGGTTGGTTCGGAGACGGGTGACGCCTCTAATTAGGGGTTGGTGACCGACGGTTCCTCGGGAAGTCCGTCCAAGACAGCCTCGATCTGTTCGTCGGGTTGATACTCGATAGTTCCGCGTTCGTGATCGTGGTCGATGACGCCGTGATCTGCTAACTTCGGCAGGTGGACGTGGTTGAGTTGAATAGCGAGTTGATCCCGACTCTTTTCCCGGTCATCGGCGGAGGCCGGTTCAGCTTGGTGCAGTTGATCGACGAGATGATCGATCCGCACCTCCTCGTTTCCGTTGTGCTGTAAGTGGTTGATGAGTCTTCGCCGACGTTGATTAGCGACGAGTATGAGAGACGAATCGAGACTATCGCTATTCATGATATACTAATCTATGACCTCTGAACTGATTAATGAGCGATATTTTCACACCCACAGGGGTTTTGATTAACCGAGTTACAACATGGCAGAGTGGGTTAGGCGTGCTTCCAAGCCAGTGCAGTATGGGCGGAGATCATACTATTACTCAGATTCGAGTCGTAGCATCGTCGATTGGTAGCAACGGTGGTTACTCTATCGAAAGCACTCTCAACGGTTCTGCAAAATAAGCGCGTTCTATTCAGCACTCGGTTCTTGTCAGAGTCAAAGGATTTCAACAAAGCCAACATGAGTTATATCAATATTGAAAGATTCCAGCAGGGCCGATAAAAACGAATTCGGATCGTAGACCCGTATTTACGCGAGCGCGTCGCGGAGCTTCTCGACGGGATGGGCCGGTCTTTCGCCCTCGAAGTCGTCGTCGGCAAGCTGGGAGCGACAGGAGGCACCGGGCGCGACAACCGTATCGCCGGGGCTTTCCTCGACTTTGTCGTGGAGGATCTCGCCGATCGCCTTCGAGAGCTCGTAGTGCTCTTCCTCGTAGCCGAACGAGCCGGCCATCCCACAACAGGAGGAATCGAGCGCGTCGACCTCGTATCCGGCGGCCGAGAGCGCGGCGGCGGCGTGGTGGTCGCGGTTCAGCGCCTTCTGGTTGCAGTGGCCGTGGTAGGTCACGTACTCCGGCGGCGCGTCGAACTCGACGTCGTTGGTGATCTGATACGTGTTGAGGTACTCACAGACGCCGTAGGCGGCGACGGCGAGGTCGCCGACGCGGTCATCGGAGAGCAGATCGACGTACTCATCCTGGAACATCACGGCGTCCGAGGGTTCGATGAACAGCACCGACCAGCCGTCCTCGACGTATGGCATCAACGCATCGAGGTTCGTCCGTGCCCGCTCTTCGGCCTCGTCGAGCAGCCCCATCGAAAAGGCCGCCCGCCCGCTCGCCGCGACCTCGTCCGTGTCGAGGACCCGAACGTGGATGTTCGCCGCTTCGAGCAGTTCGACGGCGGCTTTTCCGGGCTCGGGGTAGTTGTAGTTCGTGTAGGTGTCCGGGAACAACAGGACGGTGTCGTCGGCCTCGGCCTTCGGAACCTTCGGGCCGCGCGAGTCGAACCAACTGACGAGCGACTCGTTCGAGAACGTCGGGAGATCCCGCTCGGGAGCGATGCCGAGCACCTTTTCGGTGACCAGATCGGAGCCGGGGAGCTTCTGCGCCCAGTTCGAGACGGGCGCGAACGTGCTTCCGAGTGCGTTGACGGTATCGATGTTGCCGAACAGCTTCGAGCGGAGGCTCGTCCCCTTCTCGTTGTGGTAGTCGTATTTCACTTCGGCTTTCAACTTCGCGAAGTCGACGCCGGTCGGGCAGTCGGACTTACAGCCCTTACAGCCGACACAGAGGTCGAGGACTTCCTCTTGGAACCGATCCGAGTAGATCTCGTCCTCCGGGAGTTCGCCGCTGATCGCGGCCCTGAGCGTGTTCGCCCGACCCCGGGTCGCCTGCACCTCCTCGCGGGAGGCCCGGAACGTCGGACACATCGTGTTCTCGTCGGTCTGTCGACAGGTCCCACAGCCGTTACACAGCTCGACGAGATGCGAGAAGCCGCCCTCGTCGGAGAAATCCAGCTTGGTCTGCGGTTCGATCGACTGATAGCTCGACCCGTATCGGAGGTTTTCGCGCATGTCCGCGCCGATGCCGCGGTTTGCGTCCGGCCCGATGTCGTCGATGTCCTCGCGGTAGACGACGTTTCC
>CAZOFL010000130.1:0-6089 GCA_964579035.1 uncultured Natronomonas sp. | reverse complement strand
GCCGGGCCGGATACCGACGCCGAACTCGATCGGTCCGGGGTCGGAGACGAAAGGCGGTGTTACGGAGAATCGAGGCGAAAGTCCACGGTTTCAGTCGTGAAGAGGTCACTCTCGGGTGTGTTTGTCGGCTCGCCTGGTCCACTCGGTCTCGACGTCCCGGTTGGCGCGGACGACCGTATCCCCGTTGTCCAGTTCGAACCGGCTCTTTCGCAGTTCGATGGCGGCGACCGCGCCCTCGATGCTCCCGACGACCACGCGGTCGCCGACCTCGAAGTCCGGGTCCCGAAGGAGGTACACGCCGGCGACGGTGTCCTCGATCATCTCCGAGAGCGCGTACGAGACGCCGAGCGCAATGAACCCGACGGCGGTGCCGAGACTCGCCGCGATGTCGCCGAAGCCGACGACGTTCAGAAACGCCAGCGCCGCGCCGAACCAGAGGAACACCCCGACGACCGTGACGGCCAGTTGTGCGACGAGCGCCTGCCGGTCGGAGTAGTATCGCCGGAGGACGACTCCGAGGACCGCCAACACGAGTTTGATCGCCACGTAAGCGACGACCGCGAACACGAGTCCCGAGACGAGACGGGGAATGGCGGCTTCGATACCGCCGAGGAGTTCTATGAGCGTTCGCCGCGCAATTCGCGTCCCGGCCTGGAGCATCATACGGGGTATCGTGTGCGGTTGGCAAAATAACGGTTGTCGTGGCCGGCGCGACCCGCCCGCGGTGTCGGCAGAAAGCCCTCACCCCGAACGCGGTTCGACGGATCCGGAACCGAAGACGTGCGGAGTGTTTTATATATATGAAATCGGAAATTTTTTGTTAGAGTACATTTTGTCTTTTTGTATTCTCGAAACTAATTTATACGTATATAAACCGGTGCCGTAGTACGGATCGATCGTGTTTATTCGCAGTATTTACAATTTAATTGATTAATTCGGGACGGTCACGCCCGAATCCCACAGGGAGCCGACGCGGAATCGTATGGAGTAGCCACCCGGAGAGCCCCCGTCTGCTACCGACGGATCGTCACGCGTTCAGCGTTTTCGCATGTTCGTTCTCGATCGCCCACGAAAGCGCGCGTGCGGCCGCTTCGAGCCCCCTACCGGCCGCGGGTCGGGGATCGGCGTCCGTCGCGGCCCGCAGCTCCTCGCTCCGTTCGAGCACGCGGCGTTTCGAGGGGATCGCGGCCGGGTCGGCCCCCGCGACCAGCGCCAGCGCCTCGACGGCCTGGCGGGCGACGACCTCCCGATCCGAGTCCAGCGCGTCGACGTACGCCGCCGTGGTCTCCTCGAACAGTCCGGGCCGTTCGGCGACGGCGCCGACGAACGACCGGACGATAACCGTCTGGGTGGTGAACGTCGCGTCGTCGAGTCGGGCCGCGATAACCGGATCCGCGACCGATACCGCCTCGGGATCGGCCATACCGATCCGCGTGAGCGCCCGGATAATCGCCTCCTCGATCGACGGTGCGACCGTCCCTTCGAACGCGGTGAGAAGCTGTGGGACCGCGTGTTCGAGCCCCTCCGGGTCGCGCCCCGAGAGCTCCGCGATCCCGATCGCACCCGACAGCCGAAGCGAGTCGTTATCGCCGGTCAGAAAGCCGGTGAGCGTCTCCTCGTGGTCGGCGACGAGTTCGGGGTCGTGTTCGGCGGCGGCGCGCAACGCCCGGCCGGCGTCCATCCGTTTCGAGGGGACGCCGGATTCGAGCTGTTCGTGGAGCCGATCGTCGACGGCCTCCAGAAGCGCCGGATCGTCCCGGACCGCACGCTCCAGTTCGTCGATCGCGCTGATGTCTTTCATCGTCATGGTTGGAAGATACGCGTCGTTGTCATGATCGTACCCTGTCGATAATCATCATATATCTGTCATTAGTGTCAAAAATCGGTCGTAGTTGGACTGACGAGCCGTCTCAGGCTTCCAGCGAGAAGACCGCGAGACGGTCTCCACGGGGTCCTCGGCCGACGAAGCCGCTGCCGCCGACCTGGATCGCGATGTACTGTTTTTCCGTCTCGGGGTCGTACCAGCTGACCGGGTCGCCGGAGATGGCTTTCTCCGAGAGATCGAACTCCCAGAGTCGCTCGCCGCTCTCGCCGTCGTAGGCGACCATGTTGCCGTTCTGCGTCCCCGCAAAGAGCAGTCCGGTTGCGGTCGTCATCGTGCCGCCCCACAGATATCGGTCGCTGTCGATCCACTCGCGCCAGGCGATCCGGCCGGTCGTGGGATCGACCGCGACGATCGCGCTGATGTGACCGTTGTACTCGTCCGGGATGTCCTCCTCGTCGGGTTCGACGTCGACGACGCCGCCCCAGAACTTCTCGCCGGGTTTGTACTCCTCGTTGCGCCACTTGACGGAGTGTGGCGTGTTGAGGACCTTGTGATAACACAGCCCGGTTTCGGGGCTATAGGAGGCCGGCTGCCAGTCCTGCCCGCCGAGCAGTCCGGGGAGCATCACGTACTCGCGTTCCTCGTCGACGTGAGGCACCATCTTCATGAAATTGACCTGCTGGGAGAGCGGCTCGCCGCGGACCAACAGATCGCCGCTTTCGGGGTCCATCGTGTACGACCAGGCCGTCTTTCCGGCGCTGTAGACGAGGTCGCCCTCGTAGTCACGGTGGGGCACTTCCGAATCCCGGATCAGCATCCGCATCATTCCGGCGTCGTAGTCCCAGATATCGTGTGCGGACTCCTGATGTGACCACTGGATCTCGCCGGTGTGGATGTCGACGGCGATCGTCGAGCAGGTGTTCCGGTTCGGCCCCGGCCGGACCGTGCCGTTGAAGTCCGGGCTCGGGTTCCCGACGTTGAAATACAGGAGTTCGCGCTCGGTGTCGAGCGTCGGTGTCATCCAGTTCGTCCCGCCCGACTGCTTGTAGGAGTCGCCGACGTACTCCTCTTTCGGACAGGTCTCGAGCCGCCACAGCTCCTCGCCCGTTTCGGCGTCGATCGCACAGTGGAACCCGCGGACGCCGTACTCGCCGCCCGCGCTGCCGGTGAAGAGGATCCCGTCGTAGACGATCGGTGCCCACGTCGCGGAGTAGCCCTCTTTGTAATCCTCGGTGGAGGTGTACCACAGTTCCTCGCCGGTGTAGCGGTTCAACGCCTGGACACCGGAGTCCAGGGAGGTCAGGTAGATCTTGTCCTCCCAGACGGCGATACCGCGGTTGTTGTCGTCACAACAAAGCACCGCGTCCTCCGGCGCCGGGTAGGTGTAGCTCCAGAGGATCTCGCCCTCCCGAGCGTCGATGGCCTTCACGTGGCTCGGACCGTTCGTCTGATACATCACCGGCGGGTCTCCGGGGACGATGACGGGCGAGCCCTCCATGCTGGAGTTCGCGCCGACGGTCATCTCGTATTCGAGCTCCAACTGGTCGACGTTGTCCTTGGTGATGACGTCGGCGGTGGTGTGGCGGTGCCCTTCGTAGTTGTTCGCGAACATCAGCCAGCTCTCGGGGTCGCTCGCGTCCGAGAGCATCTCCTGTGTCACGTCGAATCGCGGAATCCGATCCGTATCGTGTTGGTCGAGAACGGACTCGTCGGGCGCGTTGAACACCTGGTATCCGAGATCCGTCTCCTCGACGATCGTTTCGCTCGCTGCCTTGACTGCCTTGTCTTGATCTTCGACTGCCATAGTTGTTTGTTGGTTTCGTGTTCGCGTTGGTTATCTCGCCGACGACGGCGCACGCTTCTCCTCGTGGATCCAGAAGACCTCCTGCATCAGTTCCTCCTGGTTGACGATGGTGATCGCGGCTCCGGAGCTGAGCGCGGCGACGACCTGTTCGTCGGTGAGGTCGCCGCCCTCGGTGGCGACCTCGACGGCTCCGCGCAGGAAGACGTACACACCCGCGAGGATCGCCTTCGTCCGCCAGAACGCGTCGTCGAGTATCTCCTCGGTGAGCAGGATCTCCTTCTGTTTCAGGTGCCGATCGAGTGCCTTGATCCACAGCAGCCCACCGCCGACGGCACGGTGATACAGCGGCGGCACGTAATCGACGTTGAACTCGACGCCCTCGGGGATGTCGCGTGTCGGAACCCAGTGGGACAACCGCGTGTCGTTGTTGACGACGTCGAGCAAAAGCGCCGTTCGCTCGTGGTCGTCGAACCCCTGTTCGGCGAGTTCGCCGGTCAGTACGTCGGTCGAGAGCAAGCCGTTTGCCGTGCGGTCGATGTGGGATTCCGTGAACGCCGGGAGGTTCTCCTCCAGACTCTCGAAGAAACCGACGTCGACCAGATGGTGGTACGCATCCCAGACGGGGGCGATCAGCTCCCGATACAGTTCTTCGACACCGTCGTCCCCGGGACCGAACCGCTCGGGGACGCCGGCTTCACGGACCGTATCGGCATCCTCGAAAGCGGCCTCGAGATCAGCCAGTGCGGCCTCGAGGAGGTCGCCGTCGAGAGCCCCCGTCAGATCGCTTCTTACGGCCGCACCCATCGACGCGAACTCCGGATCGACCCCCTCGACCGAATCGCTCAGTTCCTCGAGGGCCGCCTCCGGGTCCGAGTCGGGTTCCGTGAGGCCGAACTCGGTGGCGAGAACGTTCCGATCACTGTCGGTTATCCGTGGTTTATACGTACCTACCATGAAGCATACTAACACACTTCACGATACGTATTAAACATTATCATTAACCACGATTGCGTGGGTTAGTATGAAATTTTCACACTGACTTCCGGATCGATCGTACCCTACCCACGTTTTGATATGCCAGCGTCGAGAGATGGGGATAGATGAAGCTGTTCGCGAAGCCGGCGGTTCGGTCCGCAGACGGCGAAACCGCCACCCTCGCGGCGGACACGATGGCGGAGATCGGAGTGACGGACGGGGACATCGTCCGCCTCGACGCCGGCGACGCCGCCGCCGCGATCCGGGTTCGAGCGGAGACACGCCCGACTGCCGGAGCCGATGGGATCCGGCTCCCGGGATCGGTCCGTCGCTCGCTCGGTGTCGGGAGCGGCGGGTCGGTAACGGTGTCGGCCGTCGAACCCAGGTCCGCCGACGTTGTGACCGTTTCGCTGCCGCCGGACACCGCCGAACCGACCGCGTTCGATGTCGTCGACTCGATCGAGGGCCGTCCGGTCGTCGCCGGACAGACGCTCGCTGTCGGCGACGATCCTCCAGCCGACGGCCACACCGCCGGATCGGGACACGGTGTGTACGTCCATGTCGTCGAAACCGATCCCGCCGGCGTGGTCGTCATCGAGGACTGGAGTTCGGTCCGGTTCTCGGGATCGACCGTCGGGGAGACGACGCCGGCCGCAGTCCGGGACGAGGCCACCGGATACGACGCTATCGGCGGAGCGGAGCGGACCATCCGACAGCTTCGGGAGATCCTCGAAGCACCGCTGTCCGATCCGCGACCCTTCGACGCGCTCGGCATCGCTGCCCCGGGTGGCGTCCTGTTGTACGGTCCGCCGGGGACGGGGAAGACGACGCTCGTCGAGGCGCTCGCCGCGGAGACCGATCGGCCGTTGATCCGGCTTTCGGGTGCCGAGGGGGTCTCCACGGACCGATCGGACCCGTTCGCAGCCGCCCTCTCCGACGCCGAGGCGAACGCTCCGGCGATCCTGTTCGTCGACGACCTCGATGCGCTGGCCGACGGACGCGGCGGTCAGGCGGATCGACGCCGAATCGCACGCCTCGCCTCGATGCTCGACGAACACGATCCCGACTCGCGGGTCGTCGTCGTCGGAGCGACGGCCGATCCGGGCGGGCTGGACCCGACGCTGCGGCGCGACGGCCGGTTCGACCACGAGATTGCGGTCCCCGTCCCCGACCGGGACGACCGTCGATCGATACTCGGGATTTTGACCCGGAGGGTCCCGCTCGACGACGGCGTCGACCTCGACCGCATCGCCGAGCGAACCCACGGCTTCGTCGGAGCCGACCTCGAACGGCTCGTCCACGAGGCGGCGCTCGGGGCGGCGCGCCGCGAGGGGATCGGACCGGACGGCGTCGGGGGCCCCGGGCACGGGACGGTCGGTTCGATACGCGTCGGTTCCGAGGCGTTCGACGCCGCGTTGAGCGGTGTCCAACCCTCCGCGTTGCGTGAGGTGTTCGTCGACGTCCCCGACGCGACCTGGGACGACG
>CAZOFL010000129.1:3234-6108 GCA_964579035.1 uncultured Natronomonas sp. | reverse complement strand
TGATCATATCGACGTACTCCCGGACGGACCGGAACTCGCCGTAGCCGCCGCCGGCGCGTTTGGTTATCTCCTCGGAGAGGATCGTCCCCATAAAGTCGTCGGCCCCACAGGAGAGCATCTTCAGCCCGTGTGTGTCGCCGTACTTCACCCACGAGGATTGGATGTGCTCGACGTTATCGAGATACAACCGTGAGACGGCGATCATCAGTTCGTCCTCGTGGATCGTCGCACCTCCCTCGACCATCCCCTGCTCTTTCAGTGGCGTCTCGTGGTGGACGAACGACAGCGGTACGAACTCCGTTATCGCACCGGTCCGGTCCTGCAGCTTACGGATCCGATCGAGATGATGCGCACGGTGGGCCTCGTTTTCGACGTGGCCGTACATGATCGTCGCCGTCGTGTCGAGGCCGACAGCGGCCGCCGCTTCCATCGCCTCGAGCCACTCGTCGGTCCCGATCTTTCCCGGGCAGATTGCCTCGCGGACCTCGTCGACGAGGATCTCCGCAGCGGTGCCGGGCACCGAATCGAGCCCGGCGTCCCGCAACCGTTCGAACACCTTCTCGTAGCTCCACTCGGTCCCTCGGCGGGCGTGATACGCCTCCTCGGGCGTCATCGAGTGGACGTGAACGCCGTCGACGCTCATCGCTTCGATCTGGTCGACGTACGTCCCCGGGTCAGTGTCGTATCGCTCCGGACGCTTGTAGTTGTGATCGCCGCCGCGTCCCGAGAGGATTTCGCGATGTTCGGCGTCGAGGGCGAGCGCCGGGTGAAGCCCCGAGACCGAACACACTTCGTAGATTCCACGATCCACCGCATCGCGGACGATTTCGCGGGATTGCCCGGGCGTCTTGGTGAACCCATCGGTGTCGCCGCCGTGGTCCGACTCGAAGCGCTGTGCGGCGTCTTTGAAGTTACAGAACAGACAGCCGACGTTGCAGGCGGTCGTGACGTTGTTGTTGAGGTTTGCGACGAACGTGACCTCCTCGCCGACGACTTCGGCCCGTCGCCTATCGGCGGCCTCGAGCACTTTCTCCTTTCGGCCGAGATCGAGTCCCGGCGTGTCGCTTCCCGTCGTCAGCAGTTCTATCGCGTCGGCGACGTCGAGTCGGATCCCGGATCGAGCCGCGTCGAGAGCGTTCTCGAACGACCGGCCGGTTTCGGGTCGGCGCTCGAACTCGAACCCCTCCTGTGGGACGTTTGTCGACGCCTCGAACGCGTCCATACAGCCCCTCCCGACCGGAGGGTAATAGGGGTGTCGTCACCCCCTAAAATTCCCCGAGATCGGCCTGCTCGACCGCGGATCGGATCGAGTCACACGTCGACCACGAACGTCGCGTCGGCGGCGGGAACGAGCCGTGTTCCTCGAGATACCGGCGCAGAAACGATCGGGTGGTGGGGTCGCTCGGGTAGCCGCTGCCGACCTCGCCGAAGCGTTCCTGAAGCTCGGAGACGTGGCGCTCGCGCTCGCTCTTGGCGAGGACGCTCGCCGCGCCGACGAGGGCGTCAGAACCGTCCGCGCCGTGGGCGGCGTCGACGGTGATATCGGCACCGACCCGGGCTTCGACGCGGGCCCCGAACCGGGCCGCGTTGACGTCTCCGGCGTCACACAGGCCGACGTCGCCCGGCTGTGCGACGGCTGCGAGCGCATCGGCGTGTGCAGCCACAGTAAGCTCGTTCATGTTCTCGGCGTCGATCCGATCCGTCGGGATCTCGGCGATCCCGATCTCGATCCGGTCGTCGGATCGGAGTTCTGTTGCGAGTTCCTCCCGTCGGATCGCCGAGAGCCGTTTCGAATCATCGATCCCCTCGGGAACGGCCTCCGGCGGCGCTCGCACTGCCGCGGCGAACATCGCGCCCAGAACGGGCCCTTTTCCGGCCTCATCGACGCCGAACTGCATAGTCGGGGTAGGGCCGAACTCGACAAAACCGTTCCCCTCCGGGCGCGTCAGGCGAGCGATCGTCGTGATCTTTCTCAGCGCCGCCGCCGTGGGATGAAGATCCGCGCGAGGACCGCAACGACCGCAACCAAAGCGACGAAGGCGGCCGTCGAACGGTCGATCCCGATCCGTTCGAGAACGAACGACTCCGCCGCACTCTCCGGCGACTCGGTCCGTTCGTCGCCCGAATCGGGCGTCTCTGTCGGTTCGGACGTCTGGTCCACAGAGGCCTCTGTTTCCGTCGCCGCGCCGATCGCTTCGGGCGTCGGCGGCCCGGCCACGACGAACCGGGAGAACCCCGGCGTCTCCGCGTCGACGATGACGTTCCCATCGTCTTCGGTCGTTTCGGTGGGGAGCGGTTGCCACTCGTCGCCGCCGCTCGGCAGCCGGTACACTTCGAGGTGACTCGGTCGGATCGCCTTTTGCCGTAGCCGTTCGGGATCGACGACCGCACGAACGCCCGCCGGTTCGTCGCGGTTGGCTGACGGAACGGTGAGTTTCGACGCGGAGACGACTCGAAGATCGCCCGGAAGCGGTGGGATGTCATCGGCGATCCCGTCAAACTCGCTGATCAAAACCGTCCCTCGTGCCGAGCCGTTGTCGAGGACTATCTCTCGGAGCGTCGTGTTGTCGAAGGCGACCGCCGTTCCCGGCTCATCCGAGGCGTTGTCGTCGATCCGGACGCGCTCCTCGAGGATCGGTTCCCGGGAATCGGTGTCGTTATCGGAGCGCCCCGAGGCGGTACTTCCGGTCGCTCCATCGCCATCGCCGCTCGATTCGCTCGACGTGCCCGAACTGCTCGACCCGCTCGAACTGCTCGATCCGCCGCCGGAGCTTCCCGACCCGCCACTCGATCCGCTCCCCGCTCCCCCCGTGCTCCCGGAATCGCCGCCACCGCCGGACCCACTCGACCCATCGTCGGCGGAACCGTCTTCGT
>CAZOFL010000129.1:0-3134 GCA_964579035.1 uncultured Natronomonas sp. | reverse complement strand
CATCCGTCGATTCGCTTTCATCCTCGTCATCCGTCGATTCGCTTTCATCCTCGTCATCCGTCGATTCGCTTTCATCCTCGTCCTCGTGGCCACCGGTTTCGGTCCCCTCCGGATCGGTGTCAGTCTCCTCGGTATCGCCGTCGGAGTCCGTTTCCTCGTCGTCCGTCCCGGCGTCCGGATCGACCTCGAACGCCGATCCCGTCGTGTCGGATCGCCCCTCCGCGTCGACGATCTCGAGTTCGACGCTGTACGTGCCGCCCTCCTCGAACTGTTCGACGGCGGTCTCGCCGTCGAGCGTCGAGACTGTCTCACCGTCGTAGACGATCGCCCACGAGTACCCGACGAGCGTCGTCCCGTCGTGTGCAGTCGACTCCGATGCGGACAGCGTGACCTCCTCGCCCGGCGCGACTGGGTCCGGATCGATTGTCGCGACCGCTTCCGGGTCGACGTACTCGGCGGCGTCCGCCGGGAACTGCAACTCCCTCTCGAACACGCCTGACTCGAGATCCGCCGTCCCGCCGATCGGCCCGTCGGCATCACCGATCCGGAAGCTGACCGTATCGCCGCTGTCGCTGTCGACCCGGAGCTTCTCGTCGAACGCCCCTTCGCCGCCGTACTCACCGGCCGGATCGACGGCGATCGAATCCCTCGTCTCCCCGTCGACGACGGCGACGATGGAGGTTCCCTCGGGGATCGCCTCGCCGTTATCGTCGATCGCGTTCCCGTAAAACGACGCCGGATCTCCCGGGGTGTCATCCGCGGCGGCGACGACACCGGCGAACGCGCTGCCGACAGCGATTCCAACCGCAAGAGCAATCAGCAACACGAGCACCGCCGTATGCCCGCCCCACGGCGCTGGTCCGAGTTCGGCTTCACGGTCAGAGGATTTCATTCCTCGCCCTCATCGGCTTCCGAGAACACCGGCGAAACGACGCTTCGAGCCAGCGGCGCCCCGTCGTCGTCGATTTCTATCCAGTATGCCTCGTCGCTCGTGACCGGCTCCGCGGTCCCGTCGACGTCGATCCCGTCGGTCGCGTCGTGGAGTCGGTCGGTTCGATCAACGTTCCACACGGCGAAGGAGTCGTCCTCGAAGCCGCTATCGACCCAATTTACGTCGGCAGCGAGGTCCCGATGGGTATGCGCCGAGAGGTCGTAGTTGGAACTCGCGAGGTGCCATCCGCTCTCGAGTTCGATTTCGCCGTCTCCGATCGACCCGTCGGCAGTGGTGACGTACTCGAACCCTATCCGGAGCGACCCACCCTCCGAGTATGCGTACAGCCCCCGGTGGATGTCCTCGTGGTCGATCCGATCGGCCTCCAGCGCATCCCCGGAGCCGCCGGTCGCCACTCCCCCGTAGGTCCCGTTGTCGGGCTCCCACTGGACGACGTCCCGCGGTCCGTCCGCGTCGACGTATACCGACGCCGGTTGCGGGATCGACCCTGCTCGCCACGTCCCGCCGGGGCGTTCGATCGCCCGATGGACCAACGCGATATCGGTCGCCGTCCGCTGCTCGCCTTCATCGAATCCGATCGCAACCTCGGCAGGGTCCCCGACCCCGACTGCATCGGCATCGATCGACGTGGGGTCGATCGCCACCGTGGCGGACTCCGCCCCGTCTGAGGGACTGACGCCGTCCGCCGCGGCCCCGCCGAACGTCACCTGGAGCGTCTCCTCGGTGTCGGTGACTGCGTGCCCGTTGGCGTCCTCGAACCCGGTGAGTTCGACCTCGAGCGCGCCGCCTTCCTCGTCGACGATGCCGACGAAGGCGCGGTCGTCCCGGACCGAGACGTTCGGAACGGCCTCGATCGGTCCTGTGGCGACGATCTCGGTGCTGTCTTCGTTCACAGCCCCCGGGTCCTCCGAGAGCGCGGTGTCGAGTTCGGCGGCGTCGGGATCGATCGCTTTCTCGTATGGCATCGCCGTCGCACGGATCTCGTATCGGTCAGCCGCGTCGGCGTCCAGCGCGTATCGGCGGATCCCGTTCTCGAAGTCGGCGGCCGTGAGATCACGTTCGATCGCCCAGGCGTTTTCCCGGCCGAGTCGGCCGTCGCCGCCGTAGCCCGTCTCGACCCAGAGGTCCGTCTCCGTCGGCGAGCCGCCGGGCTCGAACGTCACCGTTCCGTCCCCGCTTTCGCGGACGAGTTCGAGATCGACGCGGCCGATATCGTCGTCGTCCACGCCGAGGTCGACCTCGACGTCGATCGTCGCGTTCCCAGCTTCGTCGAAGTCGTCGTGTTCGGTCGCCGTCTCGACGCTCACGTTGTCGGGGTAGGCAACGACATCGGTCGCCGTCTCAGTCAGTCCGTCACCGTCTCCCGGGGGTTCCGCGGGCCCGGAGACGTCCGTCACCGTCGCCGAGATATCGAACGCGCCGAGCGAGATTTCGAACGGTCCGTCGCCGTCGAGTGTGACTCCGCCCGACCCGTCGGCCGCCACCCGGACGCCGTCGTGGATGCGTTCGCCCCTGTGGTCGTCCACGACGAACTCGAACTCCGCCGTCGGAATCTCGTTGCCGTGTCGGTCCTCCAACCCGTCGACGGACAGTTCGCCGCCCTCACCGAGCCCGAACTCCGCTCCCGACTCGATCTCGCCGAGTTCGAAGCCCTCGTCGTCGGGTTCGCCGGGGTAGACGTCCAACACGACCGGCGTTCCCGTCTCGATATCCGCGTTATCGGTGAGTTCCGCGTTGTCCTCGCCCTCGACGTCGACGGTCAGGAGATCAACACCGCGGTATCGGCTTGCGGCTTTGCGTATTGAATCGGATTCGACTGCAAATTCAATCCCGATCGCTATGGCTTCATTTGAAATATTTATTTGTTCGTTATCGGCGGTGCTGACGGTGATTGTAATTTGATCGTCTTTGCCTTTCAAGACGTTTGCATCATTGGATATTGTAAAATCAACACCAGTTATATGATCCGTCGTACTTGCCTCCCAAGCATCATCAATAGAAAATCCATCTTCGTGTCCGACCTGAATTTCGTTTGGATCAACTGATATATTTATTTTATCACCGTCAGCGACAGTTGTTTGTTCAGAGGCGAATTCTATAATAAACCAACCAGACTCGTAGACCGTGCTGAGGCCCATTGAAAAGAAATCATCAATCTCGTCCGCATCGAACCCCACCTCGG
>CAZOFL010000128.1:0-6325 GCA_964579035.1 uncultured Natronomonas sp. | reverse complement strand
GCGGCATCATCATGTGCGATGCGGAGTACGCCGACGACATCGATGCGGCGGTGTTCCCCGGCGCGCAGGGCGGGCCACTGATGCACAACGTCGCCGGCAAGGCCGTCGGTTTCAAGGAAGCGCTCTCTCCCGACTTCGAGGCGTACGCCCAGCAGGTCGTCGACAACGCCGAGGCGCTCGGTGCGCGTCTGCAGGAACACGGATTCTCCTTGGTCTCGGGGGGAACGGACACCCACCTCGTGTTGGCCGACCTCCGCGAGTCACACCCCGATACGACCGGGACCGTCGCCGAGGAAGCTCTCGAAGAGGTCGGCATCGTCCTCAACAAAAACACCGTCCCCGGCGAGACGCGGTCGCCGTTCGATCCCTCCGGGATTCGCGCCGGGACGCCGGCGCTCACCACCCGAGGGTTCGACGAGGCGGCCTGCGAGCAGGTCGCAGACATAATTTCCCGCGTCGTCGACAGCCCCGACGACGAGGACGTCAAGGCTGACGCCGCCGCGGCAGTCGAGGAACTCTGTGCGGAGTTCCCGCTGTACGACCGCGAGGGCCACCTCGTCGACTTCGAGTGATCGGCCGACCCGGCTCCGACACTCCCCTACATACGCCCAACGTAACTGTTACCGACTTGTTTTCCGTATGATACACACCCTCAACCGGTTCAAACGCCCGATGCTCTACGTTATGGGGCCGCTGTACGTCGTTGCGGGGGTCATGCACTTTGTCGTCCCGGAGCTGTACGTCCAGATCGTTCCGCCGATGTTTCCGGCCCCGCTCGCGCTCGTATACCTGTCCGGAGTGGCGGAGATCGCCGTCGGGATCGGGTTGTTGATCCCACGGACGAGGCGTTATGCGGCGTGGGCGACGATCGCGCTCCTCGTCGCGATCTTTCCCGCGAACGTGTACATGGCGACCCACGGGATCGTTATCGAGGGCGCGCCGGGGGGCGGCGACCCCTCGGCGCTGGTCCGGTGGGGACGGCTCCCGCTGCAGGGCGTGTTGATCCTCTGGGCGTACTGGTACACGCGGTCGCCGGCGTCAGCCCAGTGAGCCCCCGGATCGACAGCTCGCCCGTCGCGCCCACACTTACGGGACGTGTTTATTAGAACGGGGGCGCTCTCTCCGGTATGACTACGTTCGTGATCGTCGGTGGCGACGCGGCCGGCATGTCGGCAGCCAGCAAAGCAAAACGTGACGATCCGGACCTCGATGTGGTCGTCTTCGAGAAAGGCGAGTGGGTTTCCTACGGGGCGTGTGGGCTTCCCTACTACATCAAAGGCGAAATTCAGTCGCTCGAGGACCTCGTCTCCGTCACGCCCGAGGAGTTCCGGGAGCAACGCGACATCGACCTCCGGACGAGCCACGAAGTCGTCGACATCGATCCCGACGACGGAACCGTTACGGCGCGGAGTCACGGCGACGAGTCGGTCCAACCGTACGATCGCCTACTGATCGCGACCGGATCGGAAGCGATCGAACCACCGATCGACGGGACCGATGCCGAGGGCGTGTACACGCTGGGCTCGATGACGGACGGGAAGGACCTCCGCGAGTTCGTCGCCAGGTCCCGTGAAACGTCGCCGAGCGAGCAACCCGACAGCGGCCCGGCGTGTCAGCATCTCGAACGCTGTCGCGGGCCGGTCGGGATCGTTGGAGGCGGCTACATCGGCGTCGAGATGGCCGAAGCGCTGGCCGCGAACGACTTCGAGGTCCACCTGTTTCAGCGCGGCGATCGAATCCTCAAAGGGTTTAGCGCGGCGACGAGCGATGCCGTCGCCGAACACCTGGAGACGCGGGGTGTCTCGGTGTATCTAAACGCCGAAGTCGAATCGCTTGCCGGATCGGACAGGGTCGAAGCGATCCTGACTGCGGACGGGCGAGTCCCCGTCGAGATGGTGCTTCTCGGGACCGGCGTCCGCCCCCGGACCGCGCTCGCCGAACGCGCCGGCATCGAACTCGGCCCGACGGGTGCGATCGCGGCCGACGAGTACCGCGAGACGAACTTCGAGGGCGTGTACGCCGCCGGGGACTGCGCGGAGTCCGAACACGTCGTGACCGGCGAACCGGCTTACGTCCCGCTCGCGTTGACCGCAAACAGACACGGACGCGCGATCGGGCGAACAGTCGCCGGAACGCCGACCGAGGGGGGCGGGGTCGCCGGTACTGCGGCGGTGAAGGCGTTCGACATCGAGGCCGCACGGACCGGGATCACCGACCACGAGGAAGCACGGGAGGCCGGCTTCGACCCCGTTACGGAGACGATCGAGGCGAAATCGCGGGCCGGCTACTACCCCGAAGGCGGCACCGTGGGCGTGACGCTCACGGCCGATCGCGGTTCCGGGCGGCTCCTCGGGGGCAGCCTCGTCAGCGAGTACGGCGAGGGCGCGGTCCACCGGAGCCATGCGCTCGTGGGGGCGGTCACCGAAGGCGTCACCCTCGCGGCGCTTTCGAACTACGACCTCGCCTACGCCCCGCCGTTCAACACGACGTGGGATCCGGTGTTGACTGCCGCGAAAGTGCTCGAGGGAACCCTATAATACGGGAGCGCTCCCGATGCGCAACACCCGAACCCGAACCCGAACCCGAACCCGAACCGTTGATACGTCCGGCACGCGCTCGATCCGGTAATGACAGAACGCATCGACGGCGAGGCCGTCGCCGCCGACATCCGGGAGTCGCTGACAGGGAGCATCAAAGCATTGCGAGAGGAGGGCGTCGAACCGGGGCTTGCGACCGTCCTGATGAGCGACGATCCGGCCAGCGAAACGTACGTGTCGATGAAACAGCGCGACTGCAAAGAGGTCGGCATCGACGGGCTCCACGTCGAGATCGACACCGACGCGCCGCCGGCGGAGCTGTACGACACGATCGAGGATCTCAACAATGACCCCCACGTCCACGGTATTTTGGTCCAGATGCCGCTCGTCGACGGCATCGATGAGCGCCGTGTGCTCCGCAGCATCGATCCGATGAAGGATGTCGACGGGTTCCACCCCGAAAACGTCGGCCGCCTGGTGGCCGGAAACGACCGGTATCGTCCCTGTACACCTCACGGGGTACAGAAGCTGCTCGAGGCGTACGATATAGAGACCGAGGGAGCGGACGCCGTCGTGGTCGGCCGATCGAACATCGTCGGCAAGCCGCTCGCGAACCTCCTTTTCAGGAAAGCCGACGACGGGAACGCGACGGTGACTGTCTGTCACTCCCGAACGGAAGCCCTCGCCGAGAAGACCCGAACCGCCGATATCCTGGTCGCTGCGGCCGGAATCCCCGAACTGATCGACGCAGGGATGGTGGCGGAGGGAGCGACCGTCATCGATGTGGGCGTCAACCGTGTCGATGTCCCCAATCGGCGTTCGGAGGACAGTCGGGCGGAGTCCGCCGAGGCCGACACGGAACGTGGGTACGAACTCGTCGGCGACGTCGCCTACGAGGACGTCTCGGAGATCGCCGGGGCGATCACCCCGGTTCCGGGCGGGGTCGGGCCGATGACTCGCGCGATGCTTCTGTACAACACCGTGAAAGCCGCGGGCTTGCAGAACGATATCGACGTCACTCTTCCCTGAATGCCGCCGTCACTCGACGAACTGCTCGCTCGGTACGACGATCCCTATCGAAAATCCGAACGGATCGAAATCGGCAGCGAACGCTTCGAGAAGGGGATCGATCGGGGCGACGACGGCGCATGGGGCGTCGGCGCGCTCGTCGTCCACGGAGGTCGCGGGCTTCTCGTCCGCGAGGGCGACGCGTGGTTGCTTCCCGGCGGACGGCTCGAATCGGGCGAAACCCCCGAAGCGGGTGCACGCCGCGAAGTCGGCGAGGAGACCGAACTCGAGATCGACATTACCGGGCTCGGAGCCATCGCGGAGCAGACGTTCGTCCGCCGCGGATCGAGTGACTCCTATGAGTTCACGTTCGTCACGTTCGTCGGGACACCGACGGCCTCAAACCCGACCGTTCCGGGGACTCCTACCGATCCGTCCATCGACGAGGTCGCTTGGCTCTCGACTCCCCCGGAGAACACGTTCGACCGTGATCTCGTCGAGCGCCTGTTCGACGCGCATATTTAAATACAAGGTCGGGACCACCGGCCGTATGCGCTGAAGAAGTGGCCGCGTCCCGCCGAAGCCGAAGTGTGACACACGGGGCGCGGAGCGTTCGTCGGTGTCGCCTGGTCGCCATTCTCCCACGGGGAAGGCTCCGCCCCCGCTTTCCCACCCACCGTTCACTCCAGCGACCGAAGCCGCGCTTCGGCTTCGGCGAGTTCCCCCTTCTCGCCGTCGGCCAGATACCGCCCGACAGCGCGCGCGGCGGTGACGAGTGCCTCCGCCGCACGCGGTTGTACGTCGCCGTCGAGCGCACGGATCCGTCTGACGTGCGCCGAGAGCCGCTCGGAAACGCCGTCGACGGTCGGGTCCGGGTTCTCCTCCAGATACGTCCGGAGGTCCGAACGGTACTCCCGGACGGCGTTCGCGTATGCGAGCCCGCGCATGGCTCGCATCGATTCCGGGACGTCGTCCGGAGCGGGCCGGACGCCCTCGTCTGCCCGCAACAGTTCGATAAAGTACCACTCCTCGTCGTCGGAAACCTCGATCCGACGACCGAGTTCCGCCGCGGCGTGTCTGAGTTCCATCGCCGCGAGGTACGTCTCATCGAGCGGTTGGAGCCGCCCGGCGTCGACGAAGCCGTAGCCACGGGTGAACTCACCGGCGTCGTCGGCTGCCCGGGCGGCGAGGCGATCGAGTGACTCGGAGTCGACCGCGCCTCTGAGTTGCGTCAGATCGAGTGACGCCGCTGTCGCCGTATGAAGCGCCCGTTCGTCGTCCGTCCCGACGCTGTGGTGGCTCCCGCAACTCGGACACGACACCGATCCCGTCTCGTAGTACGACCACCTCGTTTCACACCGCTTGCACCTTCGCTGGCCGCGAATCCTCATGCCCCCGGTACGGATTCGTGGGTCAAAACACCCCCGGCTACTCCCCGACCGGGTCGAACGGGTCGAACCGCTCTTCGACCCGGTCGTCCGCCAGCGCGAGCATGAGCTCGATACGTGTCGCCCACGGCGTCGTGTGGGCGAACCGGACGTGGTCGTACGACGCGAGGGTCGCCGCACCGCCGGCCGTCCCGTAGATCGGCTCGGATGGACCGGCGTGACAGCGCGAGGTGATGACGACCGGACAGGACGCTTCGGCGATCGCGCGTCCGAGTCCAGCCGTCGTGTTTCCGAGTCCCGTCCCCGCCACGACGATCCCGTCGGCACGGGCTTCCGCGTCCGTGAATGCGGCGCGTCCGACGCCGGACGCCGAGGCGACGAGCGGAACCGTCGGGTGTTCGCCGGGGGAGGGCACCTGGAACGTCGTCGCGGACCCCTCCGGCTCACGATACCAGTGAACCCGCTTGCGGGTGAACCGTGCGATCGGCCCCTGTTCGGGCGACCGGAACGTATCGAGGGCGCACGTGTGTGTTTTCCGGACCGTCGAGGCGGCGTGTAACTCCTCGTCGAAGGCGACGAACGCTCCGCGGGAGACGCGCTCGTGGGCCGCCGCTCGAACCGACGTCAGGAGGTTTGTCGGCCCGTCGCTCCCCTGTTCGTCCGGCCGTCGCTGTGCTCCGGTCACGACGACCGGGAAATCGCACGTGAGGTCCAGATATCGCGCGGTCTCCGCGAGTGTATCGGTCCCGTGAGTGACGACAACGCCGTCGACTGACGATCCGATCTCCTCGACGGTCGCCGCGACTCGGGCGCAGATTTCCGGGGACATATCGAACCCGGGTCGATCGGACACCGTCTCGACGGTGACGTTCGCGTGGGCTTCGAGCCCCGGGACCGCTTCGACGAGTTCCTCGCCGGAAAGCTCCGGGGCCGCACCACGGTCGTCCCTGTCGGCAGTTGATGCGATCGTTCCACCCGTCGCGATGACGTGGACGTTCATAGCTGTCGCTGTGCCCGTGGCCCGATGTGGATTTCGGTTACGACCCCACGCAGGCTTCGAAATCCGCTGGATAACGAACTTTCATGCCTTCGGTCGACATAACACCGATATGCGCGACGAAGAGGAGATACGTGACCAGTACGAATTTCTAAAAGCGGAACTGGACGACGAGGATATGAACCACGAAGGGGTGCGCGAAATGTTCACCTATTATAAACGTGCCCTCGGGTGGGTTCTCGAGGAAGAGCACATCTGATCGACCGTCGTGGAGTTCCACGGATCGGGAGCGCTGGCTCCGACTCCGGTACATTTATACTCCACTGACCAGTTGTATCATGTGACGCTTCGCTTGGAGGGCCGAAGCGTCAGCGGGGACCAATTCAGGGCGGCAA
>CAZOFL010000127.1:0-6408 GCA_964579035.1 uncultured Natronomonas sp. | reverse complement strand
GTGATGACGATCGCCTCCTTCCTCTCGACGATCGCCTTTTTCATCGTCCGGTGGGGGTGGCTCTTCGGCGGTCGCGGGCGGAACCAGGCACCACTCATCGTCGCCATCCTCGTGTCGCTTCTCGTGTGGGTGATCTCGTTTCTGCTCATCCGCGCGCTCAGTCGGTACCGCGAGTACAGCGCCGACCGGGGCGCGGCGATGATCACCGGCAACCCCTCGGCGCTCGCGACGGCGCTGATGAAGATCTCCGGGCGAATGGATCAAGTGCCGACGGAGGACCTCCGCGAGCAGGCCGACATGAACGCGTTCTTTATTATCCCGATCCGGCGGGGGTTCATCGGGAAGCTCGCGTCGACGCACCCGCCGACCGAGACCCGGATCGAAAAGCTGCGCGAACTCGAACGCGAGATGGAGCGCTAGACGGCGTCGGTGTTCGGATCGCCGAGGAGGTCGATCAACTCGACGAGCACGGCGACGACGAGGGGGCCGGCGATGATGCCGATGACGCCGACGGTCAAAACACCGCCCACGAAGCCGACGAAATAGAGGCTGGCGGGGATTTTCGCCCGCTTCGACGCCATCCGGGGGCGGATGAGGATGTCGGGGAGGAGTCCGATCAAAAGCGGCCCGAGGATGATGATGCCGAGTGCTCTGGTCGGCATGCCGAGGAGCACGTCGTAGCCCGCCAACCCGGCGGCGAGCATACCGGGTCCGACAATGGGAACGAACTGCAGTATCGAGGCGATCACGGCGAGAACGAACACGTCCGGATAGCCGAGCGAATAAAAGACGACGAGCGCGATCGGGAAGGTGATCACCGCGGTCGCCGCCTGGACGACGTAGAGCGCGTAGAGAGTGCCCGCGATGCGTTCGTGGAGCGCGCGGACGATGTCGTGATACTCCCGGGGGACGATCTCGGTGACAGCCTGTCCGACCGACTGGGGGCGCAACAAAAGCCCGTACAGAACGAGCACGAACATGCCGATCTGGAGAATAATGAAGATCGCGTCGGCGGCGAGCGAGACCGCCAGCGATCGAAGGAGATCGTTCGCGGATTCGACGAGCGAGGCGATATCGATCGCGAAGACGAAGCCGAACAGCTCGACCGGCAACTCGTCGGGGAGGTCACCGAGGAGTTCGATGATCGATCCTCGGCGCCGAAACAAGGTCACGGCGATCGGCGCGAGGAGGACGATGACGGCGAGAAACGCGGCGACGGTGAGCGCGGCGCTCGCGATCCGGCCGGGGATCCCGCGGGCGACGAGCCGTCGCCGGAGCGGGTACAGCACATACGCGACCGTGACCGCGAAGAAGACGACCTCGGCGACGTCCCAGAGGATGGCGGCGGCGAGCACGCCGACGGCAAACAGGAGGCCGGCGAGAACGCGACGGCGGCGACGGAGGGAAGACATACCCCCTGATTGACCCCCGGACGGGAAAACCGTTTCCGGGGAGAAACCGCAGGGACGGGAGGGCTCGGCGGTTCGGTCGCCCCCGGTACCCGGGGAACCGCAGTACTATACCACCCACCCGTGTAACACGAGGTTGTGCAACCAACTACTGAGTTCAGGTTCGCGTACGACCCGCCGGTCATCCGGTACGGAGTGGAGAGTGTCGGTGCCCTCAGCGGGGAACTCGGGGAACTCGGCTTCGATCGAGCGCTCGTCGTCTGCGGGCGGACGGTCGGCGACCGCTCGGCCGTCACCGGGCCGGTCCGGGACGGACTCGGCGACCGACTGGTCGGCGTATTCGCCGAAACAACGCCCCAAAAGCGACTCGGGACCGCGATCGAGTGTGCTGAACGGGCCGACGAACTCGATGCCGATGTCCTCGTCGGGCTCGGCGGGGCGAGCAGCCTCGATATCGCCCGGGTCGCAAGCGCCGTCGCCGCCTCCGATCACACTCCGGAAGAACTCGGCGCACAGTTGGTGTCGACCGCGACGCTGTCGGTTCCCGACGATCCGCTGCCCGTCGTCGCGGTTCCGACGACGCTTGCGGGCGGGAGCCTCTCGATGCTCGCCGGCGTCACCGTCGACCCGGCGTCGGGGCTGGCCACGGAGGCCGCCGGGGGCGGCGTCGGCGACCCGAAGCTGATGCCCGCGCTGGCGGTGTACGATCCCGGGTTGGTCGCGGCGACGCCGCGGGAGATACTCGCCGGCTCCGCGATGAACGGGTTCAGCAAGGGTCTCGAGACGCTGTACTCGAGCGCGGGGACGCCGATCACCGATTCGACGGCGACCGACGGCCTCGCGTTGCTCTCGCGGGCGCTGCCGCAACTCGGGGGCGACCCCGACGCGGCGGACCTCGAACCGGCGTTGCGGGGAACCGTCCTCTCACAGTACGGCGTCTCGCGGGCGACCGGGACGACGTTCTCCGTCGTCCACGCGCTCGGGCACTCGCTTCGGATCCACACCGGCGTGCAGTTGGGGATCGCCCACGGTGCCGTCGCACCCGACGCCCTCGAGTGGCTCTTCGGGAACGTCGACGGGCGCCGAGATCTGCTCGCTGCGACCCTCGGGGCCGACGACCGGGACGATCCGGCCGCCGGCGTCGTCGATGCCGTCAGGGGGGTCACGGACGGGCTGGGACTGCCCGGACGGCTCCGCGAGATACCGGGGGTCGAACGGTCGATGCTCGACGACATCGCCGGGATGGCCGCAGAGAGCTTCCTCCTCGCGAACGACGCCCCGGGTCGAACCGTTTCGGAGACGGACGCGTCGGCGACCGCCCACAGTTGGAGCGGGTCACCGCACGCCCCGCCCGGACTCGAGGTTTCGAGCGAGGCGATGGTGGGGATTCTCGACGCGGCGTGGTGATGGGGACGCGGGACGAACGCCGCGCGGCCGGAAGGGAAATGGTTTCCACCGCCGCGCCCCCACCGTTATGTATGCGGATCGAACTCCGGGCGGCCGGGTGGCGGACGGTCGGAAGCGCCGCCGCCCGCGGTTTCGCGTTCGACGACGGGGGAGTCGTTTCCGCGGCCGGGATCGCGGAGCGCTTCGGGGAGGCGGCGTCCGGCGGCTCACTCGGATCGGTCGCACAACTCGCCGCCGGTCTGGAAGGGTTCTTTGCCGTCGTCGTCCACGCCGGCGAAACGACGTTCGTAATCTCCGATCGCGCGCGGTCGGTCCCGATGTACTACGCGACCGACGGGACGGTCGTGAGCGATCGTGGCGCGGTCGTCCGTGACGGCATCGGCGCGGAGACGGATCCGATCGCCGAGAGCGAGTTTCTGCTCACGCGGTACGTCGCCGGCCCCGAAACCGTCTGGGCGGGCGTCGCGTCGATACAGCCGGGGGAGGTCGTTGCCGTGGACGATGACGGCGTGCGGCGGCACCGATACTGGGGCTACTGGCCCGCGGGCCACGGGGAGGCTCCAACGGAACCGCTCGAGGAGCTCCGCGAGGGGTTCGAGACCGCCCTCGACCGGCTCCAACGGATCGCCGACGGCCGCCCGGTCGTCGTCCCCCTATCGGGCGGTCACGACTCCAGGCTGGTCGCGGCGGGGCTCGTCGTCCGCGGCCACGACGTCATCGCGTTCACGTTCGGCCGGTCGGGACACCCGGACGTCGAAGTCAGCCGCGAGGTCGCAGCACGGCTCGGTGTTCGATGGGAGTTTTGCCCCTACAGCGCGGCCGACTGGGCGGAGTGGTATCACGGTGACGCCTGTAGCCGATACCGGCGGGCGTCCTTCGGCGGCGACGCGCTTCCGTTCCTGGCCGAGTGGCCCGCCGTCCGGGGGCTCATCTCGGAGGGACGACTCCCGACCGACGCGCTGTTCTGCCCGGGTCACACCGTCGCGACACCGAGCGAGCGGCTTCCGGCGTTCGTCGGCGGTGAGACCGGTCCCGGGACGGCGGGCTGTGAGCCGGAGCGTGTGGGTCACGAACCGATCGAGCCGACGGTGTCGGCGCTCGTTGACGATGTTCTGGACCGACACTACAGCCTCTGGGAGTGGGACGACGACGCCTTCGCGTCGGCTGCGAAGGCGCGCGTCCGTGAGGGGCTCCTCGGTGATCGGCCGGCGGATGCGGTGTCCGACCCCGAAACCGCGGCGGCGGCCTACGAGCGGTGGGAGTGGAACGGCCGGATGACGACGTTCACGAACGGCGACCTCCGGGTGTACGAGGATGTGGGCGTCGAGTGGTGGCTCCCGCTTTGGGATCCGGCGTACGTCCGGGCGTGGGAGCGCGTCCCGCTCGACGGCCGGCGGAAAAAGCGGCTCCACGCGGAGCTTGCGGTCGACTACTACCGACGGGCGGCGGACGTGCCCGCGGGGCGGGCGGCCCTGACGGATCGATCGCTGTCCGCGGTCGATAGACAGCTCGCGCTCGTCCGGCATACGCCGGAACGGCAGTTCAGCGAGCGTGGCGGCGACTGGAGCCCGCCGTTTTCCGCGCCGCGCCCGCAGTGGGGGACGCCCGGGACCCATCCGCTCGGGTGGTACGGGGCGGTCGATCCCCGTGTGCTGGAGACGGTGCCCGAGGAACGCGGGCTGTACGCGTTACGGACGCTCGAGGCGACGGGGCGTCTCGATTTCGGGGATCAGCCGGAGGGAGGGGAGTGCGACGAACCGCTGTCGCTCCCCACCGATCGGGGTGGTGGAGCCCCCGGACGCGGCGACCGGGAGTCTTAGGTACCACTAGATGCAACCACCGGGTAATGAGACGCAGACGGTTTATTACACTTGCCGGCGGGGCGACGGCCGCCGGCCTCGCGGGATGTACTGCCGAGCAGGTAGACGACGGCAACGGATCGACGCCGACCGGGTCGGGTCGGGACGACGACCCGACGTTGTCCGTCGCGACGTACAGTTCCTTCGTCGATGCCCCGAGCGACAGTCCCGGCGAGTGGATCAAAGACGAGTTCGAGGCACGCCACGACGTCGAGTTCGAGTGGGTCATTCCGGACTCGTCGATCAACCACTACATCGAGCGCCACAACCAGGGGGTCGGCATCGACGCCGAGGTGTACATGGGCATCAAGCCGAACGAACTGGTCCGCGCCGACGAGAACACCGACGGGGACCTGTTCCAGCCGGTCGACGAGAGCGCGATAGAGCACGCCGAGAACGTCGGCGACGAGTTCCGCTTCGATCCGCAGGGGCGCATGGTTCCGGCGTACTCGAGTTACGCCGCGCTCGTCTACGACGGGCGCACCCTCGAGAGACCCGAGACGTTCGAGGATCTGCTCGACGAGCAGTTGGCCGGCAACCTCGCCGTCTCGAACCCCGCAGAAGGGAGCAACACCGGACTGTACTTCCTTCTGTGGACGATCCACGAGTTCGGCGAGGAGGGCGAGTACACGTATCTCGACTACTGGAACGACCTCGTCGGGAACGACGTCCGCATTCTCGATTCGTGGGCGACGGCCTACGCCCAGTTCGACGAGGGCGAGATACCGTCGGTGTTCTCCTACTCGAACGACCGGGTGTACGCGAAACGGTTCGGCAACGACATGGACAAACACCAAGTCAGCCTGCTGAACGGCCAGGGGTACGCGAACCTCAACGCGATGGGTCGGTTCGCACAGGGGACCGACGACGACCTCGCACACGAGTTCATGAGCTTCGTTCTCGATCCCGAGGTGCAGGCGAAAATAGCCGAACTCAACGTCACCGGGCCGGTCAACACGGAGGCGACGCCGCCGGAGGTGTACCGGGAGTTCGCCGAGGAGCCCGATCCGGAGAACGTCGTCTTCTTCGATTACGACGAGCTCATGGGCAACGTCGACGGGTGGATCGAGGCGTGGGAGCGAGAGGTCGTCGGCGAGCGCTGACCCGAGCGTGTCCCGGAGCTACTTGCCGCCGCTTTTGGCCTCGCGGCCGAGTTCGGATTCGACGGCGTCGACCTTGTCGTCGGCGGTCAGCTCCGCGTCCTTTTCGTCGATCTGGACGAGCGTCTGGACTTCGGGCGCGTCGACGGCCTCGTGGGCCGCCGCACACGCCGCGAAGAGTTCGCCGACGTCGTCCGCTTCGAGCGTCGTCGCCATGGGCGTCGTCTCGTATTCGACGTCGAACCCTTCGAGGGCCTCGACCGCGGCGGCGACATCGGCCGTGATGTCGCCTTCTTTGATCGGCGTGACGCGGAGCAGTGCGAACGCTGTCATTGCCCCGCGTTCGTCGGCCCCGTTCAAAGGGGTTTCCTCTGTCGCTGATGCGGGCGGAGAGAGGCTGGCCGACACGACGCGGCGAGGACGAGGGAGGAACCGGGAGTGAACGACCGTGACGGCCACCGGCCGGCGGAACACGCGGGTGAGACTCGGACCGACGGTGGCCGGCCGATCCCCGACGAGCTGGGGGCCGCCGGAACGTCCGAGGACGAGACGCTTCGGGAGCGCTGTCGGCGGTTTCGGGCCCGATTCGAGCGCCGCGCGATACTGCTTTTCGGCGTCGGGACGCTCGCGCTG
>CAZOFL010000126.1:0-6414 GCA_964579035.1 uncultured Natronomonas sp. | reverse complement strand
TCAAGGACTTCTTCGTGGCCATCTTCTTCGTTACTGTCGGTGCGCTCGTCGTCCTTCCGTTCGTCCAACTCCCCGTGGCCGATTCGATCGAAAAGCTGGCGTTAGTGGCCGGCGTCGTGCTGCTGACGGTGATCGTGAAGCCGGCGGTGACGGTCGCCATCCTGATCTACCGGGGGTACGAGGGACGAACCGCGACGCTGACGGCGCTCAGCACCGACCAGATCAGCGAGTTCTCGCTGATCATCGCTATCGAGGCGCTGTTGATCGGCCTGCTGACACAGTCGGTGTTCGACGCCATCGTTCTCGCCGCCGCCGTGACGATGATCACCTCGACAGTCACACAGCAGTACGACGAGCAAATATACCGGACGCTGGCCGATCGGGGGGTAATATCCGGCCGGCACGACAGGATCGACGAGTCGAGCGAGGTCCCGGATGATCTGACGGACCACGTGATCATCCTCGGGTACGGCCGAAAGGGGACACGGATGGTCGAAACCTGTGAATCGCTCGACCGTCCCTACGTCGTCATCGAGAACGACCCCGCGATTCAGGAAGATGTCCGGGCCGAGTGTGAGGCGTACGTCTTCGGCGACGCGATGGAGCCGTACACGTGGGAGAAAGCGAAGCTCGCCGAGGCCCGGGTGATCCTGTCGATGACAAGCTCGGAGGTCATCTCCCGACGGGTCTTACAGTTGGAGTGTGACGCTCCAGTAATTCTGCGGGCACGAGACGAACGGACTGCTCAGTCACTGCTCGATGCGGGAGCCGATTACGTCGCCGTTCCCGATCTGTTGGCCGGCGAACAGCTGATCCAGGAGCTTCGGGGCCTGCTCGAGAACGAACTCACTGTCGACGAGCTGCGATCGAGGGGGTTCGCGAGAGTGGCGTGATCGAAGCCGGACCGACAGGCCGCCCACCGTGTCCGGTTCCGTCGCTCGCGTGCTCGCGTCCTCACCCTGCGGGTCGGGTCCCAGCCGCTCCGATTCGACCGCGATCCGGTTCTCCGACTCGAAGAACGTCACTTCCCGCCGTGGGAACGGGATCTTGCTCTCCTCGTCGGCGGCCGCATCGAGGATCGGGCGCTCGGACCGATTCGACCAGCCCTGCAAACATCCAACGGACGAGAACGTACACCGGTTATTAACTCCTATAAGCTGAGCTCCGCCGGTGACCGTTTTGGGACGAAATACGCCGATGCGTCCGAAACCGGCCGGGCACCCAGACGACGCGAACGCGATTCGGACCCGTCTCCGATGCTCACCCGTCGAGCGCTTCGTCGTACCGAACGACCAACACCGGACCGACCGAGGCAGAGGCGACCCGTTTGGACTCGTCGCCGAAGACCAAAGAGCGGATCGACGGCGCGTTCTCGCCCATGACGACGGCGTCGTGGCCCGGCACGGAGTCCATCAGCGCCTCGAACGGTGAGTTGCTCGCGACGAGTTCGGTTCGAACCTCGATCCCCGCGTCCCGAAGCCGGGCGGCGGCGTCTTCGAGTCGCCGTCCGTCCGGTTTTTTGCCCGCGAAAAACAGCGTCACACCGATCGCTCTATCGCCGACGACCTCCTCGACGAACCCGAGGATTCGGTCGGTTGCCACGTCGCCGGACAGCGAGACGAGCAGTTGGTCGACGTCGCCGGTCATACCCGAGATCGCGAACGCGCGGGCACTGATCTCGTTTGCGATCCGGGTGATCGTCCGCTCTCTGTCGTGGGTGAACACGAGCCGGTGGTCGGCCGCGCCGCCGGCCGTCCGGAACTCCTCGCGGAGATCGTTCAGGGCGTCGGTCGCCCGCTCCTCGTACTGGAGCCGAGCCTGGTCGAGCGGCGTTTGTTCGGGCAACACGTGGTAGCCGAGGACGGTCACGTCGACGGGTCCCAGCAGGCTCATCAGTCCCGGCGAGACGGTCTTGCCTTCGAGCACTTCGACGGGAACGAGTACGCGTGTCATGTTACAGAGCCCCCTTAAGTGTGATGTCGCGAGCGTAATAGAAGTACCACCCGGACGTCGCGACGATGACGGCGATGCCGACTCCGATCGACGTCGGCTGCATGAACGCGATGAGGCCGAAACTCGTCAACGCCCCGAGGACCGGAATCACCGGGCCGCCGGGGACGACGAAATCGGGGTCGTACCACTCGGGCCGATCGCGCCGGATCGCAAGCAGCGCGACGCACATCAACCCGTACATGATCAGGTGGAGGAACGAGGCCACCTCGGCGAGCAACTGCACCTGTCCGGTGGCCGCGAGCACGACGATCGGCCCGCCGGCCATCCCGAGTGCGACGTGTGGCGTCCCGTATTTCAGGTTGATCCGGCTGGCCCACTTCGGCAGGAGCGCGTCCTTCGAGACGCCGTAGATGGCTCGTGACGTGCTCAGGACCGATGCGTTCGCCGACGACATCGTCGCGAGCAAGCCACCGAGGACGATGATCAGCGCCCCCACCGGTCCGAGCAGTTGTCGGCCGACCTCTACCATCGCCGTCTCACCCGCGTCCAACAGCTGCTGTTGTGTGAAGATGTCCGTGGCGACGAAGATCGTCAGCACGTACAACAGCGTGACGATCAACACCGAGCCGATCATCGCAAGCGGGAGGTTTCGGCCCGGGCGCTTCATGTCGCCGGCGACGGTCGCGACCTGTGCGAACCCCAGATAGGAGGTGAAAACGAGGGCGGCGACGGACATGATCGGAACGACCTCCCAGACGTTTGCGGCCTCCCCCGGCGGCGTGCCGGCGTCGACGAACCCGAACGCCTCTAGCAGGCCGAACCCGAGGAAGGCGACGAGCATCGACAACAAAAGTGCGACGACGCCGTTCTGGAGTTTCGCGGCGTTCTCGGTCCCCGTGACGTTCAAAACGGTGAACCCGAGCCCCGCGATGACGGCGATCACGGAGACGATCGCGCCCGGACTGGCGCCGATCGTGACGCCCACCTCGGCGAGGGCATCCAGCGCGTAAAACCCCAACCCGACGAGATAAAAGGCCGTCGCGAACACGAGGCCGAACCAAAGCGAGAGCCCGATCACGGTGCCCGCGAGCGTGCCGAGGCCCCGCGAGATGAAGTAGTAGCCGCCGCCGCTTTTCGGCATCGCCGTCGCCAACTCCGAGGTCGGCAACGCGACGAGCAGTGCGACGACGCCACCGATCGCGAAGGAGACCGTTGCGGCGGTGCCGATCCGCCCGCCGGCGAGCCCGGGAAAGACGAAGATCCCCGCGCCGATCATCGTCCCGATCCCGATCGCGAGTCCGCCGCTGAGCCCGAGCGTCCGTTCGAGCTCGGCGCCGTCCGTAAGCGTCGCCTCGTCGGTTTCGACGACGGGCTCGGCGTCGGGTGCCTCACCCTGTACGTTCGTCCCACTCGGTCTATCGCTCATGCAATACGTCTCTGAGAGCGAGGTGGTATAAGTGTAGGCCCTCGGACAGGATGGGCGTCCGGACGGTCGGGGACGATGCGGTGAGCCGTCGGCGCTGGCTCCCGAGTGCGATGCGTGCGCCGGCGCCCGCGATTGGCCGTCTTCGTCTCACAGTTTGCTCACTCTGGCTTCCAGTTCGTCGATGGCCTCACGCAGTTCTTCGGTCGCTTTGCCGCCGAACTCCCCCGATTCGTCGGGCCGCCTCGTGGATCTCCTCGCGTGGACTCGAGCCGGTCGACAACCTCCGGAAGGCAGCCTTCTTTTGGCTGGAAGTACGAGTGATGGTCCGCGACGAGGTCGGTGACGTCTACGTCCCCGTAGCCGGAGGGGACACCACCGTTGTCGTTGATCCCGTCTGAGCCGACCGCTCGGGTCCGTTCCGCCGCCCGATACAGCCACCGGAGGACGCGGTCGTTCGCGCTGTAGAAGTTGTTCACGGGCGCGTCGGCCGAATCGATCGCCGGACCGTATCGCCCCTCGAGCGTCACGCTCTCGGCCGAAACCGCGGCTCCGAGCAACGAAACGGAGGCCGGTACGTCGGTGCGTCCGTCCGCATCGAGCGTTCGCAGCGCCTCACAGGAAACCCGTGCCCCGAGCGAGTATCCGATAAGATGCGTCGGCCGACCATCGGTTTCGGCCCACTCGACCAGCCACCTGGCGAGCGACTCGCCGTTCGCTGTGGCGTTCCGCTTGGCGGGTGCCCAGTCGGTATCGGAGTCCCAACTGTAGGCGACGACGGGCGTCGACGACGGCTTCGCGAGACCGAGTTCGGCCGTATACGCCTGATCCCGCGCTTCGGCTGCCGTGGCGTTGAGGCCGTGGATAAAAAAGAACAGTTCGCCGGCCCCGTCGAACGTCCAGTCCCCGTCGGTCGCGACAGCGGGTGGTCCGCTTCCGTCCGTCCGGTCGCGGGTGGTGATCGTGGGGTACGCTTCGGGTGCGGTGTAGTCCCCGTAATCGCCGCCCAGAGATCGAGAAACGTAGAGGCCGCCACCGCCGACGAGGCCGAGCGCCCCGGCGACACCGGCCAGTATGCGTCGTCTGTCGAACGTCCGCCCGCCCGCTGGAGACGATTCGGGGGTGATACATGTTCGAGGGGCGGGATGACAAAATAACTGCTGGATCGTCGCCCGGGGCGTCGCGTCGGGACGCCGTACGAGCGGTAGTCACGACGTTCAGCCCCGGACGATCCGATGCGAAAAATTCGGTGGATTTATTCGTTCTTCACTACACTTTCTGATATGTACGATTTGACAGGGTTCCAGCGGGACTTGTTGTACGTCATCGCCGGCACGGGCGAGCCACACGGGCTGGCGATCAAAGACGAACTGGAGAACTACTACGAGAAGGAGATCCACCACGGTCGGCTGTATCCGAACCTCGATACGCTCGTCGACAAGGGGCTCGTCGAGAAGGGCGAAAAGGACCGCCGGACGAACGTCTACAAGGTAACCCGCCGGGGACAACGCGAGGTCGAAGCACGCCGCGAGTGGGAAGACGAGTACATCGAACTCGAGTAACGTCGTTTTTCAACCCAGTGGACGCACCACGTTGGCTCCTCCGAGCGCCGTGTTGTAGGGGTTGCCTCTCGCGTCCAACCCGCCAGGCCAGTGTCGACAGCGATTCCTCCCGGGGCGCTCGTCGTCTTCGCACTGATCGGTGTCGCGTTGGCGTTTTATACTGGTCAGCGAGACGACGCCCGAGTTGGTCACGAATGAGGCGGCGATCACGGACGAGGAGTGAGGGTAGTGGCTTTGTACTGATCCATGGCAGAAATGACTCACACCAGCGGTCGAAGCGACCGGATCGAACCGTATTCCGTGGGGGCGAGAGTGGACCCCGAGTGGATTGACGAAGCTCGATGTTCGATCCTATCCGGAATAAGTACCACTTCGAAACACTACTAAAAAAATTTACATACCTGGCGTCAACCGGTCGCGAAAAGCCGCCCACGAGTAGATACAGAAAGCTGACATACAGCCAGCCGATAATGCGAGTCCGGATCACAGCACGGTCGACGGAGAAGTAGTTTATACTGAGGACCACTACCGGTTTAGATCTCAAACAATCAGTCCCGAATACATCGAAGATATTACTGTAAGGGCGCCGCGCATGTTTTAAACATGTAGACCGTTCACCGGTGTAATGCATATTCGTAGCGAACACGACATCGACGCCGCGTAATCACACCCTGGCCTCGGGGTTCAGATTCGCTGGCTCGAATCTCGGAACGCCGTTAAACGTATTTTGAAATATAAAAAGACGTAATTGATAAAATACTTATATTTTTTGCCACGTTCAGCTTTGGCGGACAAAAATCGGTCGCAAGCCCTCGTGGTCTGATGGGATCCGCGTAACTGAACACGGTGGGCTGACGCAGGCCACAGGCTTATTACCGACAATGTCGTGCATCCTCCTGAAGCGAATGTCTTTCACCGAACTCATCGCGGGGGTCGAAGACCACGAGAAGACGCTCACGGTCTTCAACGCCGCCGAGGGGACGATCCGGACCCTCCGCGAGCAGTTTCACGACCGGAACGTCTCGGTCCTCGGCGAGCGGACGCCGAGCGGAAAGCCCGAGGCGTTTACGGTGCTCTCCGACGGCGACGAGTTCGTCGCGGCAGCCGACATCGACACCGTCCTCGCCGACGACGGGGAGACCGACCCCGGGTTCGAGGGCGATACGTACCGCCCGATCCTCGATCACCTCGACGAGACGATGTTCACCTCCTACGACATCGAGCAGATGGTCGCCGCCTCCCGCGAAATCGAGGACCGCGCCTGGCGGGTCGGAAAGGGGTCGCTCCACTCGGGGTTTCAGAAGCTCTCGATCCTCGAGGGCCAAATGGAGATCTACGAACAGTTGGCACAAAAGGGCAGTCTCGACGTCCACGCCTACGCGATCCCGGATACCGACGTCCCCGAACACGACACGGACCTGACGATCCACGTCGAGCGCAGCGACGAGATCGAACGCTCGTGGTTCGTCGCCTACG
>CAZOFL010000125.1:0-6754 GCA_964579035.1 uncultured Natronomonas sp. | reverse complement strand
CAGTAACTGGTTCCAGCCGGGAGTTCAAGTGTCTCTTCGTACTGGATCGTCTCTCCCTGCTCGACACAGCGGCGGTAGTTCGCTGCGACACTCGCGCCCTGTTCGTCGCCGAGGAGTTCCCGTGGCGTCTGTCCGCGCATTTCGTCCTCAACAAGACCTGTCAGATCTCGGTGTGAGGCGTTGTTTCGTCGGAACGTGAACATGCAGTCGTCGCCCGTCTGCCCGACATCGATCAAAAAGACAGCATCCTCCATCTCGCGGAAGATTATCTCGTAGACGCTCTCTGCCTCGACATCAATCGGTTGAAAACCCTCCGTAGGATCTAAGTCGGTATCATCTTTCATCCTGTTCTTCTTAGGGATAGAAGGTCATGCCAACGGTTAGTAATACTGGATTACCTCAGAAAGGCATGTTGTTACCGTAGACGATCACACAATATCCAACAACAGACACCCACAGCTGCTATGTGGTTCACGATTACTATCCGCCGCGGTGCAGCATTCGCGTTGTATATCCAGCAGAGTCGCCGAAATGGATCACAAATTGAGGGTTTTAACAAGGTCAGCAATTCTTATGATATCGGGGTTAGGTCTGTGGAGAATTGCGCACCCAAAGTGGCGTATATTGTTTGCGGATATCTATCATAGCATACCTAAAATGTACGCCCGGAACACTAACGTCCGACCTCACTCCAGGCGGCGTGCCACGGTCGGTCGGCTAACCCTCGTGCCGGGCGGGGGACGTGTCACGATCCCCGGATGCCGCGACGGCGAAGCCGCCACGGCGGACGTATCGCACACCTGGGTTCTCCGAACGGTCATCGCTGCCCGAGGGGCTGCTCGGTCGGGGACTAGTGGTGCGCAACCGATCGTATGTGGCCGAACTGTAATCGTCTTTCGGCTTGTCCGACTGAAAAATATCGCGGATTCCGATCCGGATCCGCCGGAGTCAGTAGAACGGCGGCAGGTTGTGGCCGTCGAACTCCTCGGTCGGTCGGACCCCGATCCCGTGGAGGTCGCTGTCCTCGTTGTCGCCGTCCGGTTCAACGGTCGTGACGATCTCTTTCGTCTCCACGTCGAGGACGGCGAACCCGGGGTTGACGCCGGTCGCGGCGTGGGGGTCACCCGACTGCGGTGACGGGCCACGAAGCGTCACGAACATGAACTCGCCGTCCGGCGATCCCCAGAGGATGTCGGGGGAATCGCGCTCGCCGGGGTTCTCCGAGACCTCGGGACCGTAGGCGTCGATCTCGTCGACGACTTCGTCCGTTTCGGGGTCCACGACGACGCCGTCGTTCGTCTCCCGATTGAGGACCCACAGTTCCTCTGCGTCCGGCGTAAACCAGAACCCGTGTGCGTCGACGCCACCGGTCGAAGCCTCCTCGACGAGTATCTCGTCGGTTTCGGTGTCGAGCACGAAGTAGTCCCCGACCCCATTCTCGCCTTCGATCGGTTCGCCGCCGTCGTCCGTCGGCGTCGGAAGCCCGGCAGTAAGGTAGAACTTGTCCTCGGTCGGGTGCGGCATCGTTCCACAGTTGGTCGGCAGTTCATCGCCGTCGAACGACGCGTCGACCTCGAAGTTCTCGTGGTCGATGATGAGGAGCCCGCCGTTGTGGTAGCTCGGACCGAGCGTGTGGATCGACCGGCCACTCTTATCGTAGGAGTGACAGATGGGCGCGCCCTCCTGCTCGGTGAGGCCGTCGATTCCCTCGTCGACGACGATCCGATCGATGATTTCGAACTCCTCGTTTTCGAGGTCGGCGTCGACCCGGACGACCTCGCTCTCGCCGATCACGTCGACGTGAACGTACTTGTCGTCGGGGCTAAACCCAGCGAAGTGCGATCCCGCACCGGTCTCGAGGTTCGCGACGAGTTCGCGGTCCTCGGTCCGATAAACAAGCGTCCGTGCGCCGGACGTACAAGCGATTGCGGCGTACTCGTAATCCGAGGAGTAATCCACCATGTGCGGGACGAATCCGTCCTCGGCACCCGTATCGATCTCGTCGACGAGTTCGAACTCGTCGCCGCTTTCGTCGGCCAGTTCGTAGATGTAGATCGTATCGGTTCCCTGATCCGCCGCCCAGATCTCATACCCCGCCTCGAACGGTTCCTCGGTCGGTTCGTCGTCGTCGGTCGGCTCCGCTTCCTCGTCGTCGCCGTTTCCGTTCTGGCCACAGCCGGCGACTGCAACCGCGCTGACAGCCGCTCCGGACGCGATGAACCGGCGTCGAGTTGTTTGCTTCATTCTGTCTATCTTCGCTGCCACACGATTAAAAAGTTGGCGATGCCCAGCTCAGCTGCATTCTGAGGCACTGAAAAGCGGATTTCGCTGATTCCGTTCGTCGTCGCATTTAGGAGCAACAGTTGTCGCTATCTATTACGGAAACTTTAGCAAAGTTTCTCGTATAACGGGCCACAGTATCGTGTATTTGGGTATTTGAGGGCAAATACGCCCGTCACCGGAGACGGTACCGTTCGGACATTGGGACAACTTCTTTCAGTCCGAGAACGTACCCTGCGCCGATGCAGCCGTTCGAGCGGGGATCCATCTCACGTCGCAACTATCTCAGGGCCGCGGTCGCCGTTGGCGGAGCGGCAGGGCTGTCCGCTTGCCTTGACTCGGGCGCGGACATGTCGGTTCCGACCGGCGATCCGGAGTCGCGTCCCGATAGACAGCACGCGTGGAACGACGCACTCGAAACCGACTCCGAGGGCACCCACGTGCCGCCGGAACACCACGTCCTGCTCCCGCTCCGATTGACGACGACGGTGGCCGAGGCCGATCGTGACACGGTCGAGTCGGCGTTCAGGGCCTTAGAACGGAGTTACGAGTACTCCTCCAGCGGACTTCTCTTCGCCGTCGGGTACTCCCACACGTATTTTGACGCCGGACCGCCCGTCCCGGAGCCGGAACCGCTCACGTCGATGGAGTCCCCCGAGTTCGACCGCTTCGACGCGATCGTCCACCTCGCCAGCGACACCCCGGAAGTCGTCCTCGAAGCCGAGGAGGCGCTTTTCGGTGAGATCGACGCCCCGAACGGGGTGGCGATGGACGCCGAACTCCGCGGGACCTTCGAACGGGCTACCCCCCGCCGAACCGGCTTCGTCGGCTCGGGGCTCCCGGCACAGCATACGGACCTCGACGGCGTCCCGGATTCGGTCCCCGACGAGGCTCCCTTTTTTATGGGGTTTCGGTCCGGCTTCGCCGAAAGCCAGGCCCCCGAAGACCGGGTCACGATCGAGGACGGTCCCTTCGCCGGCGGCACCACGCTCCACGTCTCGACGCTCGATCTCCAGCTCGAAACGTGGTTCGAACAGGACAACCACTTCCAGCGGGTTGCGAAGACGTTCAGTCCGGAGCACGCCCGGGATGGAGTCGGCGACGTCGGCGAGGAACTCGGCGCGTCGACGGGCGTCGCCGGCGATATTGCGGCTCGGACACGGGCCGACGCGAAGGAGGGGCTGGTCGGCCACGCCCAGAAGGCCGCCCGCGCCCGCGACGAGGACGGGACGCCGCCGCTGCTCCGGCGTGATTTCAACACCGTCGACGGGGACCGTCCCGGGCTTCACTTCGTCTCGTATCAGCGTTCGATCGACGACTTCGTCCGCGTCCGTGACGCGATGACCGGGGCCGATCTCACCGGCGAAGGCGTCGGCCAGCGACTGAACAACGGGATTTTGCAGTACATTTTCGTCCGCCGGCGGGGGAACTTCGTCGTCCCACCGCGCTCGAAGCGCTCGTTGCCGGACACGACTCACGACCACCGACAATGACACGACACTACACGCGACGGCGACTGCTCGCGGCGAGTGCGCTCGCGACCGCCGGTTCGATTGCGGGCTGTACGGGCGAGGACAACGACGACCCCAGGGGGACGAACGGCGAGGAATCGTCCGACGAAGATTCGAACGCCCCACAGTTTCCGCGGGTCGAAAACCCCCCTGACGCCGTCTACGTCCCGACCCATCGCGAGGCGATGGACCATCTGCCGCCCGTCGAAGCCGGGGAGTACACGCTCTCGCCGATGATCACGTACCCCCACTCGTTTTGGCTCGTCACCGGGACCGAACGCGAGGAGGTCGTCCCCGACGACGGCAGGGGTGTCCACCTGATGGTGACCGTCTTGGACACCGAAACCGGGCAGGTCCTCCCGGTTGACGCCGGTGCCGAGATGCGGGTGTCGAGAGACGGTGATCCCGTCGACGTCCGCGCCCCGTGGCCGATGATCTCACAGACGATGGGATTTCACTTCGGCGACAACGTCTCCCTCCCGGAGGACGGCGTCTACACCGTCGAAATCGGTCTCAACCCGATCACGACGCGGAAAACTGGGGCGTTCGAGGGTCGTCTCGAGGAGGCCGCCACCGCGAGCTTCGAGTTCGAGTACGACGCGGCGTTCCGTGAACGGGTCATCGGTGGCGTCGAGTATCTCGACGAATCGGAGTGGGGACGCCGCGGCGCGCTCGAACCGAGGATGGGCGGCGATCACGGGCACGGGGACGGTCACCACGACGATGGCGACCACGATCACGACGACGGACACGACGCCCACCACATGCCGTTCTCGGCGCTTCCGGAAGCGGACGCCTACCCCGGAGCCGATCTCGGTGTTCACGAAAGCGGTGACGCGAGGTTCGTCGTCCGATATCTGTCCGACTCCCGCTTCGCCGATGGGGGGTATCTCCTCGTCTCGCCGAGAACGCCGTACAATCGGGTTCCCCTCGCCGATATGGCGCTGTCCGTCGACGGCGCGGTCGACGCCGACCTCGAACAGACCCTCGATAGCGAGGTCGGTCTCCACTACGGCGGTCCCGTCGATCTGTCCGCGGGTGAGACGTTCGAGTTGGTCGTCGAGGGGCCACCACAGGTGTCCCGACACGCCGGTTACGAGACCGCGTTCCTCGAGATGCCGGCGACGGAAATCGAAGTTCCCGACGAGGAATCCGAATGAGACGTCCGCTCGTCGCCGTGATCGGCTGTCTCTTCGTTTCGCTCGCGGCCCTGTCGGGCGCAGTGGCGGCCGCCGACAACCCGGGACTCGCGGATTTCGACCCCCGGGAGTCCGAGGTCGCCCCCGGTGAGACGGTCGAGATCGATCTGACGATGCAGGTGGTGAGCACGAACGACGAGGAGGCGGTCGAATCCATCGCCTACGAGATCGCGTACGATCCGGACGTGCTCTCCGTCGTGGATATCGAACAGGGACCGTGGCTCCAAGGTGGCGAGGAGACGCAGGTCACGTTCGACACGGAGACGGACAACGAGGCGGGCCGACTCACCGTCGAAGAGGCCAGAGAACCGGCCGCCGGTGGGGTGATCGGCGACGGAACGACGGCGACGGTCACCTTCGAGGTCGACCCGGGGGCTCCGGCCTCGAAGGCGACCGTCGAGTACGACAGCTACGAGGCCCAGATGCTCGAGTACCCCCTCCCGACGCTGTACGACCGGACCGAGGCGACGATCATCGTCACGGACGACCCGACCGACACCGAAACCGACGACCAGCCCGGCTTCGGCCCCCTGCTCGCGGTGGGTGCGCTCCTCTTCGTCGCAGCGCTTGCCCGCGTCCGTCAGGCGGCGTAATCGTCCTCGCGGATCTTTGCGTACCGGCCGTTTCGATACCCGAACTTCCGCAGTTTGTACTCCGCGAACAACTTGCCTCCCGACCAGCCGGCGTACACCGCCTCCCGCGGCTCGATGCCGTCGGTGTCGGCGATACTGTCGACGAGCCCGAACAGTCGGTCCCAGTCGTCGGGTTCGTACCCCCGGACCATCTCCGCGAAGACACAGTTCCGACGGACCTCCGGGCCGATGGCTCGGTGCCACTCGGCGTTGTACGCCCGGAGTGCACCCAAAGCCGCGAGGCGGCCGGCGATGGCCCCCGTCCGGACCGCGACGTGGTCGCCGCCCTCGTGGAAGGCGGAGGTCGCTCCCATCGCGCCGCCGACGACGGCGACGTTCGCCCGTGTCGGCGACTCGATCGGCCGCGTCGAGGAGATCGGGTACGTCTCCGTACCGCCCGACTTCCCGCGGTCTTTCTGTAACGGAAAGTCGTCGAGATCGTACTCCGGATAGACGTTCTCCAGCAGCCGTTCGATGTACGTCCCGCCCTGTGGAACCCGCTCGTCCTCGGGACGCAGCAGGCGGTAGCGCTCGCGGTTCTCGACGGTCTCCAGATCGAGGTCGATCGGCATCGTCAGCCCGACGCGGGCGACCCGCCCGTCGTTGGGGAACACCCACGGATAGGCGGTGTGGCCCGGCATGTACCCCCACCAGAACTTGATCCGGTCGCCCTCGAACAGCTCCTCGGGCAGTTCGCGGTACTCCTGGTAGGCGATGTGGTTCGTCCGCCGGGCGTCGAGGCGTTCCATCGACGCCTCGGGGAGCCACTGCTCGAGGACTTGCCCGGTGATCGTCCGCTGTGGCCCGTCGGCCAACACGAGATACTCGGCCTCGATCTCGGTTCCGTCACGCAGCGTCAGCGTGTGTGAAGGCGAGCCACGCAGCTCCGTCTCGACGTCGGCGACGCCGGTCCCAACGCGGTACTTGGCGCCCGCGTTCTCGGCGCGCTCCCGCAGCCAGTCGTCGAACCTCGCGCGGTGCATCGTAAAGCCGAAGTTCGGGTACGTGGCGTCGATACCGGTGTCGGTCAGCGCCACCGACTCGGTGGGGCTGATGAACTCCGCGGCGTCGAGTTCGCGGTGTTTGACGTGTTCGGGGATCGGCTCGTCGAGGTCCATGATGTCGACCCAGT
>CAZOFL010000124.1:0-6768 GCA_964579035.1 uncultured Natronomonas sp. | reverse complement strand
CGTCGGCACAGCAGGCGTACTCGGAGTCGCGGTCGTTCACGCAGACGAAGACGTGGGCGGCGAGGCGTGTCGTCTGTTTGTCGGTCTGTCGTTTCACGGGTCACCCGGCCACTGCGTCGTCGGTGGGTCGCGTCGATTCGGTTTCGGATCCCGACTCGCGGCGTCGAGCTGCGTTGAAACCCCCGGCGATCACCAGCCACAGCGCGGCCTGGCTCAAGACAGCGAGCCCCTGATACGCGGTGACGAGGTCGCCCGACAGCCCCGGATGCGTCGTCACCGTCGGCGCGGTGAGCGTCAGCACGCCGGCGACGACCAGTATCGGCACGGCCCCCGCGAGAAACCCGAGTCCGGCGTGGCGACGACGGCCGCGGTTGTAGGCGGCGACCGCGCCCGCGGCCGTGATCGCGCCGAGGACGGCGAGGCCGACGTACATTCCGAGCCGGGGGCCGATGGCGTAGGCGTGTTCGGCCCCCGGTGCGGCCGGCGGCAACACGAGCCACGGGACTCCGGAGACGGTCAGAAAGCCGGCTCCCGCGAGAACGTACGATTTTACGCCCGATGACCCCGGCAGCGCCGGTTCGAACAGATACAGCGCGACGGCGAAAACGCCGCCCAGAAAGATCGCCCACAGCAGACCGCTCCCGGCGCTGACGACCGCCGTCGTCGCCTCCGAGACGGCGTGGCCGGCTTCGTGCGCGTGTTCGCCGTGTCCGTGGTCGTGTCCGCCGTCGCCGTGTCCGTGGTCGTGTCCGCCGTCGTGGACGTACTCGCTGAGCGGGTTGCCGACCAACAGCATGTACAGCCCGTAAGCGATCCCGGCGACCGCTCCGGCGGCGACGCCGCGGCGGAGATACTCGACGATCATCGGTCAGTGACAGGTGATGCCGGCGGCGTGCCGGAAGTTGTGCGTCGCGTCGTGGACGAGCGGCTCCTGCAGAAACATGAGTGTAAAGACGATCGCGGCACCGAACGCGAGCGCGGCGAGCGCCTGCGACGGGCGCAACTGGGCGCGTGCCAGTTCGAATCGGTCCGAGACGGTTTCGTTCGTGCTCATAAACTCTACTTGATTTTCTACAAGCGTGGTTGTAAAGCTTCGGGTCAACGCTCGGGGTCGTCACCGCGATCGGGCGAGTTCCCGCTCGACGCGCCCGGGAGTCAGGGTATCGAGGTCGACGAGCGTCCCGCCGGTCGCCGAGACCACATCGGCGAGGAGGCCACGTCCGTCGCCCGCATCGACGCAGACGACCCGTGCGTCGGTCGCCGCGAGCGCCTCGGCGGCCGATCGCGTGTCCGCCGTCGGGTTCGTCGCGGCGTTCGTCCGGCCGTCGGAGACGACAACCGCGACGGCGGCCTCGGGGTCCGCCCGATCGATCACCTCGGCGGTCGTCCGCAACCCCGCCGGCAGCGGCGTCCGATCGCCCGTCGGCAACTCCTTTAGGTGCCGTGCCGCGAGCGTGACGGAGTCCGTCGGCGGGAGCAACACCTCGGCGTCGTCGCCCGCGAAGGCGACGACCGCGACGCTGTCGCGTTCGGTGTACGCCCCCTCCAACAGTTCGAGCGCGACGCCTTTCGCGGCCGCCATCGCCGGGGCCATCGAGGCGCTCGCGTCGACGGCGAAGACGACGAGCGCCTCGCCGGCCCCCGAGCGGACGGACTGTCGGAGGTCACGTGTCTCGACGCGGTCGCTGCCTCGGGTCGCGGCGGCCCGGACCGAAGCCGCCGCGTCGACCCCCGATCCCGACGCCGGATCGGCCCGTTCCGTCCGGACCCGAACCCCGTCGCTTCCGGTCGAGGGGGCCGACTCGGCCCGCCCGGAGCCCGTTCCGTCCTCCGTGTCGGGCGCGTCGGCGTCCGGGGACGCGGCGCGTTCGGTCGGCTCCACCGACTGGCCGGGAACCAGCGGGGTCGCCCGCTCGTCCTCGTCACCCGCGTCCGGGCGGTCATCGGTGTCCTCGTCGCCATCGGGGTCGGCGCCGTCAGCCGTTATCTCCGAGGGAGCGGAACCACTGCCCGGGGAGTCGGGCTCCCCTCCGGTGTCATCTCCGCCGTCGTTTTCGGCGTCCGATCCACCCGGGCTCTTCGACCGGTCCGTCTCCTCCGGTTGGTCCGCCTCGCCCTCGCCGGCGTCGTCGGCCGGTTCGGGACCGGGACCGTCTTCGGCGGTGTCGTCGGGATCGGCCGATTCGCCCCCGGCTTCGTCGGCCGATCCATCACCGTCTTCTGTCCCCTCCTCGGTCTCATCGCCGTCGAAGTGGTCGTCGATCACGTCCTCGGCGTCGGGCGCGTCCTCGAAGGGTGTCGAGTGCATCCGGTGCCCTAAGGCGAACGACGCCGCCCGTCGGATGTCGCCGTCGGTGACCGTCGGACGGCCATCGAGGGCGGCTAGCGCCCGGGCGGCGCGGGCGGTCGCGATGTCGGCGCGGTGGCCGTCGACGCCCGCCTCCAGACAGAGTTCGGCTATCTCGCGTTTCTGTCCGTCAGCCAGTTCGACCGACCCGGAGCCGACCGCCCCGAGCAGCTCCCGCGCGCCGAGCAGCCGTTCACGGTGGACGTCGGTGTCGTCCGCCCCTCCAGAACCGACGCCGAGATCGTCGTCGATGATCGCCACGCGATCGACCACGTCCCGCTCGCCTTCGACCTCGACGGAGAGCGCGAACCGATCGCGCAACTGCGGCCGGAGATCGCCCTCCTCGGGGTTCATCGTCCCGACGAGCGTAAAGTCGGCCGGATGGGTCCGGCTGACGCCGTCGCGCTCGACCCGGTTTTCCCCCGACGCGGCGGCGTCGAGCAACACGTCAACGAGGTGGTCCTCGAGCAGATTCACCTCGTCGACGTAGAGGATGCCGCGGTTCGCCCGCGCGAGCAGGCCGGGGTCGAACGTCGCCTCGCCCGCCAGAGCGTCCGACACCGACAGCGTTCCGACGACGCGGTCCCTGCTCGCTCCGAGCGGCAGCGTGACGAGCGGGACGGGCCGGGTCTCGACGGGATACGTGGCCCGGTCCCGGCACGCACGACACTGCCGGTCCCGGTCGTCGGGCGGGCAGCCGTACGGGCAGTCCGCGACGACGCGTTGCTCGGGGAGCAAGTCGGCCAACCCGCGGACGAGCGTCGATTTGGCCGTCCCCTTCTCGCCGGTCACGAGCAGGCCGTCGAGACCGTCGTCGGCCGCGACGCACAAAAGCGCCTCCTTCAGTCGCTTCTGGCCCACCACCGCGCCGAACGGCGTGGAAACGCTTTTGTCCCCAGCGAGATCAAACACAGTTGTTTTAACACAAACGGAGTTTATCAACCTTATGCCAACAGTCGGATTCTACACCGCGACCGAAAACGAGTTGGGCGCGCTCGCGCGCGCCGCCGAGGAGGTCGATGCGGACCTCGTCGTTCGCTCCGAGAGCGACCTCGACGACCCCGAGGCCGTCGAGGCGTTCTGCGACGAACTGGCGGACTGCGACGTCGTCGTCCTGTGGCTCCACGGGGGCGAGGACAGCATGCCCGGCTACGATCAGGCGATCGATCGCTGTTATACGGCCGGCGTCCCGGTCGTCGTCAAGGCGACGGGCGACGCCTTCGCCGTCGAGGACACCACCGTTCCCGGAACCGTCCGGGGGACGGTCTCGGAGTACCTCGAGAAGGGCGGCAGCGCGAACCTGGCGAACTGCCTCCGATACCTGATCGACCGCTTTACGCCCGAGGACCCGGAGTACGACGACCCCGTCGCCCTGCCGACCGAAGGGGTGTATCACCCCGACCATCCCGGCGCGTCCGTCGAGGAACTCTACGCGACGCTGGAGGCGGGAAAACCGACCGTCGCCGTCTGGTTCTACGAGTCCCACTGGACACACGAGAACACCCGCTATGTCGACGCTTTGGTCGGTGCGATAGAAGCGGAGGGCGCAAACGCCCTGCCGGTGTTCTGTAACCCGGTCACCGACTCCGAAGAGCAAGAAGACGCGGAGTGGGTCGTCGACAACTGGCTCACCGACGGCTCCGGCGACCCGCTCGTCGATGCCGTCTGCTCGTCGTTCATGTTCTCGCTGTCGATGGCCGAACGCGGGCGGGAGGCGGACGGTGAGGGCGGCGACGCGGAGGAGGTCTTCCTCAAGCGTCTCGGCGTCCCCGTCATCCAGACGGTGACGACGATGCGTTCGCGCTCACGGTACGCCGCGAGCGACACGGGCGTGATGGGGTTCGAACTCGCGCTGTCGGTCGCGTTGCCGGAGTTCGACGGAAACGTCATCACGCACCCGATCTCCGGGAAGGAGCGAACCGACGACGAGGCGGGGATCGGCTCCGCACCGAAACAGCACTTCCCGATCGAGGATCGGGTCGACCACGCCGCCTCGCTTGCGGTCAACTGGGCGCAACTGCGCCACACGCCGAACGAGGACAAGCAGGTCGCGGTTGTCCTGCACAACTACCCGCCGAGCGACGACGGGATCGGGACCGCCTTCGGGCTCGATTCCCCCGAGTCGACGGTGAACCTGCTCTCGGAGCTGCGGGCGCGGAACTACGACCTTGGAGGGCAGTTTCCCGACTCCGGACGGGAACTCATCGAGAGGCTCACCTCGCAGCTGACGCTCGACGATCGGTGGGTCGCACCGGAGGACGTCCGCGAACTCTCGGTCGACGTCGTCTCCGCGGACCAGTACGACGGGTGGTGGGCCGACGCCGATCCGGGGTTCCGTGGGAACGTCACGGAGGAGTGGGGCGACCCGCCGGATCGGCCCTTCGCGATCCCCGGCGCGGAGTTCGGGAACGTCCTCGTGACCGTCCAGCCGCCCCGCGGGTTCGGGATGGATCCCTCGAAGGTGTATCACGATTCGGACCTCCAGCCGCCGCACGACTACTACGCGTTCTACTCGTGGCTCCGCGAGGAGTTCGAAGCCGACGCCGTCGTCCATCTCGGCACCCACGGCTCCTTGGAGTGGCTGCCGGGCAAGACGGTCGGCCTCGACGCGGAGAGCGCGCCGGACGCGCTCGTCGCCGACCTGCCGAACGTCTACCCCTACATCATCAACAACCCCGGCGAGGGGACGCAGGCCAAGCGCCGATCGTACGCCGCCGTCGTCGATTACCTCACGCCACCGATGGCGAACGCGGGCACTTACGACGACCTCGCCGAGCTGGAGGAACTCGCCGACCAGTACCGCGAGGCCGGCAGCGAGGCCGGCGAAACGGTCGAACGGCTGATACGGGAGAAGATCGACGACCTCGACCTCGCCGTCGAGTTGGGTATCGCGGGGGAGATCTCGGAGGCGGCCGACGTTCGCGGCCCCGAGGAAGCCGGGACAACGCTCGCGGAGGGCGACGTCTCGGGCGACGACGTGGACATCGACGAGCTGGTCGAGCGCGTTCACGCCTACCTGACTGACGTCAAAACCACGCAGATTCGGATGGGGCTACACACGATGGGCGAACCGCCCGAAGCTGATCGCCTCGTCGAGTATCTGATCGCGTTGACACGGCTGGAGAACCCCGGCGGCCCCTCGCTTCGGGAGTCGGTCGCGGGCGTGTTGGGCGTCGAGTATCAGCGGATGCTCGATTCGCCCGGCGAGTACGACGACACGCTCGGGATGACGTACTCGCAGGCCGCCGACGAGGTCCACGGGTTGAGCGTCGAGTTGGTCGAAACGCTCGCCGAGCACGACTTCGACGTGCCGGAGGCCGAACCCGACGCCGGCCCCGACGACGAGACGACGATGAACCTCATGGTCGTCGACATCGACGCGCTGGGCGACGCCCGCGTGAAAGGCGGCGCACACGACGACCTCCGGGAGGCGCTCGCGTTCATCTGTGAGGAGGCCGCCCCTCGCGTGCTGGAGGCCGAAGCCGAGATCCCACGGACGGTCGATGCTCTGGCCGGCGAGTACGTCCAGCCGGGCGGCTCGGGGGCCCCGACCCGCGGCGGCGTCGACCTGTTGCCGACCGGGCGGAACTTCTACACGCTCGATCCCCGGAAGGTGCCGGCGCGGTCGGCCTGGGAAGTCGGCTGGGAGGTCGCCGACGGAACCGTGCAGCGCCACCACGACGCCGAGGGCGAGTATCCCGAGGAGATCGGCGTCGTCGCGTGGGGGACGCCGACCGTCCGCACGCGCGGGGAGACGATCGCACAGGTGCTCGCGCTGATGGGCGTCGAACCGGTCTGGACAGACGCCGGCCGGATCGACGGCGTCGAACCGATCGACCTCGAGGAGTTGGGTCGCCCCCGGATCGACGCGACGACGCGCGTCTCGGGGCTGTTCCGGGACGCGTTCCCACAGGCGGCGGGGGTCGTTCACGACGCCGTCGAGGCGGTCGTCGACCTCGAGGAGCCCCACGGGATGAACTATATTAAAAAACACGTCGAGGAGGAGGCCGAAGAGCTCGAAGAAGCGGGCCTCGACCCCGAGGAGGCCCGCGATGCGGCGATGCCGCGCGTCTTTACGACCCGCCCCGGCGGCTACGGCGCCGGGACGAACAAGGCCGTCGACGAGGGCAACTGGGAGGATCGCTCGGACCTCGCCGAGGTGTACGTCCAGTGGGGCGGCTACGCCCTCGGCTCGCGGGGCCGCGTCTCGGAGGATCGCGACGCGTTCCGGCGACGGCTCGGCAGCGTCGACGCGACCGTCAAGATCGAAGACACGATGGAACAGGACGAGTTCGACTCCTCCGATTGGTACGCCTTCCACGGCGGCTTCATAACGGCTGTCGCCGAGGTGTCGGGCGAGGAGCCGGCCTCCTACGTCGGCGACTCCTCGGACCCGGACAACGTCTCCGTCTACACCAACG
>CAZOFL010000123.1:0-6797 GCA_964579035.1 uncultured Natronomonas sp. | reverse complement strand
ACGAGTCCGACCGCGAGGACATCTACGTCTGCGGGCAGTGTGGAATGAGTGCGGTGGAGAACGTCGAACAACGCCGCGTGTACTGTCCGAACTGTGACGAGGAGACGGACGTCCACGAAGTGGAGATGAGCTACGCGTTCAAGTTGTTGCTCGATGAGATGAAAGCGCTCGGTATCGCCCCGCGAATCGAACTGGAGGACGCAGTATAATGCAGGGACAAACCCCAAAGGAGATCGGATCGCTCAGCTTCGGGCTGATGGATCCCGAGGAGTACCGAAACATGTCGGCTACGAAGATTATTACGGCCGACACGTACGACGACGACGGCTTCCCGATCGACATGGGGCTCATGGACCCCCGTCTGGGCGTCATCGACCCCGGATTGGAGTGTAAGACCTGCGGGAAACACTCCGGCTCATGTAACGGCCACTTCGGCCACATCGAACTCGCCGCACCCGTCGTCCACGTCGGGCACGCGAAGCTGATCCGTCGGCTGCTCCGGGGCACCTGCCGCGAGTGCGGTCGCCTGACGCTCGCTGACCCCTCCGACCGGGAGTACCGCCGCGAATACTTCAAGGAGCGCGACGACACCCCGCCGCGGACCTGGTTCGTCAGCCCCGAGGACGCCCGAAAAGCCCAAGAGAAGGCCGAGCGGGCGGCCGAACGGAAGCGCGAGCAGTTCCTCGACCAGCTCGAACGGACCCGCGACCTCGGCGAGGATCCTTCGAACGTGCTGAAAGCCGGTATCCGGCAGGCGCGGGACGCCGACTACTGTCCGTACTGCACGGAGGACGACGGCTACCGCAAGGGGTATCCGACAGCCCAGTACGACATCACTCACGAGAAACCCTCGACGTATCTCGAACAGGGACCGGTTCCGGACGGCGAGGTCAGGGACCTGCTCGCGGAGGCGCTCGAGGGCGGCGAGGGCGGCACCGAGATCGAACTCGACGAGCTCGTCGAGGCTGTCAACGATGTCGTTGCGCGGTGGGGCGGCGAAAAACAGCTCACCGTCGCGGATATCAGCCGTCTGATGAGCGGACAGGGGCCGGGCGACAGCGAGCGGATCGGCCGCGAGCACGTCTCCCTGCTTCAGATCATGGGCGAGACGATGTCCTCGGACGGCGCGTTCGGCGGCCGCTTCGAGAAGGCGCCCGCGCCCGACTTCCTCGTCTCCTACAGCGGCGACAAGCTGATGCCGAGCAACATCCGGGACCGCTTCGAGGCGATCCCGGACGAGGACATCGAGACGCTCGGTATCAACTCGGACCGCTCCCGACCCGAGTGGATGATCCTGACCGTGCTACCGGTGCCGCCCGTCACGGCGCGGCCGTCGATCACGCTCGACAACGGCCAACGCTCCGAGGACGACCTCACACACAAACTGGTCGACATCATCCGGATCAACCAGCGGTTCATGGAGAACCGCGAGGCCGGCGCGCCCCAGCTCATCATCGAGGACCTCTGGGAACTGCTGCAGTACCACGTCACCACGTTCATGGACAACGAGATTTCGGGCACGCCGCCGGCCAGACACCGCTCCGGTCGGCCGCTGAAGACGCTCTCACAGCGTCTGAAGGGCAAGGAGGGCCGGTTCCGCGGCTCGCTGTCAGGTAAGCGCGTGAACTTCTCGGCCCGAACCGTCATCTCACCGGACCCGACGCTGTCGTTGAACGAGGTCGGCGTCCCAGACCGGGTCGCAAGCGAGATGACCCAGACCATGAACGTCAACGAGCGGAACTTGGAGGACGCCCGACGGTACGTCTCGAACGGCCCCGAGATCCACCCGGGCGCGAACTACGTCAAACGGCCCGACGGCCGACGGCTGAAGGTGACTGAAAAGAACTGCGAGGAGCTCTCCGAGAAGATCCAGCCGGGCTGGGAGGTCGCCCGTCACCTCATCGACGGCGATATCGTCATCTTCAACCGACAGCCGTCGCTGCACCGGATGTCGATTATGGCACACGAGGTCGTCGTGATGCCGTACAAGACGTTCCGGCTCAACACGACGGTCTGTCCGCCGTACAACGCCGACTTCGACGGCGACGAAATGAACATGCACGCCCTCCAAAACGAGGAGGCCCGCGCGGAGGCCCGCGTCCTCATGCGCGTCCAAGAGCAGATCCTTAGCCCGCGCTTCGGCGAGAACATCATCGGCGCGATCCAGGATCACATCTCCGGGCTCTACCTGTTGACCCACGAGAACCCACAGTTCAACGAGACGCAGGCGCTCGATCTGCTTCGGGCGACGAGTATCGACGGCCTCCCGGAGCCCGACGGCGCCGACGACGACGGCCTCGAGTACTGGACCGGCCGGAGCCTCTTTTCGGAACTGCTCCCGGACGGACTCGACCTCGAGTTTACGTCGTCGGCCGGTGACACCGTCCTCGTCGAGGGCGGTCAACTCACCGACGGGACGATCGACGAGGACGCGGTCGGCGCGTTCGGCGGCGAGATCGTCGATACGATCTGTAAGGTGTACGGCAACACCCGTGCCCGCGTGTTCGTCAACGAAGTCGCGACGCTCGCGATGCGGTCGATCATGCACTTCGGGTTCTCGATCGGAATCGACGACGAATCGATCGAGCGGGAGGCCGAAGAGCAGATCGCCGAGGCGATCGCCAACGCCAACGAGCGAGTCGAAACGCTCATCGAGACCTACCGCAACGGCGAACTCGAATCGCTGCCCGGACGGACGGTCGATGAGACGCTCGAGATGAAGATCATGCAGACGCTCGGAAAGGCCCGGGACTCCGCGGGCGACATCGCCGACGACCACTTCGGCGACGACAACCCGGCGGTCGTGATGGCCCAGTCCGGCGCGCGTGGCTCGATGCTCAACCTGACCCAGATGGCCGGCTGTGTCGGCCAGCAGGCGGTTCGGGGCGAACGCATCAACCGCGGCTACGAGGATCGGACCCTCAGTCACTTCAAGCCGAACGACCTCTCGGCGGACGCCCACGGGTTCGTCGAGAACTCCTACCGAAACGGCCTGACGCCGCGGGAGTTCTTCTTCCACGCGATGGGCGGCCGCGAGGGGCTGGTCGATACGGCGGTCCGGACCTCGAAATCCGGCTACCTCCAGCGGCGGCTGATCAACGCGCTCTCGGAACTCGAAGCGCAGTACGACGGCACGGTTCGGGACACCTCCGATACGGTCGTCCAGTTCGAGTTCGGCGAGGACGGTACCTCGCCCGTGCAGGTCTCCTCGAACGACGACTACGAGATCGATGTCGACTCGATCGTCGACCGCGTCCTCGAGGAGGAGTTCGACTCCCCCGAGGCGCGCGAGGAGGCCCTCGGTATTCCCAAACCGCCGACGAATATCTCCGAGCACGGGGAGTCGTGGCGGTCGGTTTCGGGCGCGGAGGCGGGATCCGATGACTGAGATCACCGACGCGGTGGAGTCGATCGTCGAGGACAGCGACCTCCCCCGCCGACTGAAACAGGACGTCTACGAGACGGTCCAGATCCGGGAGGGGTTGACCGACGAACAGGTCGGGGATATCGTCTACGGCGTCGAATCGAAGTACCTCGAAAACCGTGTCGACCCCCTCGACCCGGTCGGGACGGTGTCGGCCCAGAGCATCGGTGAGCCCGGAACGCAGATGAGCGTTCCTGCCGACGAACGCGTTCTCGTTCGTCAAAACGGTACGACCGACGTGACCGAAATCGGCGGGCTGGTCGACTCCCTAATGGAGAGCCGTGAGACGCGGACTGTCGACGACCACGAGGTCGCGCTTGCCCCCGAAGGACTCGAAGTCCCGAGCCTCTCGCGTGATGAAACGGTCGAGTGGAAACCGGTCGAGGAGATCAGCCGACACGAGACGCCCGACCAACTGCTCCGGTTCGAACTGGAGTCTGGCCGATCGATCCGGGCGACGAAAGCACACTCGTTCGTGACGCGGACGGACGACGGGATCGCCCCCGTCGATGCAAGCACGCTCGATACTGATGACCGGCTCCCGACATTCGGGACGTACGATCCATCGGAGTCACAGATTGATCTCAAAGATCTTACCCGGTCCGTTGCTGCGGACGGTGGCACTCGTGCGACGAGTCCGACCAAAGCCACACGGGAAACGATTGATGTCGACGTCGTCTGGGACCGGATCGAATCCATCGAAACGATCGAAAGCGAACACGAGTTCGTCTATGACTTCTCGGTCGCCGGCTTGGAGACGTTCACGACTGCCGAGGGCGTCGTGACACACAACACGATGAACACCTTCCACTACGCGGGCGTCGCCGAAATCGACGTGACTCAGGGGCTCCCGCGGCTCATCGAGTTGGTCGATGCCCGGAAGACGCCCGACACGCCGATGATGACGGTCCATCTCGACGGCGAGCACGCCGCAAACCGCGACCGGGCCCACGAGGTCGTCTGGCAGATCGAGGCGACGAAGATCCTCGCGCTGGGCGACGTGTCGACGAACGTCGCGGACATGCTCGTCCAGATCGATCTCAACGAGGAGACGCTCGCCGAACGGTGGCCGACGGTCGATAGTCCGGACGATATCGCCGGTCGGATCGCGGGAACGATCGAGGCCGAACTGGGCGTCGAGACGGACCGACCGTCGACGACGGTCATCCAGTTCGGTCCCGAGGAGCCTTCCTACCGGGAACTGCTCCAACTGGTCGAGGAGCTTCGCGAAATCGTCTTCAAGGGTATCGAGGAGATCAGCCGGGTCGTCATCCGCAAGGAGGAACTCGAAGACGGCGAGGAGTTCGTCCTCTACACGGAGGGATCGAACCTGAAGAAGGTCCTCGATATCGACGGCGTCGACGCCTCCCGGACGACGTGTAACAACATCCACGAGATCCACAACAACCTCGGGATCGAGGCGGCTCGCGAGGCGATCATCGAGGAGACGATGAACACGCTCGAAGAGCAGGGCCTCGACGACGTGAACATCCGCCACCTGATGCTCGTCGCGGACATCATGACGAACACCGGCGACATCGAGTCGATCGGTCGCCACGGTATCTCCGGGAACAAGGACTCGGTCCTCGCGCGTGCGGCGTTCGAGGTGACGGTCAACCACCTGCTCGACGCGGCGATCCACGGCGAGGTCGACGACCTCGACGGGGTCACGGAGAACGTCATCGTCGGCAAGCCGATCAAACTCGGCACCGGCGATGTCGACCTCCGGATGGGTGCCCGACAGAGCGGGTCGTCCGCCGACGACTGATCGAGCGCCCCGGTTTATACAAGTATGCCCGTTACCCTCACGGACGAAGCCAGACGATACATCGCGCTGTTCGACGACGAGACCGACGTTCCGGCCATCGACTGTCTGGTCGACGACGATCTCGATCGGCTTGCCTTCGTCGTTCCGGCGGGGACGATGGGGCAGGCGATCGGCCCCGGCGGAAAACACGTCCGGCGCGTCGAATCGTCGATCGGCCGCGACGTGACGATCGTCGAACACGCCGACACGGCGGCGGATTTCGTCGCGAACGCCCTGGCCCCGGCGGCGGTGTACAACGTCACGATCAGCGAAAACGACACCACGATCGCCTACGCCGAGGTCGACGCCGACGACCGCGGCGTCGCGATCGGCACGGACGGCAACCGGATCGATCTCGCCCGACGGCTCGCGAAGCGACACTTCGGTATCGACGACATCGAACTGACCTGAACGGGATCAGCGGTCCCTGTCGGTCGATAGGCCGCGCGATTCGGCTTCGACGTAGATTCGCTTTGCCTCGGGGACGACGGTTCGGACGGCGGTTTCGATCTCGTCGACAATCCCTTCGATCTCCTCGGTCCTGTACTCGTTCTCGAAGTCGATCTCACAGGCGACGAGCACGGAATCGGGCCCCAGATGCATTGTTCTGAGATCGAGGACCTCGACGACGCCGTCGACGTCGTCGATCGCTTCGAGTACTCCGCGCCGCTCCCGTTTTGTCACCCCTTCACCGATCAATAACCCGCGGCTCTCCCACGCCAGCGCCAGCGCAAAGCCCATAAGGAGGAGACCGATGACCGCGCTTCCGACCGCATCGTAGATGGTATTTCCGGTCACGTCCGTCAGGTAGACGCCGCCGAGGGCGACGAGGACGCCGACGACGGCGACGAAGTTCTCCGTCGCGGCGGTGATGAGCGGAGCGTCCTTGCTGCCGCGGAACGTGCCAAGCAGTGAGCCGAACCCCTCGGCGTCGGCCTCCTCGCGGACCGCCTGATACGACTTATAAAACGCGACCGACTCGAACAGCAGGGCGACCCCCAACACGATGTAGTTGATCGTCACGTCGACGTCGCGGGCGGCTGTCCCGACGGCCTCGTACCCTTCCCGGACGGCGGCGTAGCCGGTAACGCCGAACAGTAACATCGTGACGACGAACGCGAACAGATACTGCTCTTTGCCACGGCCGAACGGATGTTTTCGGGACGCTCCCGCCTTGCTCATACGGAAGCCGAACAGAAAGAGCACTTGATTTCCGACGTCGGAAAGCGAGTAGTAGACCTGGCTGAGCATGCTGGCGTTGCCGGTTGCGAGCCAGGCGACGAACTTCGCGACCGCGATCGCGGCGCTGGCGACGAGCGACACCATTACGACCAGCCGGGTCGAGGTCATCGTCGTCCGTTCTCGTTGCCGGGTGTAGTGTGTTTCCCTCGCGGTCCTTCGCCGTTTTCGTCCCTTCTTTGTTCGGCCGTTCGCATCGTCGCCTCGTGGGTCGTTCCCACGCGCTCCGCCCTCGAAAAGGGATGCTTAAGTAGCTCCGTAGGGAAACGACATGTACTATGGCGAACGGCAAATACGCCGCGCGCAAACTCAAGAAGGACCGCCAGA
>CAZOFL010000122.1:0-6824 GCA_964579035.1 uncultured Natronomonas sp. | reverse complement strand
GGACCGCGGTCGCCCGCGGCCTCGTCGAGCACACGAACGACGCCGAACTCCGGGATGCGTTCATGTCCTTCGACCGTTCGTTGCTCGTCAACGACGTTCGGCAGTCCGAACCGAAAAAGTGGGGCGGCCCCGGCGCGCGGGCACGCTACCAGAAATCCTACCGCTGAGGTGATGCGTGTATGATGGTACCGGTTCGGTGTTTCACGTGTGGTAGCGTCGTCGGCGAGCACTGGGAGGAGTTCGAGGAACGCGCCCGCGAGGGCGATGAGGACCCCGCCGAAGTGCTCGACGAACTCGGCGTCGAACGGGCGTGCTGTCGACGGATGCTCGTCTCTCATAAAGACCTCGTCGATATCGTTTCACCGTATCAATGAGAGGAACCAACCGCTACGAGAAGGCACGCATCCTCGGGGCCAGGGCCCTGCAGGTGTCCTACGGTGCGCCGGTACTCATCGACACCGACCAGACGGAACCGATCCTCGTCGCCGCCGAGGAGTACGACGCGGACGCGCTCCCCTTCACCGTTCGGCGGGGGAAGAAATGACGCTCATCACCGAGGTCCGGCTCCGACGGATCCTCGACAGCCGGGGCAACCCGACCGTCGAGGCTGAAGTCCGGACGGAAAACGGCGGCTTCGGTCGCGGTGCCGCGCCCTCGGGAGCGTCGACCGGCGAGTACGAGGCGGTCGAACGACCCGCCGAGGAAGCGATCGCGAAGGCCAGAGAGTTCGCGGTGCCGCGACTCGAGGGCCAGATCTACGCCGGCGACCAACGCGGCGTCGACAGTGCGCTCGGCGGGGCCGACGGGACCGAGAACTTCTCCGAGATCGGGGCGAACAGCGCCGTTGCGATTTCGATGGCGGCCGCAAAGGCCGCCGCGGACGTACTCGGCGCACCCCTGTATCAACATCTCGGCGGCGCGTTCCGAGGCCGACAGTTCCCGGTTCCGCTCGGGAACGTCATCGGCGGCGGCGAGCACGCGGCCGATGCGACCCACATCCAGGAGTTTCTCGCGGCACCCATCGGGGCACCGTCCGTGGCCGACGCGGTCTTCGCGAACGCGGCCGTCCACGGGAGGGTGAGCGACATCCTCGACGACCGCGGGATTCCGGCCGCCAAGGGTGACGAGGGGGCGTGGGCCCCGTCGATCGACGACGCGGCGGCTTTCGAGATTGTCGACGAAGCCGTCGACTCGGTCGCCGACGATGTCGGCTTCGAGATCGGATTCGGCCTCGACGTGGCGGGTGCGGAGCTCTATGAGGACGGTCTCTATCACTACGGCGACGAGACGAGAACGCCCGACGAGCAAGTCGGGTACATCGCCGGACTGATCGAGGAGTACGATCTCGTGTACGTCGAGGATCCCCTCGATGAAGACGACTTCGAGGGGTTCGCCGAACTGACCGAGCGCGCCGGCAGTCGGACGCTCGTCTGTGGCGACGACCTCTTCGTGACAAACACGGACCGCCTGGAGCGTGGCATCGAGGCCGGGGCCGGAAACAGTATCCTGATCAAGCCGAACCAGATCGGGACTCTCTCCGACGCCTTCGACGCGGTCGAACTGGCGGTCCGAAACGGATACGATCCGGTCATCTCACACCGGAGCGGCGAAACCGAGGACACGACGATCGCACACCTCGCCGTGGCGACCGACGCCCCGTTCATCAAGACGGGAGCGGTCGGCGGCGAGCGAACCGCAAAGCTGAACGAACTCATTAGAATCGAGGCAAACGCATGAGCGATAACGAAGAAGGAGTCGACGCCTCAGAACTCGACGAGGAACTCGACGAGCTCGAAGACGAGCTCGAGGGTGAAATCGCCGGAGACGAGGCCGACCCGACAACGGACGAACCGCCCGCCGCCGCCGCCGACGAGGCGGACGAGCCGGCCGAAACTGAAACCGACGACGCCGAGGAGCCGGTGCTCGATGAGGACGTCATGCCGGACGACGAGGCCGACCTCCTCATCCCGGTCGAGGACTACCTCGCAGCCGGTGTCCACATCGGGACCCAACAGAAGACGAAGTCGATGAACCGGTTCATCCACCGGGTCCGGACGGACGGGCTGTACGTGCTGGACGTTTCCCAGACCGACAAACGCATCCGGACGGCCGCATCGTTCCTCGCGAACTACAACCCCGAGCAGATCCTGGTCGCGTCCTCGCGACAGTACGGCCGGTTCCCGGCCGAGAAGTTCGCCGAAGCGGTCGGCGCGCGGGCTCGTACCGGGCGTTTCATCCCCGGGACGCTCACCAACCCGGATTACGCCGGCTACATCGAACCCGACGTCGTCGTCGTCACCGACCCGATCGGTGACTCCCAGGCGGTCAAGGAAGCGATCACGGTCGGTATTCCCGTCATCGCGATGTGTGACTCGAACAACACGACGTCGAACGTCGACCTCGTGATCCCGACGAACAACAAGGGGCGGAAGGCACTCAGTGTCGTCTACTGGCTGCTCGCAAACGAGACGCTCGACCGACGGGGCGCTGAACCGGCCTACGCGCTCGAGGACTTCGAGACGGAGCCGTAGCGGACACGTTTTACGTTTGTCGTTCCCGCTGATCGCACAGCGGCAGCTCCGAGAGTTCGTCGTACGCCAACTTCTCGGGTGGGTCGGCGGTCCATCGACGCGCCGCGGCCGTCCCGCTGTGGGCCGTGACCTCACCCGCGATCGAACCGGAAAACGAGACGTAGGGGTTTGGGATCGGTGGCCGGTTCGTCGGATCGTCGAGATGGATGAGTTGAATCTGGGCGAGCCCCTCGATCCGTGCCTCGATGCCGGTCGTTTCTCGGACGCCTCGCTTTGCGCACTCGGTGTACGATTCCCCGGGTCGTCGGCCGCCGCCGGGGTCGATCCACCCGTCTATGTCCCCGTATTGGACCAACAGGACCTCGCCGTCCCGGACGAGCCGGATTCCGGCACCACCGACCACGCCGACGGCGTCGAAGGAATCCACGAGCGCGTCGTACTCCCGGATCCCGCATTCGACGCGCCGTTGAACGAGGTCGACCTCGCCGTACTCGGCGGCGAAATCCGAGACGAGCGCGTTGACGTGGCGGCGCAGTTCTGTCGACACGGGTGACCGTCCGTGCGCGAACGGCTTGTGCGTGTCGGGGGGGCGTTCGGATATCCTTTTTACGCACCCGTCCGAGCGTCCGGTATGATAACCTCGAGTGCGCCGGGGAAGGTGTATCTCTTCGGCGAGCACGCCGTCGTCTACGGGGAACCGGCCGTTCCGTGCGCCATCGAGCGGCGGGCACGCGTGACCGCCGAACGACGCGAGGACGACCAACTCCGCGTGCGGGCGAAGGACCTCACCCTCGATGGGTTCACCGTCACGTGGGGTGGCGAGACGGACACCCGACCGGACGTAGACGTCCCGACGCCGATCGTTGAGGCGGCGACCGGATACATCGACGGCGCGATCGAACAGGCGCTCGATGCAGCCGACGAGCCCGCGGTCGGCTTCGACGTGACGGTCGAGAGCGACATCCCACTGGGGGCCGGACTCGGCTCCTCGGCGGCTGTGGTCGTCGCGGGGATCGACGCGGCGGCCCGGGAACTCGGCGTCGAACTGTCTCCCGAGACGCTGGCGGATCGGGCGTATCAAGTCGAGTACGATGTCCAAGGCGGCGAGGCATCCCGGGCGGACACGTTCTGTTCGGCGATGGGCGGGGCGGTCCGAGTCCAGGGTGAGGACTGCCGGCGGATCGAGGATGTCCCGGCGCTCCCGTTCGTAGTTGGGTACGACGGGAACACGGGCGATACGGGTGAACTCGTCGCCGGCGTCCGGGGGCTGAAAGATAGCTACACCTTCGCCGCTGACACCGTCGAATCGATCGGAAGCCTTGTTCGCGCGGGCGAGCGGGCGATCCACGACGGCGACGTCGAGGAGATCGGCCGGCTGATGGATTTCAACCACGGCCTGTTGTCCGCACTCGGCGTCTCGGCGCGGTCGCTCGACAACATGGTGTGGGCGGCCCGCGAGGCCGGCGCCGTGGGTGCCAAACTGACCGGGGCCGGCGGCGGCGGCTGTATCGTCGCGCTCGATCGATCCGAACAGACCCACACGGCGCTGGAGTACACGCCGGGGTGTGAGGACGCCTTTCGCGCCGAACTCGACCGGGAGGGGGTGCGGGTCGAGCGATGACGACCGTGTTGAAACTCGGCGGCAGCGTTATCACGGAGAAGGATCGGCCAGAAACGGTCGACTCGGCGATGCTAGAGCGAGCCGCCGAGTCGGTCGCGATCCTCCCGGGACGGACCGTCATCGTCCACGGCGGCGGCAGTTTTGGACACCACCACGCCTCCGCCCACGGCGTTTCATCGACCGAGGCAACCCGCGACGACGCCGGCATTCGCGCGATTCACGGGGCGATGAAGCGGCTCAACGGCACCGTCATCGACGCGCTGGCCGACACCGGCGTTCGCGCGGTGCCCGTCCACCCGTTTTCGGGGGCGCGGCGGCGTTCCGACGGGACGCTCGAACTCGGGACCGCTCCGGTCGCGACGATGCTCGATGAGGGGTTCGTTCCGGTACTCCACGGGGACACCGTGGTACACGAGGCCGCCGGCGCGACGATCGTCTCGGGCGACGAACTCGTCGTCGCCTTGGCGACCGCACTCGATGCGGATCGGGTCGGGGTCTGTTCGTCCGTTCCGGGGGTGTACGACGCTGCCGGAAACGTGATCGACCGGATCGAGTCGTTCGACGACATCCGCGACGCCGTGGGAGCCAGCGACACGACCGACGTGACGGGCGGGATGGCCGGAAAAGTCCACGAACTCCTCGCCCTCGACGTGCCGGCGTACGTGTTCGATATCGACGGCCTCGAGACGTTCGCGGCCGACGGCGATCCCGGAACGAAGATCGTCTGAAACCGACGGCGGCTTTCTGCGGCCGTCAACCCACTACTTTTTAATCCCCCGGTTCGAAGCAGTTCATAACCGAGCGACGGTCGCCCCGGACTCCGACGGGCGACCGGCAGTTGCGGGCGGGAGACGGCTGACCGGGCGGACGATCGGCTCGACCGATCGCCGCCTCGTCGGTTCCGACCGCCGGCGCACCGATCCGATCGGTGTCGCGTCCGTCATAGACGGCCGTGTATATGGCCGGTCGCCCAGCCCTCCGGCCGGCGGGCGTCCTCTCGGAGGTAACTTATGGAAGTCGAAATCGCAACAATTGGCGGATACGAGGAAGTCGGCCGACAGATGACGGCCGTCCGTGCCGGAGAAGACGTCGTTATTTTCGATATGGGTCTGAACCTCTCGAAGGTTCTCATCCACGACAACGTCGAAACCGAACGGATGCACAGTCTCGACCTCATCGACATGGGCGCGATCCCGGACGACCGCGTCATGTCCGACATCGAGGGCGACGTACAGGCGATCGTGCCGACGCACGGTCACCTCGATCACATCGGGGCGGTCTCCAAGCTGGCACACCGGTACGACGCGCCGATCGTCGCCACGCCGTTTACGATCGAACTCGTCAAACAGCAGATCCAAAGCGAGGAGAAGTTCGGCGTCCAAAACGACCTGATCAAGATGGATCCCGGCGGGACGATGCCGATCGGCGAGGACTGCGAACTCGAGTTCGTCAACGTCACGCACTCGATCATCGACGCGATCAACCCCGTTCTTCACACTCCCGAGGGCGCGGTCGTCTACGGCCTCGACAAGCGGATGGATCATAACCCGGTTATCGGTGACCCGATCGATATGGATCGGTTCCGCGAGATCGGTCGCGAGGGCGTCCTCTGTTACATCGAGGACTGCACTAACGCCGGCAAAAAGGGGAAAACGCCCTCCGAATCGGTCGCGCGATCGCAACTGAAAGACGTCATGTACTCCCTGGAGGATTACGACGGCGGCATCGTCGCGACCACGTTCTCGAGCCACATCGCTCGGGTGAAGTCACTGGTCGAGTTCGCCGACGACATCGGTCGACAGCCCGTGCTCTTGGGCCGGTCCATGGAGAAGTACTCCGGAACGGCCGAACGGCTCGACTTCATCGACTTCCCGAACGATCTGGGAATGTACGGCCACCGGAAATCCGTCGACAGGACGTTCAAACGGATCATGAACGAGGGCAAAGAGGATTATCTCCCGGTCGTCACCGGCCACCAGGGCGAACCGCGGGCGATGTTGACCCGGATGGCCCGCGGCGAGACGCCCTACGAACTCGACAACGGCGATAAGGTGATTTTTTCGGCCCGTGTCATTCCGGAGCCGACGAACGAGGGACAGCGGTATCAGGCCGAGAAGCTCCTCGGGATGCAGGGCGCTCGCATCTACGATGACATCCACGTCTCGGGACACCTGAACACCGAGGGCCACTACCAGATGCTCGATGCGCTCCAACCGGAACACCTCATTCCGGCCCACCAGAGCATGAAAGGCTTCTCCCCGTACGTCGATCTCGCACGCAACCAGGGGTACCAGATCGGCCGTGACCTCCACATCACCCAGAACGGGAACACGATCCAACTCACGGAATGACGGCCCCAGAACGCGTCGAATCGGCAATCGCGGACCGGAAAACGATCGTTGACGATGCGATCGACGAGCAGCTCCCGGTCCGACCGCCCGAGCGGCTCTACTCGGCGTCGCGCTATCTGTTGGACGCCGGCGGAAAACGGCTCAGGCCGACGATCCTGCTGTTGACTGCGGAGGCGATCTCCGAAACGGAGTCGCCCGCGCGTGACTATCGGGTGTTTCCGACACCGCACGGCGAGACGATCGACGTGCTTGCGGCAGCCGTTTCGATCGAGATCATCCAGTCGTTTACACTGATCCACGACGACATCATGGACGACGACG
>CAZOFL010000121.1:0-6930 GCA_964579035.1 uncultured Natronomonas sp. | reverse complement strand
TCCGAAGAGGCCGAGGAGGGCCTCCACGACGTGATCGATTTCGAAGACGAGATCGCGTTCGTCGTCGAAGACGTCGAGTTAGAGGAGTGATTCGATCGGGGAGTCGCCGATGAGTGAACGTCTCGTTTCGAACGCCCGGACCCTCGAGGGCGACGCCGTCGACGTCCTGTTGGCCGACGGCCGCATCGAGTCGGTCTCGGAGGCGGGAGCGCTTGAGGGAACTGTCGACGACGAGTACGACGCGGCCGGAACCCTCCTCACGCCGGCGTTCACGGAGCCCCACACCCATCTCGACATGGCGCTGACGGCGGGCGACCCCCGCTGGAACGCGAGCGGGACGCTTCGGGAGGGGATCGAGCTCTGGCAGGAGTACAAATCGACGCTCGAACGGGACGACGTTCGCGATCGAGCGAAGCGAGTGCTCGAACAGTTCGCTGCGAACGGCGTCACACGAGTGCGGACACATGCGGATACGACCGAGCAGACCCTCGGGGGCCTCGACGCGCTGTTGGAGCTGAAGCGTGACGTCGCCGACAGCATCGACGTCCAGATCGTCGCGTTCCCCCAGGACGGCCTGTTGACCGATCCCGAACACGAGACGCTGTTGGGGGAGGCAATGGAGATGGGGGCGGACCTCGTCGGCGGTATCCCACACTTCGAGTACACGTCCGAAGACGGTACACAGGCAGTCAAAACCGCGTTCGACATCGCGGAGCGGTACAGTTGCGGGATCGATCTTCACATCGACGAGATCGACGATCCCGGCTCCCGGTTCACCGAAGTCCTCGCGAGCGAAGCGATCAAACGGGGGTTCGACGGAAACGTGACGGCGAGTCACGCGACGGCGATGCATTCGTATCCGAACGCCTACGCCAGCCGGCTCGTCGAGATGCTCGCCGAGAGCGGCGTCTCTGTAATCACGAACCCCCTCGATAACGCCGTCTTGCAGGGGCGTCACGACGGGTATCCGCGGCGGCGGGGCCACACCCGTATCGACGAGTTGCACGAGGCCGGCGTCACCGTCGGGATCGGCCACGACTCGGTGATGGATCCGGTGTATCACTACGGCTGTGCCGACCCGCTGGATGCGGCCTACGTGTTGGTTCATTTCGCACACATGAGCGGGTACGGAGACGTCGGGACGCTGTGGCGGATGCTCACCGAGGCGAACGCCGATATTTTCGGCGTCGAGGAGGCCGACTACGGCATCAAGGACGGGGCCGAAGCCTCGTTCGTCGTCTTCGATTCGGAAACGCCGTTCGAAGCGCTGCGAAAGCGCGACCCCGGACGACTCGTTTTCAGTCACGGACAGGTGATCGCCCGGAGCGAGGAGAAAACGGCGGTCGGTCTGGACGACAGCGAAGCGGCCGTCGGACTCTGGTGAGGGGACGGGTAGACTTTTCGAGGTTGATCGACAGAATACCGGGACCTGTGTTCGAAACAGTCATTTGTATATAATATAATATTTAGTGAAATGTATCGAGTACAGTTTTACATGTGGAATCGGCCAAGAGAAACCGCGATGAACTGGAACCAATCAAATTTGTATAAACAGTTCCGGCTATCCTACCGATTCAAAAGGCTATTAGCTCCGTTTTCGGCCTTTCAGTACCTCAGACGGTGTGATTCGCTTACGAGTTTATTTCACTTTTGAGTGTTTTGATATAACCCTCAATCCGTAATATGTTTTCAGCAACCACCCATGGCTTTAGTGTATGAAATTTTTTATTCCTTAGCAAGCATAACTTTCAGCGTATTTACGACAACCCTGTCGAATCATCTATTATTCCCGCCTCTCAAGACTGACCAAGATCCAAGTGATCCGCATGGAAGAGCGCTGATGAAAGTAGCCGGCGATACGCCGGATCGGACGGTCTTCCTCTGAGCAGCGATTCAAACACCAGCGTCCGGAACGGATGGACGAGTGCGATGTGGCGCCGGAGTTCCGCGAAACGGATGCCGACCACTGCGTTGCGTGTCATCTGTACGACTGACAACCCCCCTATAGGTCGCGAGTAACGAAACATCAATTACGCATCGGATCGAGAGGATGACATCGGATCCCACACCGGCACTGAAAAAGCCCACACCATGACAGCCGAAGACACGACAGCGGACGAACCGAAAAGAACAGTCGACACAGTACTGACCGGCGGCACGGTCGTCACCGCGACCGACAGCTTCGAGGGGGGAATCGCGATCGACGGCGAGGAAATCGCCGCCGTCGGGGACGAACGGACGCTCCCGGAGGCCCGGGAGACGATCGACGTCTCCGGGATGTATCTCCTTCCGGGGGTCGTCGATCCCCACGTCCACGCCCTCGATCCGTTCACGATCGACACCTACGAGACCGCAACGAAAGCCGCCGCGTTGGGTGGGACGACCACGTTCATCAACTTCGCGTGGGAAGGGTTCGACGGCGAGGACAGCTACCACTCGGCCGACACCTCGCTTCTCGAAGGGATCGAATACTGCAAGGACGGTGAGGCGGAAGCGGTCGTCGATTACGGCGTCCACGGGACCCTCGCGGCCGGCGACCCCGGAACGCTCGAGTTGCTCGAGGAAGCCGTCGAACTGGGCGTCACGTCGTTCAAGATGTTCACCGCCTACGAGGTCGGACTCCCGAACGGCTACATCGAGCGCGTTCTGGAGCGACTCGCCGACCTCGACGCCGTCGGGCTGGTCCACACCGAGGACGGCTCCGTCTGTGACACCCGAACCGAACAGCTCAAATCGGAGGGCAAAGGCGGCGCGGAGTGGTATCCGACATCGCGCCCGGATCACGCGGAGGCGATGGCGGCCGAGGACGCGGTGCGGCTCGCAACCGAAGCCGGCGCGAAGTATTACGGCGTTCACACCTCCTGTCGGAAGGCCGCCGAGGTGCTCGCATCCTTCCAGGAGGACGGCAGCCGCGTCCGAACGGAGACGTGTACCCACTACACGGTGTACGACGACAGCGTCTACGCGGAGCTCGGCAACCTGCCGATGATCGCGCCGCCGATCCGGAAACCTGACGACGTGGAAGCGATGTTCGAACACATCCGGAACGGGACCGTGAGCGTCGTCTCGACTGATCACTGCGCGTACACCCGCGAGAGCAAGCAGGTCGAAAACTGGTGGGACAGCAGTTTCGGGGCGAACGGATTGCAGACGAGCCTCGAGGTGTTCTACGACATCGCAGTCAACGAGCGCGGCCTCTCGCCCTCGGACGTCGTCGAACTCAAGTGTCGGAACCCGGCCCGGACGTTCGGCCTACCGGGGAAAGGGACGCTCACGCCCGGAACCGACGCTGACATCGTCGTGTTCGATCCCGAGGCGACGTGGACGATCGATCCGGAGAACAACGCCTCGAACGCCGACTTCTCGATCTACGAGGGCAGAGAGATCACCGGACGCGTCGAGAAGACGTTCGTCCGTGGCGAGTCGGTGGCGGACGAGGGTGAGATCGTCGCCGACCCCGGTCACGGCGAGTTCATCGAGCGCGATCTACCGACGTGGGAGGGTTGAACACAGGCCGGAGGACGCAAAACCAGTTTCGTACTCGTCCCGGAACTGCGTTCGATGATCGCCGCCGCTTGGCCGTCCCCTCCCGGGTATTCGATCCATCCACCGCCGACAGGAAGCCTACAAGAGTTAAGACACACCCGAGCCAACTGAACGGTAACTCGCCGACGGAACAGAAACCGAACCGACGCTGCGCCGATCTACTCAGCATGAATCACTCGACAGGACACACGAACGGATCGCATGTCAATCACAGCTAAGCTCCACATCGAACACGAGCTACTCGCGCTCGCCCCGACGTTGCGGGCGTTAGGCGAGATCAACATGCGAGTGGTAACACAGGGAACCACCGATCCCGGGTCGGCGGTGTTCCCGTTCTTCATCGAGTACGACGACCGCGAGGAACTCGAACGGGCACTGGGGGACGATCCGACGGTCGACTCGTTCGAACTCATCGATTGGATGGGACGGACGGGGATCTACTACATCAAAAACACCGAGGAGACGAAGCTGATCAGCACGATCGTAACCGACGTCAACGGGTTTCTCATCCACACCGAGACGAGGGGTGACGGATGGGTCGTTCGCCTGTTGCTCCCTGACCGAGAGGCGTTAAACGAGATCTGGGAGTACGCCAACGCCAACGACATCTCGATGGACATCATCGAGATTTACGGCAACAGCGACACGGGCGATGAGATATCGTACGGGCTTACTGACGAGCAGCGTGTCGCACTCATAACCCTGTACCGGAACGGATATTTCAGCGAACCACGGGAGATCTCGCTCGACGAGGCGGCGGGGAAGATCGGGCTCTCGTCGACGGCGATGAGCGGGCGGCTCCGACGTGGAATGCGGAACCTGATTTCGACGACGATCGCCGAGGAGTGATCGGGTGGAGGCCCCCTGTCGGCGAGTCATCCGCGTGACTCGCGGATTAATTTCAGCGTACGATAATACACTCCAAACGGATATTTAGGGGTTAGAACGCACGGAGATGATCGTCGACCGGCTCGTACAGTTTGCCGTCCATCCGCCTCGCGTGTATTTGCGCTATCGTTTCGTCGATGGAACAGTCGTGGTCGTCCATGACCGCTGCGACGACGCCGACCGGGACCCCCGAATCGTACGTCGACTGGAGTTTTCGAACGACCCGGAGGACGTCTGCGTCCGTGATTTCTACGTCGACACCGACCCCGTCGTGGTCCAGTTCGATGTCGTGATCAGTCACACGCCGGTGTCGGCGGAAGAACGCTATCGTTTCGTTGGCATCGTCCGACCGAACGCCCGTCTCACACACCGAGCAGACGGCACTGTAGGTCGTATCACTCCGTGTCGACATGGTCCCTCCGAACTATTGTTTTTATGATATGTCCTTTTATCCGTATCATTTCGTAACTACGAGTTGTACGCTTCCTGTGCGAGTTGGTGAAACCGGTGGACGGTGTGCTCGTTCGGGCCGAGCTGTGCCTGTGCGAGCGCTCCGGTTTTGAGTCCGTCCCACTGGCGTTCGACAAGCTCGAAATCTTCCTCCTGGAGCTGCCGGCTCGTTCTGATGAACTCCCGCTCCTCGTCGGAGAGCTTCGATCCTCTGAAGTAGTAGTCGGCGATCAGCTGGAACCGATCCACGTCGATCGGATCGACGATGTAGGTGCCGTAGCCGTCGGCGGTGCCGTACATGTTGACGGTCATGTTCGGCCAAAGGTAATGGAACTGCGCCTCGTGTTCGTCGTGGATCCGCATCTCGTCGTCGACGTCTTGGGCATGCGTGTAATGAAGCACCCAATGGTAGTCGTTGACCTCGAGCTCCGACTCGTTGAGTGAGATCCCCTTGATCCAGTCTTGATGGTTCGCCTGGCAGTGGTCACACTCCGAGTAGTTGCTCGAAAACACCTTCCAGTTGCATTCGACCTCGGAGACGATCCGGGTCGCGTGCTGGTACTCGCCGAGTGGGAGCGCTTCCAGCCGGTCTTTCATCACGCCGGCCTGCTCGGCAAGCGGCATCGGGTCGTCGCTCAGATTGACGAAGATGAGCGGCCCGATCCGATCGACGTGGACCGAATTCAGCGCGTTCGCCTCGGCGTCGAACCCCGTCACCGACTCGTCGTGGAGATCCGGGTTCATCCGGGCGTCCTCGAAACTCTCCGGCGTGCTTTTCAGCTCCCCGTCGAGGTCGAACGTCCAGAGGTGGTACGGACACCGCAGTCGCTTCGCACTCGCCGGATCGGTCATCGGGGTATCCTCGACGATCTTCGACCCCCGGTGGGCGCAGACGTTGTCGAAGGCCCTGATTTCGCCGTCGTGATCGCGAAGGATGATCAGTTGCCGGTCGCCGACAGTTCGCGTAAACAGTTCCCCGGGCGTTTCGATACAGTTCGCGTGGCCGGCATACACCCAGTACTGTCCGAACACTTTGTCGTTTTCCATCTCCAGTACGCCGGGATCCGTAAAGTACTCCGCAGGGAGCGCGTTTGCCTCGTCGGTGAGATCTTCACTCACCGTTTGCGTCCCCGACTCGCGCCACTCAGTCATACACCGGAATACACACCGGACGGATTGGAAAACACTAGCCTTTCTTACTACGTGAGTATATATACCCCCGCTGGAACGGGCGATAAGTATCTGAATATTTGCTACCGTCCCGAAAAACAGTCCAAACAGTGGTTTCTCCGTCTCTCGGAAGATTCGCCCGACTCCGATCGCTTCCGGGAGCCGAGACGCGCTTGATCGCACGACTGCGGTGGGATCGGCGCGCATCGATCCGCGAGGCCGAGTGTGAGTTTATAAACACCTGACGTTATCAGCGCGACGTTTTATTACCGACTCTCGTAATGGATTAGAGGATGAGTGGAAACCAGGAACATCCAAATTACCCCAGCGTCGATCAGTCCGACAGAACCGTCCCGCGTAACCTTCGCCAGACGGGCGATCCCGACATCGAGATGCTTGTCTCGACCCGCGTCCGCAAGTCCCCGTTCTTTCATAAGTCGTTCAACGAGAACGGTGCGTGGCGCTGTACCGTCTACAATCGGCTCTATCACCCGCGCGGGCTCGTCGAGCCCGAAGACGGCGGGGCGATGGCCGAATACGACGCGCTGACGAACGACGTCACGCTGTGGGACGTTGCCGTCGAGCGACAGATCCGGGTCAAGGGCCCGGACGCCGAGGCACTCACGAACTACGTCGTCACGCGTGATGTCTCGGGTCTGGAGCCGATGAACGGCAAGTACGTCATCCTCTGTAACGAGGACGGCGGCGTGTTGAACGACCCCGTACTCCTGCGACCCGAGGAAGACGAGTTCTGGTTCTCGATCTCGGATTCGACGCTCATGCAGTGGTTGCAGGGCGTCAACGTCGACAACGATTTCGACGTCGAGATCGACGAGATCGACGTCGCGCCGATGCAGATTCAGGGGCCCAAATCCG
>CAZOFL010000120.1:0-6963 GCA_964579035.1 uncultured Natronomonas sp. | reverse complement strand
AGACGACAGAACTCGATCCGGGAGAACGAGCGGCGATGGCTGTGGCGAACGAACGGGGGACTGTCCTCTTGACTGACGATCTTGCTGCGAGAGATGCAGCTGTCGAGCACAGTATCGACGTCCACGGATCGGCGGTGGTTCGCCTCCGAGCAAACGGAGTAATTCCGGCGTACATCGGTTGGGCAGTTGTCAAGGATCACCGGGCTTCGGAAGCAGTAACATTCGACGGGTTTGACCGCGGTTTCGAGGATCGTCTCCGATTGCCACCGGAGCGATTATGGAGGGCATTTTAACCCTCCGGAAACGGCCATTCAGGCACCCTCACGCCCTCTACGCTGGAATTTGTGCAACGAGTATAAACGTCTACAACCCCTAAATATACCGTGAACACAACCGACCGAACAGACGGGAGTATCGCCTCCGAATCGCCCGAATACGAGCGCGTCGAAAGCCGGGTGCTCGTCGTCGGTGCGGGGGCCGCAGGGGCCCGGGCGGCTATCGAACTCGTTGATCGAGGGATCGATCCGGAGGACGTGCTGGTCATCGGGAAACGCGGCCACGGGGATGCCCACACGACGTGGGCACGCGGTGGCATCAACGGTGCGCTCGGGACGCTCGACCCGGAGGACGACTGGACGATCCACGCGGCCGATACCCTAAACGAGGGCCACCACCTCAACGATCCCGGCAAAGTCGAAGCGGTGACGAAGCGGATGCCGGAGCTCCTCCGCGAACTGGAGGGGTGGGGGATGGATTTCAGCCGGACGGACGACGGCGACATAGACCAGCGGTACTTCGGCGCCCAGTCGTTCCGCCGAACGGCGTTCGCGGGCGATTACACCGGGGAGGCGATCCTCGAAACGCTCGTCAGCCAGGCACAGAAGCGTTCGATCCCCTATCGCGAGAACGTGTTCGTTTCCCGACTCGTCACCGACGACAACCGCGTGCTGGGGGCCGTCGGAACCGATCTCGACACCGGAGAGTTCGTCGTCTTCGACGCCGACGTGGTGATCCTCGCGGCCGGCGGGTACACCGGGTTGTACGCTCGCCACTCCTCGCGCGACGACGAGAACACCGGTGACGGGCCGGCGCTGGCCTACGAAGCCGGGGCGGCCCTGATGGACATGGAGTTCGTCCAGTTCCACCCGACCGGTATGGTCGGCGACCGCTACGGGGCGTCGTGGGACGGACGGCTCGTGACGGAGGCCGTCCGCGGCGAGGGCGGGCGGCTGTTCAACGCCGAGGGCGAGCGGTTCATGGAGCGATACTCGCCCGACCAAATGGAACTCGACGCGCGCGACGTCGTCGCCCGGGCGATCGCCAGAGAGATCGCGGAGGGGCGCGGCACCGAACACGGCGGCGTCTACCTCGATATCTCACACCGGAGTTCCTCGTTCATCGAGACCCGGCTTCCCCGGATGTACGAGCGGTTCGCGGAGTTGGGCGTCGATATGTCCGAAGAGCCGGTCGAGGTCGCCCCGACCGCCCACTACGGGATGGGCGGCGTCCACGTCGACGACGACGGGGAGACTGCGATCGACGGCCTGTACGCCATCGGCGAGACGATGGCGGGCGTCCACGGCGCGAACCGACTCGGCGGGAACTCCCTCGCCGAGACGGTCGCGTACGGACGGATAACCGGCGAAGCCGTCGCCGAACGGCTCGAGACGCGGGCGGACCGCCCCGACGACGGGACGCTCCTCCAGCGGGCCGAACTCCACCTCCGCGACCTCGCGGCGCTCGCGAACAGCGACGGCGACAGCGATCCGGAGGCCCTGCTGGATGCGATCCGAGCGCTACTCTGGGAGCAGACGGGGATCCTGCGGGACGAGGCCGGACTCGAGGACGGGCGGGAACGCCTCGAAGCCATCCGAGCGCGGGCCGCGGATCTCGCTGTCGGGGACAGGCGGAGCCGGTCGTACGAGTTCGCGCTCAACCTCGGCTTCGCGCTGATCGTCGCGGATGGCATCCTCCGCAGTGCGGGCAAGCGGACGGAATCCCGCGGCGCACACTTCCGGACGGACTACCCGGACACCGACGGCGAGTGGGAGCGGAACATCCTCCTGCGGCGCGACAGCGTCGGATCGCCGCACCTGTCGACCGAACCGGTCGAGGCACCGAGCCAAGCCGTTCAAGAGGCGCTCGATGCCGGATACGAGCTCGACTACCACCAGCTCGAGTAGTCGTACACGACCGCGCGCATCTACTGCCGCTCGATGTATCCCCGCCGGCATTCCGGGCAGATATCGCCGTCACGGAGCGAGGTCACGGCACGATCCCACACCCGTCCGCAGGCCTGACACCCGACGTCGCCAGCATCGATGTCGTGATCGAACAGCGGCTCCGGATCCGGATCGGCCTCCGAGGCGGCCGGCTTGGTTGTATCGGATGTCCGCGTCTCCCCGCGGTTCGATCCGGTTGCCGGTGAGTCCGGATCGGCGGCTCCATCCGAGAGGATCACCGCATCGTCGGCGGACGGATCGTCGGCTGGAGAACCATCGACAGAGGGACCAGTGTAGGCGGAATCGTCGATCGAGGAATCGCTATCGGGGGGATCACCATCGGGGGAATCGTCGGTCGAAAAACGGTCCACAGAAGCGTCAGTAGACGGATTGTCCGTCCGATCCGGCGTGTCGATAGCGTCGTCGGCCGGAGGGTCCTCGGCCGGGGCAGCCTCGGCCGGGTGGGAATCACTCGGGGGGTCGTCGGCCAGGGGTTTCTCGGCCGACGTGCCGTCGGTCCCTGCGGGCGTCTCGGCCCCGCCCTCGCGCGCCTCTCGGATCCCCGCCCCGTCCCCGTCTGCGCCTTCGAGCGTCCGGTCGGGGTCCCGGTCCGACTCGCTCGGTTCCGGAGCCTCGTCCTCAGGCGGTCGAGGCGTCAACAGCCGTTCGTTGCGGTACATCTCGGTGCGATTACCACAGCGGCGACAGACCTGGTACTCCCGGCAGATCAACACCTCCCCGCGGGGGCGCTCCTTGCGGTGTTCCTCGAACTCCGTCCCGTCGTAGACGTGGCCGAACACCGTACACTGGACTCCCATTGTTAGGTCCTTATGTGAGGATGGAAATAAAACGTATGCGGGTCGTCATGCGCCCGTCGGACGGCTCGATGCGAAACGAGCCGTGGTTACGTCGACCGGAACACACGAACCGTGTCGCGGTCCCCAACTGTGGCCTCGAGTTCGGCGAACCCTAAGTCGGTGAACACGCGGTTCCAGTCACGGTAGTAGAGGGGAACGTCCTCGGTGACGTAATTCATGTCCCCGTCAGTCCCCCCGGTGAGTTCGCCGTCGTTCTCGTTTTCGACCGTCACGATGAGGCCGTCGGTGATCCGGGCGAGTTCCTCGAACACCCACTCGGCGTCCGGGTGAATGTGCTGGAGCGTCTCGACGGAGTACACCGCATCGAAGCAGCCATCTTCGAACCCTCCGACGACGTCCTCGATCGCGGCGTGGTGGAACGTCCCCGCCGCGGCGAGCCCCGGATACGTTTCGGCCATCACGTCGAAGGCGTCGCCGTTGAGTTCGATCCCGGCCAGGTCCTCGAAGCCGTTGTCATAGAGATATGACAGATGCCGTCCGGAACTACAGCCGAGTTCCAGGATCGGCCCGTCGGGATCGACGAACCGCTCGAGGACGTCACACACCGTTTCGCTGGCCCCGTCCGGGCCGTAATGCGCGTAGTATTCCGGCGAGTACGCCCCGGATCGGGTCTCCCATTGGTGCCTGACCTCGGTGGAATCCACATATAACCAATACCGTACGAACGTAAAGTCCCGTTGGAGTCGCGCTCCCGGTGACCGCCGCCGGAGGCGGCCGCACCGTCGGATGCGTGTGTCTCCGGGACCCGACAGCGAGGCTCATTTATACTCCGACACGTAAGACACGAGTATGCACCGTCGACGCTACCTGCAGTCGATTGCGGCGGCGGGAGCCGTCGGGGCGGCCGGATGTCTCGATTCCCTCCCCATCGGGGACGGGCGAACGGTTCTTGCCGCCCCCGAACAGGATTTAAGCGCCGCCGCGCACCCGAGCCACGGCGACGACGTCCCCTCGATTAGCCTTCCGGATCCGTTGCTCGGCGAGGAGGTCTCCACCGAGGATTTCGAGGGCGAACGCGCGTTTCTCATGACGTTCATTTACACGAACTGCCCGGACGGGATGTGTCCGGCGCTCACGTTACGACTGCGCCGGACACAGGAGGTCGCGGCCGAAGAGGGGTACGGCGACGAGGCGGCGTTTCTCGCCACCACGTTCGATCCCGAACGCGACACGGCTGACGTCCTCCGGGACTACGGGGAAAGAAAAGGCGTCGACTTCGACGCCGGGAACTGGCATTTCCTGCGCCCGGAACGCTACGAGGAAGGCGCGGAACTGATCGAGGAGCACTTCGGGCTGGTGGTCGAGAAAGTCGACACGGAGGAGTTCGGGAGCCTCGAGTACGGGTTCCCCCACTACAACCTGATCCTGCTCGTCAATAAGCGAGGCGTCGTCGAACGCGCGTACCCGAACGGGGCGACCGTCGAGATCGAACGCGTCGTCGACGACTTCGAAACCGTGGTGAACGGTTAAATGCGCAGACGCGAACTCCTCGCGGGCGTTGGCAGCGTGGGCGTCCTCGGAGCCGCCGGCGCGGTCGCGTTCGGAGGGGTCCCGTCGACCGACGGCGATGACGGCGACGGGGGGGGCCAGCCGGAACCGATGGCCATCGAGACGATCGAGGCTCCGGGAAGCGAGGCCGGCGAGATCGAGATCCCGGCAACGGGAGAACCGACGTTCATCGACTTCTTCGCGACGTGGTGTGCTCCATGCGAAACCCAGATGCCGGCCCTCGCGGAGGCGAACGACCGCGTCGGCGACGAGGTGCGGTTCGTCTCCGTGACTTCGGAGGGGATCTCCGAGGACGAGATCGTCGAGTGGTGGGAAACCCACGACGGCGGGTGGTTGCTCGGCCGCGACCGGACCGCGGAACTGGCCGCCCGGTACAACCAACCCGGGTTGCCCTACGCCGTTGCGATCGACGCGTCGGGGACGATCCGGTGGTCCGAACCCGGGGGCAAAACGGCCGACGAACTCGTCGTCGGGATCGAGAGAGCGATCGAGTGAGATGAGCGACCTGGCGCTCGCGACGAACCTCTCGTTTGCGATCACCGCCGGCGTCGCGACGTTCTTTTCGCCGTGTTCGTACCCGCTGTTGCCGGGGTACGTCGGGTTTTATCTGAATCAGACGGACGCCGGTGGGGCTTCGATCGGCGGGGCCGGCGCACGCGGGATCGTCGCCGGCGTCGGCGTGCTCCTCACGTTCGTCGCGCTCACCGGGTCGACGCTTCTGGTCGGCCAGTCGGCGCTCTCGGGTATCACGATCTTCGAGTCGCTCGTCGGCGGACTGTTGGTCGGTTTCGGGCTGTTGGTCGTGACCGGCTACGCGCCGTCGATCTCGCTTCCCCTTCCGAAGCGTCGATCGAGTGTGTTCGGCTTCGGGGTGTTCGGCGCGGGCTATGCGCTGGCGAGTGCCGGCTGTGTCGCGCCGATCTTCCTCGCAGTCGTCGCCCGTTCGGCCTCGCTCCCGACCGAGACGGCGGCGCTCGTTCTCGCGGCGTATGCGGGGACGGTCGCCGTCCTGATGGTCGCCGTGACGGTCGCGACCGGCGTGGGACTGTTGACGAACGCCGGGCGGCTGACCGCGTACTCCGGGCAGCTCAAGCGGCTCGCCGGCGTTGTGATGATCCTCGCCGGAATCGCACAACTGTACGTCTCGCTCGTCGTGTACGGGTGAGGGGTTCGGGCACACGGAGTGCCGACTCGACGACAGTGTGCGTCCTCGACCGGCCGAGCACCCAGCGTATAGTTATGTTCTGTCGGTGTGTCGATCCGTATGCTAGTCGTTTAGGCGACGTTTCCGATCGCTCCGGACGCGAGAGCGGAAGCCCTCGAACTCGCCGACGACCTCTTCGGGCAGTCGAACCGCGAGGACGGGATCATCGACTACCGCGCCGCGATCGACGTCCAAGGCGACCACGTCGTTCGGTCTATCGAACGCTACGGGGACGTCGACGCCGTCGGATTCCACCTCGGAACCGGGCATTTCGCGGCGTTCGAGGAGCGGCTCCCGGACTTTCTCGCGGGCGAACCCGAGCCGTGTCGTTTCGAGGTCAGCGACGCGACCGAACTCGAACTGTAGCGTCGAGTGTCCGGCCGAACCCACGGTGGATCGGCTGGTCAGCTAGAGGTGCCGAACCGGTCGGTTTTTCGGCTCGGAACCCACGGCTCGCTCGCGCGCGACCGGAATGTTTGTGTTCGTTTATGAGATATGTTGTCCCAGTCCGGTCGCGAGTAGACATTCGAAGCGCTTATACCCGGTCGTGTGGTCTATCTATTCGTAATGGCAGACGGAAAGGTTGACTTCTTCAACGACACTGGCGGCTACGGCTTTATTGACACTGAGGACTCGGACGAGGACGTTTTCTTCCACATGGAGGACGTTGGCGGCGAGGACCTTACGGAAGGTACCGAGATCGAATTCGAAATCGAGGACGCCCCCAAGGGGCCCCGCGCGAAAAACGTCGTTCGGCTCTAACTCGGTTCGTATAGGCCGCTTCGGCGGCACAACGAATTTCCCCTATTTATTGACACACCGAGCGACCGCACTGGCGCGGCCGTCGGTCGGGTGAACGGTCGAACACCGGTGCGTCGCGACGGATAAAAAAGACCTACCGCGAGCGCGTCGTCACTTCACAGCCGCCCTCGGTGACGATGATCGTGTGCTCCTTCTGGCTGACGAGGAACCCGTCGTCCTCCTTGAGCACCGGGTAGCCGTGGACGACGCCCTGCTGTTCGAGGCGTCGAAGCGCCATCTCCGCGCGTCGAGTGTCGAGCCACCGGCGCGCGAAGGGCAGGGTCTTGAACTCCTCGACGATCTGTTCGAGGGCCTGTCTGGCGTCGCGGTTCCGGACGCTCGCCTCGCG
>CAZOFL010000119.1:0-7008 GCA_964579035.1 uncultured Natronomonas sp. | reverse complement strand
TAAGCCGGACGGTCGGGGCCCCATCTCGATGTCGGTCCGAAAACGCGGAACGCACGTTTATTCACATATCGTGAAATATCTGCCGGTCAGTGTTCGCTAAACGGCGATATCCCGGCCCCGAAGCGACAAAATAACAGCATTATTGCTGTTTTGGATGGCGGTCGAGCGGGACAAAAATTCACATTTAGAGAACGAATTTGCCACGCGGTGGACGCCGAGCGTCGACAGCAGTTCCCGATCTACTGGGACATGTTGTACTGCACCTCGATCATGTTGGCCGCGCGTACCACGAGCTCCGGGATCGTCTCCTCGAACCGGTCGGCGTCGAAAAACGCCTTCGGCGCGGCGACGCTTATGGAGCCGAGGACAGTTCCCCCCTCCACGCGGACCGGCGCGGCGACCGCCCGGAACCCTTCGATTTCCTCCTCGTCGTTGATCGTAAAGCCGCGCTCTCGCCCCGTCTCGATCCGTTTGAACAGCGTTTCGCGGTCGGTGATCGTGTGGGCGGTGCGCCCCGTGAGACCGTGTTCGTCGACGATGGTATCGATCTCGTCGTCGGAAAGCTGCGTGAGAACCGCTTTGCCTGTAGCGGTAATGTGGAGCGGTTCCTTTCGCTGGAGTTTCAGCGACTGGTACTCGTAGTCGCTCGCAACGTCACCGCGGGCCTGGTAGATGTTGACCCCGAGGCCGTCTCTCTCGACGAACAAGTGTGAGTAATGGCCCGTCTCCTCGGCGAGGAAATCGGCTTGATCGCGGCCGAATTTGACCAACGGGTCGGTGTTACGGACGTGCTCGCCGAGCAGGGCCAGATGGTACGAGAGCCGATAATCGGTGCCATCGCGCATCAGGTAACCCGCTGCCTCGAGCGTCGAAAGCTGTGCGTGGACCGAACTCTTCGAACACTCGAGGCGATCAGCGAGTTCGGTCACGCCGGCGCCGTCCATCTCCGCCAGCGCGTCGATGACCGCAACCGCCGTCCGTACGGTCTGCAGTTCGCGCCAAGACGAACCACCGTTATTCTCCATGCGTGAACACACCACCGAAGTTATTTATCTTTTGGCCCCGCGACGGGTACGGCGGAGACGGACGTTCGATCGGTTACACGGTCGAAAAGGGCTTGAAAGGTGCGTTTATATATTCGGTCGCCGTGTGATCGCACATGTCGGAGTTCATCATTGAGGCGGCGCGTACACTGGAGGGCGACGTCGTCGACATCGAGATCCGCGACGGAACGATCGCCGGCGTGTACACGGCCGGTGAGGGCGACGCCTCGGCGTTCGACACGGATCGACAGTACGACGCCGACGGGCGGCTCGTCACCCCCACGCTCGTCGAGCCGCACACCCACCTCGACGACACGCTGTTGGCCGGAAACCCCCACTGGAACGAGACCGGAACGCTGGAGGAGGGGTGGAAAAAGACGAACGCCCAGCGGGACGGCATGCCGGTCGAGGAGTACAAACGGCGCGCGGAAACGCTTCTCAAGTGGTTCCTCGCGAACGGGATCACGCGGGTTCGGTCACACGTCAACACCGGCCCGGAGGGGCTCGAAGCCGTCGAGGCCCTCATCGAACTCCGCGAGGAGTACGCGGATCTGATCGATCTCCAGTTGGTGGCGTTTCCGAGCGCATCGCTGTACGACGGCGACGGATCGAAACTGGACCGTTTCGAGGAGGCCATCGAGATGGGGCTCGACATCGTCGGCGGCATCCCACACAAGGAACACACCCACCAGAAAGCGGTCAAGCACGTCAAAACGATCGCGGAGTTCGCCGACCGCTACGACAAGCCGCTCGACCCCCACATCGACGAGACCGACGATCCGGGGTCGCGCTGTACGGGGACGCTCGCCAGCGAAGCCCTCGAACGCGGGATCGGCGACCGGACGACCGCGAGCCACGTCACGGCGCTTCACTCGTATCCGAACGCGTACGCCGACAAACTGATCAGGTTACTCGCCGAAAGCGGTGTCTCGGTGATCACGAACCCGCTTTCGAACGCCGTCTTACAGGGGCGATACGACGACTATCCGCGGCGACGCGGCCACACGCGTATCGACGAGTTGCGCGAGGCCGGCGTCACCGTCGGGATCGGGCAGGACGATGTCGTCGATCTGTTCCACTCCTACGGCGACGGCGACCCGCTCAAGACGGCGTTCGTGTTGGTGCATTTCGCCCATATGAACGGAAAGAAGGACGTCGGAACGCTGTGGCGGATGCTCACCGAGGCGAACGCCGAGGTCTTCGGGATCGACGGGAGCGAGTACGGGCTCGAGGAGGGCAACGAAGGCTCCCTCGTCGTCTATGACGGACGCAGCCCGTTCGACGTGCTCAGGACCCAGGCGCCGCGCACGCTCGTTCTCAGGGACGGACGACCGGTCGCTCGGACCAGCCGGGAAACGACGATCGAGTGGGACGAGGGGACGATCGCGGTCGATTTCGACCGGCCGTCCGTCCGGCGGTAGTCCCGCCGCATCGTGTAGAGGGCGGCCGTGAATCGATCACGCGGACTCCAGGCAGTCCTTGACCGCGTCGAACCCCTGTTGTTCGAGTACGGATTCGATCACGGTGGTCCCACAGCCGAGCCGGTCGACGACTTCCGAACAGGGGATGTAGTCCTCGGGCACGTCGTAGCCGGCCGCGGCGGCCGCCGTCCAGTACCGTTCGCCCGAGACGCAAAACACCACCCGGTCGAGTTCAGTCATCGACAGCGCCGTTGCGCACATCGAGCACGGTTCGACCGTCGTATACAGTGTCGTGTGAGCCAACTCCTCGCTCGAAAGTTCGCGGTCGGCCCACCGGAGCAACGACAGTTCGGGATGGAGCGCGATGTCGTCGTCGGTGTACACCCTGTTCGTATCTTCCTTGAGGACGGTCCCCTCGTTGACGAGCAGGGAGCCACAGGGGCGGTCGCCCCGTTCGGCCGCGTCTCGGGCGAGATCGATCGTCCGCCGGATGTGCCTGCGGTGAGGCTGGTCGTCTGCCATGCCGGAGGGTACGGTCATCGGTGAATAAAGATTGTGTCGTCTCGATCGCTCGCTGTGGATCCGAAGGTGGTAGCTATTCCACATTTGTGCAATGAAAAATCATTATATAACCACATACGCTACAATCGTCCGATTTCTTTACAATATATATAATATAAACGATCGGCCCACAACCAATTGTCTACTAACGAAACGTTAAAGTGTACGATCGGATACATGGGAATATGGCACGCAAAAAGCCACTCGGAACGAGAGACGATCGGTTCTCCAGACGGAGCTACCTCGCCGCTGCGGCGGCCGGCGCCACCGGATTGCTCGCCGGCTGTGCCGGCAACGGCAACGGTGGTAACGGCAACGGCAACGGCAATGGTACCGGCAACGGTGACGGCTATCCGGACGAGACCATCCGGTTTATCATCCCGTTCGATCCGGGTGGAGGCGTCGACTTCTGGGCACGCGGCGTCTTCCCGACTGTCGCCGAAAACCTCGGCGTCGACGTCCAATTCGAGAACATCTCCGGTGGCGGTGGTACCCGTGGGTTCGCCGAGTTGGCGAACGCCGAACCGGACGGGTACACCCTCGCAAGCGACAGTCAGGGGTTCGCGGAGGTCGCACACCTCACCAACGACACGCCACACGACTGGCTCGAGTTCGAGACCGGTGGTGTAAAGACCGAATCGACGCGGGAGATCATCTTCGCTGATCCCGACCTCGGCGTCGAAAGCTGGGACGACCTCTTCAGCCGATACGAAAGCGGCGAGATTCAGAACTTCGGGGCCGGTGACAACTCGGGGTCACACTCGGCGACGTTCGCGGCGATGCGGAACGACGGAACGCTTCCCGAGAGCGCAAATCGAGTCGCCTACACCGGCTCCGGGCCCACGGTCGAGGCAGTCGTCACGGGCGAGGTTCCGGCTGCCGTCGCGACGGACACCGCGGCGGCCGGCGAGGGGCTCCTCGACGAGCTCGACGTGCTCGGCGCTGTCACCGAGGACGCAAGCGAGGTCGTGCCGGCAGACCAGCTCGTCGACCCCGACGTTCCCCACCTCGCGGCGGCCGGCTACCCCGCATACCAGCGGCTCGGCCAGTTCAACTACGGATATTACTGGCCGGAGGGGACCCCGCAAGATCGGATCGAGACCGTCGCCGCGGCGCTCGAGGAAGCCGTCAACGATCCGGAGCTGATCGAGTGGGCCGAGGAAGCGGGCAACGTGATCGGCCCGTACAGAACGCCGTCCGAACACGAAACGATCCGCGACGAAACGTGGGAAGCGTTCAGAGACGAGGTCGACGTCGAAGGGTTGCAAGATCTCTGATGGACGCCGGTTCGTCGGTGGATCGAAGGGTCCTTATCGGAGTCCGGACGCCCGGATGGTCAGGATAACGGCAATGGGTCGTCGATAGTTTCACATGAACCGCGAAGAACAGGCGCTCGTCGGCGTGGTCGTCGCCGTCTCGGCAGCGATGGTAATCGGATCGTTCCAGTACGGACAGGAAGTCCAGTATCTCCCACAGATAGCGGGGACGGCCACGGTCGTACTGGGCGTCTTCGTCGTTCTCAACGACCGGTTCGACCTGCTTGCGAAGACCGACGCGAACCTCGTAGACCAGGTGCAGGATAACCCGGAGATCAAAGACCAGCTTCACGGCACGGACGGTGACGACGGCGATTCGACGCCTAAAGTCGGGATGGCGGATCCGGGGGAGTTCCGGATCGACCAACCTCTGATGGAGTATCGGGTTCCGTTTACCGACGCGACGGTCACACACAGAGCGACCGTGTCCGTCCTCATCGTCTTGTACGCCGGTCTAGCGTGGCTGTTCGGCGTGTTCATCTCCTCGCTACTGTTCTTGGCGATGTACGGCAAAGTCGTGGGGCTCCGCCCGCGGGTGTTTGTCGCCCTCTTTGCGTTCACAGTCGGTGCGTTGGTGTTCTTCGGGATGTGGCTCGAGACGCCGCTTTTCAGGCCCGGACATCAGTTGTTTGAGATCCCGGAGGTCGGTCTGTGAGTTCGCTCGCGTCGTTGATGGAGGGGGTCGCCCTCATCGCGACGCCGTTTACCCTGTTTTTAATCCTCCTCGGCGTCGCCCTCGGGTTGGCTCTCGGCGCAACACCGGGTATCGGCCCCGTCCCGGGCATCGCGTTGGCGCTCCCGTTGACGCTCGGACTGCAGACGTGGGAAGCGCTGAGTCTCCTGTTTGCGATCTACGTCGGTGGAATGTACGGCGGCGCAGTCTCTGCGATCCTGCTCAACGTTCCCGGAACCGCCGGCGCGATAGCGAGTACGTTCGACGGATACCCGTTCTCGTTGCGCGGCGAGGCCGGATACGCGATCCAGATTTCGGTACTCGCCTCTGCGTTCGGGACCGTACTCGCCGCCTTGTTGTTGATCGTCTCGGTGCCGATCCTCATCGCCGTGATCGCGCTGTTTGGGACGCCGGAGTACGCGCTCGTGGCGATATTCGGGCTGACGATCATCCCGCTCATCAGCCAGTACTCGATGGGGAAGGCCCTCATGATGGCCGGCTTCGGCGTGATGATCTCGACGATCGGGATGCCGCCGGTTTCGGTCGAAGCGAGGTACACGTTCGGCATCCTCGGTCTCAGTGACGGCGTCGAGTTCGTCGCGGTGTTGCTCGGGATCTTCGCGATCGCGGAGATGTTGAAACTCACCGGCTACCAGGGGTCGCTCGCCGACTCGCAGTCGGCCGGAGGCGACAACGCCATCGACGGCTCGCCGGACGACGTCTCGGCGGGCGACTCGCCGCGGTCCTTCGAGGTCGCCGATCGCCTCGCTGATATCTTCGTTCGGAACCCACTCACGTTCATCAAATCGCTGCTCGTCGCGATCGTCATCGGATTCATTCCGGCAGCGGGCGGCGCGGTGTCGAACATCTTCGCGTACGCGCTCGAGAAGGGGACAGCGAAGGACACCGAGTCCTTTGGGACCGGCGACGTCCGCGGCGTGATCTCGGCCGAATCGGCAAACAGCGGAACCATCGCGAGTTCGCTCGTGCCGCTGCTCGCCTTTGCCATCCCCGGGAGCCCGACGGCGGCGGTGATACTCGGCGGGATGTTGATGCACGGGCTCAACCCCGGCCCCGGACTGTTCGGTGACTCGGTTCATCTGTCCTACGCGACGTTCGTTTCGGTGGCCATCGCCGGCGTCGCGTTACTTTTCGTCGGGTTGGCGACCGCGACACAGATCGCCCGGGTCGCACACATCGAGATGACGACCCTCGTCCCGCCGGTCATCATCCTCTGTGTCGTCGGCACGTACGCACTCGCGTTGAGCTTCGTCGACGTGGCGATCCTCGTCGCGTTCGGGCTGATCGGGTACCTGATGATCAAGTTCAAGTACTCGACGGTGGCGTTCATTCTGGGGCTGATACTGGGGCCGATCATCGAGGAAAACGTCCTCAGATCGTTCCAGTTGGGAGATGCGACGATCTTCCTCGATGCACCGCTCCGGATCGTACTCGTGGTGTTGATCGTCGGATCGATCGTGCTCCCGGTGGCGAACGCCGCGTACAGCCAGTACATCCGGAACGGTTGATTCGCCTGCGCCGGAACATCCCCTCGAAACGGGAATCCGGGGGAAACGGGTCGTCGATCCGGACGCGATGTACGCGACCGTAGCAAGGATTATACGAGTTGCACGTTCAACTAGATACGATGGTAAAACTGGTGCTACTCAAGAAACCGAAGCCCGGCGTCAGCAGAGAGGAACTCATCGACTACCTCGAAACGGTCCATGGGCCGCACAACTCACAGCTCCCGGGCGTCGACTACACCCTCTCCGTACAGGTCGACCCCGAGGACGAGGACGCGATCTCCGACGACATGGAGTACTACGACTCGAGCGATACGATCCCGGTCGATCCGGCGGACACCCGGTACGATACCCTCGAGATCCACGAGTTCGACACCATGGAAGAGCTACTCAAGGCACACTCGACGGAGCACTCCGAAGAGGCCGAGGAGGGCCTCCACGACGTGATCGATTTCGAAGACGAGATCG
>CAZOFL010000118.1:0-7258 GCA_964579035.1 uncultured Natronomonas sp. | reverse complement strand
CGACAGCGGAGCAGTCATGCTCGATGGCACCGAAATCGGCACGATAACCATCGGCGACGAGTTCGGCGGCGAGGGGAGTCCGGACACGCCGGTCGACGAGCCGGCGGATCTCCCCGGCTTCGACCTGGTATCGGTCGCGTTCGCGCTGCTTGTGGTGGCGCTGATCGCCCGAGTTCGAAACAGGTGAACAGTCCGATCTGAACACCCGGCGTCCGCCCAGTCGCCGCAACAGCGGCTGTCGTGTCTTTGATACGAGACAGGACCCGACGCCCTCGCGGGTCGTCCCCGGCGCGCTTTTGGGGCCGATGACCTGTCGTTCGCCGAACGGGACAGGTCGGTGGACTTAGTACGGAGGCGACGGAAGGAAGTCGGTATGAACGTCGCAGATGTGATGACGCCGCGGTCGGAGGTGATTACCGCCGAGATCCCAGGGACGCGAGAGGACGTACTCGACTACTTGCAGGATCGTGGGTTCTCGTCGGTTCCTGTGATCAGGTCCGACGACGACGGGGAGACGTTCCGCGGACTCGTCACCCGCGGATCGCTCATCGAACAGCCCGATGAGGACCAACTCGCGCTCCTCGTGCAGGACGTCCCGACGATCGGTCGCGCCGCGTCGCTGACCGAACTCGCCGAACTCGTCCTCGAGTCCGGGGAACGGCGGGTCCCGGTCGTCGAAGACGGAGAACTGGTCGGTATCGTGACAGTCACCGACATCGTCCGGGCCATCGCCGAGGGCGAGCGGGACGGCGATACGGTCGTCGAAGGGCTGGCGACGCGGTCGGTTAACACGGTGTATCAGGAAACGCCGTTGCCGGTCGCCGAACGGGAGCTTTCGTACGCGAACGTCCCCTACGCCGTCGTGTTGGACGACGACGGCCGCCAGACCGGGATGCTCACCGAGGTCGACATCATCGACGTTGCCCGCGTCGTCCAGGGCCAGTCGGACCCGGGCGACGCCGTTGCCAACCAGGACGACGAGTGGATGTGGGAAGGGATCAAAGCCGTCGGGAGCCGGTCGATACCGACGCTGAACGTCGAAATCCCTTCGACTGCGGTTTCGGAGTTCATGAGCAACGATCTGGTCACTGTTTCGAGGACCCGAACCGCTCGTGAAGCGGCACAGCTGATGATCTCGAACGACATCGAGCAGATCCCGCTGCTCTCCGGTGACGAGCTTGTCGGTATCGTTCGGGACATCGATCTGCTGGAGGCGCTCGAATGAGCGAAACGGCGGCTCTCGCCGAACTCGCCAAACGCCGCGGGTTCTTTTTCGCCTCGAACGAGGCGTACGGCGGCACCGCCGGATTCTACACGTACGGTCCCGAAGGCGCTGCACTCAAACGGAACCTCGAGGACCTCTGGCGCGACCGCTTCGTCCGCGAACTCGGTAACGTCGAACTCGAAGCGCCGACCGTGATGCCCGAAGCGGTGTTCGAGGCGTCCGGTCACCTCGATGGTTTCGACGACATGATCGTCGAATGCGCCGAGTGCGGTGCGACCCACCGCGCCGACCACCTCGTCGAGGACGCCGTCGCCGGCATCGAGGACGCGGAGGCGCTCGGTACCGAGCGGGTCGGGAAACTCGTCACCGAACACGGTATCGTCTGTCCGTCCTGCGGGGCCGAACTCGCCGAGGAGCCGATCGAGGAGTTCAATCTCATGTTCGGGACGAACATCGGTCCCGGGTCGGGGTCGCCGGGATACCTCCGTCCCGAGACGGCGCAGGGTATCTTTGTCGAATTCCCGCGGCTCAAGGAGTACGCCAGAAACCAGCTCCCGTTCGGTGTCGCCCAGATCGGACGGGCGTACCGCAACGAAATCTCACCCCGCCGGGCGCTCGTTCGCGTCCGGGAGTTCACACAGGCGGAACTGGAGCAGTTCATCGATCCCGAACGCGACGAACCGCCGATCGACCGGGTCGCCGATGTCGAGCTTCCGCTGTACTCCGCGGCCGCCCAGGGCGATATCGACGGATCCGTCGAGACACGCACCGTTCGCGAAGCGCTCGATGCGGGGATCGTCGGGAACGAGTGGGTCGCCTACTATCTCGGCTGCTCGATCGAGTTCTACGAACGCATCGGGATCGACATGGACCGGTTCCGCTACCGGCAGCACCTGCCCGGTGAACGGGCTCACTACGCCGCCGACTGCTGGGACGCCGAAACCGAACTCGGCGGCAACTGGATCGAAGTGACCGGGTTCGCTTACCGATCGGATTACGACCTCTCGAAACACGCCGAGTACTCCGACGAGTCGTTCACCCTGTTTCGGCAGTACGACGAGCCGAAAACCGTCGAGCGTGCGGTTGTCGACCCCGATATGAGCTACCTCGGCCCGGAATTCGGCGGCGATGCGGCCGGGATCGCCGAAGCCCTCGACGCGCTCGCCGGCCGGGACCGATCGGCGTTCGACGGTGACACTGTGACGGTCGAACTTGACGGCGAGGGGTACACGATTCCCGTTGAGAAGACCGGGTTCGCCGTCGAGGAACAGACGGAGGCGGGCGAACACATCACGCCGCACGTCGTCGAACCGTCCTTTGGCGTCGACAGACTCGTCTACAGCGTGTTGATTCACACACACGGGTCCGATGTCGTCGACGGCGAGGAGCGGTCGTTCCTCGAACTCCCGCCCGCCGTGGCCCCGACGACGGTCGCCGTCTTCCCGCTGATGGCCAAGGACGGTCTCGACGATCGGGCCCGATCGATCGCCGAACGGCTCCGTACCGAGGGGTTCGAGGTCACGTACGACGACACCGGGAACATCGGTCGACGCTACCGGAGACAGGACGAAGTGGGGACGCCCTACTGCGTTACCGTCGATTACGAAACCGTCGACGGCGACACCGTGACCGTCCGGGAACGGGATTCGACGGAACAGACGCGCATCCTCACAGCCGATCTTCCGGCCGCAATCGAGCGGCTGGTCGCCGGCGCGTCCGTCTCGGAACTGTAACTGACGGGTTTTTGGACCGCTTGCTCCGGGTGGCGAACAGGCGGCGCACCCTCCCGACGGCCCGTGCGCCGCGCTTCCGCCTCGGCGGACCGTCGACGGCTTCCCAGCGGATGCGGGCTGTGGCCGCGTCATAGTATATAACCCATCGGACGCTCCACTTTCACCCCGCCGACCGAACCCTTATACAACGAAACGGCTAATCAATCCGTAGATGGCGACAGCGTCCGAGGGTACGGAGTACATCGACGGGCCACTTCTGACGGAGGAGCTGCTCGAAAAGCGCCGCTACCAGCTCAGTCTGGCCGAGACTGCCGGCGCGGATCACACTCTCGTTTGTCTGCCCACCGGACTCGGAAAGACGGCGGTTAGCCTCCTCGTCACCGCCGATCGACTGGCCTCCCGCGGCGGCACGTCGGTGCTCCTCGCGCCGACGAAACCCCTCGTCCAACAGCATGCCACGTTCTATCGGGAAGCGTTACAGATCGACGACGATGACATCGTCGTGTTCACCGGGGACGTCAGGCCGGACGACCGGGCCGAGCTGTGGGAATCCGCCCGCGTCGTCTGTGCGACCCCGCAGGTGATAGAAAACGACCTCGTCGGCAACCGGATCTCGCTTTCCGACGTAACACACCTCACTTTCGACGAGTGTCACCGCGCGACGGGGAACTACGCGTACAACTACATCGCCGACCGGTACCACGCCGACGCGGAGGATCCGCTCGTCACCGGCATGAGCGCCTCCCCGGGCGGCGACAAGGAGGGGATTTTGACCGTCTGTGACAACCTCGGACTACGGGATGTCGCGGTCATGACGGAGAACGACGCCGACGTGTCCGCACACACCCACACCACGGACGTCGAGTGGGAGCGCGTCGAACTCCCGGAGACGGTTATCGAGATACGGGACGCGCTCAACGACGTGATCGCCGAACGGCTGACGAAGCTGAAAGGGCTGGGCGTGACGAACTCGACGGACCCGAGCATGTCCCAATCGCAACTCAACGCCATACGTGGAAAGCTTCAAGAGTTGATCGACAACGACAACTCGAATGGGTACAAGGGGATGAGCGCCCACGCCGAGATCATGAAACTCCGTCGGGCTGTCGAGTTGGTCGAGACACAGAGCGTCGAATCGCTTCGCCGATACTTCGAGCGCCAGCGAGAGGACGCCAAATCCTCGAGCGCCTCGAAGGCCAGCCAGCGGTTCGTCAGCGACCCCCGCGTCAAGGAGGCCATGCGCCGCGCCGAGTCCTTCGACGACCTCCACCCGAAGTTCCGCAGGACCCGGATCCTGCTCGCACAGACGCTCGGGATCGAGGACGGCGAGCGGGTGATCGTGTTCACGGAATCGAGAGACACCGCGGAGACGCTGACGGCGTTCCTCGGCGAGCACTTCTCGACCCGCCGGTTCGTCGGACAGGGCGACAAGGAGGGCTCCGATGGGATGACCCAGACCGAACAGAAGGACACGCTCGATGCTTTCAGATCCGGCGAGTTCGAGGTCCTCGTCTCGACGTCGGTCGCCGAGGAGGGCCTCGATGTCCCCGACGTCGACCTCGTCCTTTTTTATGAACCTGTTCCCAAAGGGATCCGATCGATCCAGCGGAAGGGGCGAACGGGACGTGCGAGCGATGGCCGCGTCGTCGTTCTCCTCGCCGAGGATACCCGCGACGAGGCTTTCTTCTGGATGTCCCGAAACGAAGAAAAGCGGATGGAAGAGGAACTCCGGAAGCTGAAAAACCTCGAAGGCGAGATCGAGGCCGAAATCGAAACCCAGGTTGAAATCGACCAGTTCGGGACCGACAACGGCGGTGCCGAGAACGGTGACACCGATTCGAACGCGGAGGACTCGGTGGCTTCCGGAGCGCCATCGAGTCGCCCCGACGACGAACCGTCGACGAAATCGGACGGAACCGGGCAGGCCGGGCTCGCGGATTTCGCCGGGAGCGCCGGTCCGGACACCGCCGCCGACCCGGAGGGAACGGCGGCCGATCCGACAGACGGCGACGACGACCCGACGGTCGCCGAACCCAGACCCGACGATGAGGCCGTCGAAATCGTCGCCGACCAACGGGAGCTCGACTCCCACATCGCCCGGGAACTCTCGACGCGCGACGGGATCGAAACGCGGCTCGAAACGCTCGAAGTTGGCGATTACGTCCTCTCGGATCGGGTCGTCGTCGAGCGGAAGGCGGTCGATGACTTCCTCGAGACGCTCGTCGGCGGCGACCGGTCGCTGTTCGATCAGGTCGGCGCGGCCGCGCGCTACTACGCCCGCCCGGTCGTGATCATCGAGGGCGACCGCCTCTACGAGTCCCGGAACGTCCACCCGAACGCGATACGGGGCGCGTTGGCTTCGCTTGCGGTCGATTTCGGCGCCAGTGTGTTGCGGACGGAGGACGCCGACGACACCGCGGACCTGCTCGAGGTCATCGCTCGCCGCGAGCAGGAGACCGACGACAGGACCGTTTCAGTCCACGGCGAGAAGGGCGGCAAGACGCTCGCCGAACAGCAGGAGTACGTCGTCGGCGCGGTCGCGGAGGTCGGCCCCGTGACCGCCCGGACGCTCTTAGAGCACTTCGGCAGCGTCGAAGCGGTCATGAGTGCCGACGAGGCGGCCCTCCTCGATGTCGACGGGGTCGGTGAGGTGACTGCCGACCGAATCACCGACGTGACGAAACGCGAGTACGCGAACCGCGACTAGAGGCGCCGGACTGCCTCGAGCGTCTCCGCGGCCTCGCGTGCCGCCGCCAGTAGGTCGCGTTTCCGGCCGACATCGCGCGTCTCCTCGGCCCGCCGCGTTAACGACCCGACCTCGGCGACCAGCGTCCGTTCGGCCTCCCGGAGCGTTCCGCGCTCCGCCCCCGGTTCACCGCGTCGCCCTCGGTTGTCGTCGTGCTTTTTTTTCTCCTGGCCGCCTTCCGGCTCCCTGTTCGCCGGGGGATCGACCCGTGCCGGGCGGCGATCGTCCGACGGTGCCGGTGGGGCACCGTCCTGGAGGTCGGATCGCTCGCCCGCGTCGGCGGCTTCCACGCCGACGCCGTCGTTAGCCTCGGAGCCGCCCGCTGTTCCGGGGGCCGCGCTGTTGTCAGACTCCGGCGTCGAGGACGAGTCGGTGGCCTCGATTCCGACGCCGGTGTCGGAGGGTTCGGTTCCGTCGTCGTCGGTTTCCTCGGCCGAGGCTGCCCCCTCCCCGGCGCCGAGGAGCTCGCCGTCCTCCGTAACTTCGTTCTCACAGGTCGGACAGAACTCCCGGCCGTCGTACCGAAACACCGGGGACTGACACTCCGGACAGTGCCGGTTCGTCATCGTCGCTCCTTGGAGGAGGAGCTCGCTCATCCGCTCGGAGGCCTCCCGCTTTTGTTTGTCGCGTTCGTACTTTTCGCGGAGTTTTTCGCGTTCGGCTTCCCTGTCGAAATCGCTCATACGTGGTGCAATGCGTTTTTATCGCAAAAGGACTGCGTTCGCCCGCCGGAGATCAACCGGGGTTTTTAATCGATGACGCGCGGAAGCACGGATATGCAGGTCAAATCCCGCCACCACCTCCGGTCCGACGAGATCGGCGACCTGGAGGCGTCACTCGCGGATCACCTCGGGATCGATCTCGACGGTGACAGCTACGAACGGGTCGAGTTCACCGACGTTGATCGGGAAGTCGTCCTCGTCGACGGCGAGGCACTCGTCGCATCGTTCGACGACGACCTCTTCGTCACCGTCCGCGGTGCGAACGCCCATCCCCCCGAACGCCACGTCGTCACGGTCGATACGGGCGCGATCTCGTTCGTCTCCGACGGCGCGAACGTGATGCGACCCGGAATCACGGAGGCGACCGACGATATCGAACCGGGTGACCTCGTCGTCATCGTCGAGGAGGCACACGGCAAGGCGCTGGCGATCGGGCGCGCCGATGCCGAGGGGTCTGAGATGGTCGGCGATTCCGGAAAAGTCGTCGAGACGCTGCACCACGTCGGTGACGATCTTTATGAGTTCCACGTCTGATACGGACGATGCCTCCCGAACAACGGATCCAGAAACGGGACTCCGTCGGACGTAAGACCTATGCCACCGGCAACCGCTGTCGAACGTATGGGACTTATGAGTAAACTCCTCGGCGGCGGGTCGGCCAGCACCGAGGACTACGTCGAACTCGACGTCGACGACTTCGACGCCGACGCTTCGACGGCGACGGTACAGGTTCGCTTCGCCGAGATCAGCGACAAAAACGACGTGATCGACATAAAGGACGCCGTCTACGACGGCGACATCGTCGTCGCGGACATCATCCGACACACGACGA
>CAZOFL010000117.1:0-7311 GCA_964579035.1 uncultured Natronomonas sp. | reverse complement strand
GGCGTTCGTCCTCGCCGCCGTCGATGTGGTTGAACTGATCGGCGAGGAAGGGGTTCTCGTCGTCGTGGAAGATCCGGTCCCGGAGGTCGTCGCGGAGGTACTCGGGGTAGGTGGTGTGGATCGCCGTCGCTTCCCAGATCATCCCATCGAGGTGCACCGGGACGGTCGGAATCTCGCCCTTTCGCATCGCCTCCTCGAGGACGAGCATGATTTCCTGTGAGCGACCGACCGCGAAGGCGGGAATGAGGATTTTTCCGCCCTCGGTCGTCGTCTCGCGGATCACCTCCTTGAGTTTCTCCTCGGAGTCCTCCTGGTCGGTCTGGTAGTCGTTCCGCCCGCCGTAGGTCGACTCCATGACGAGCGTCTCGACGCGCGGGAAGTCGTTGACTGCGCCGTTGAACAGCCGCGTGTCGTCGTAGTGGATGTCACCGGAGAAGGCGACGTTGTAGAGGCCGTCGCCGACGTGGAAATGCGTGACCGCCGACCCGAGGATGTGGCCGGCGTTGTGGAAGGTGAGTTTCAGGTCGGGTGCGATGTCGGTCACGTCGCCGTACTCGACCGGAATGCAGTGTTTGATCGCCTCGCGGACCTGTGCGGACTCGTAAGGGGGCGCGCGCCCCTCCTTCGCGGCGACATCGAGATAATCGAGCGTCAAAAGGCCCATCAGATCACGCGTCGGTTCGGTACAGTAGATCGGGCCGTCGTAGCCGTATTTAAACAGCAGCGGGACCAGCGCCGAGTGATCGAGGTGGGCGTGGGTGAGCACGACCGCATCGATGTTCGAGGCGCCGGCGCCGAGCGCCTCGGGCACCTGCAGGTACGGAACTTCGCCCTCCGCGCCCGGTTTGTCCCCACAGTCGATGAGCACGCGCGTCTCCGGCGTGTTGAGGATGAACGCGGCGCGGCCGACCTCCCGGCAACAGCCGAGCGTCGTGATCCGGACCCACTCGTCGTCGGACATCTCCTCGCGGTGGATCTGTCGGCCGATCCGCTCGAGGATGTCGCGGCGCTCCTCGCGCTCCTGTTTCAGGAAGTTCCGGACGTTCGAGACCGTCGAGGACTCGATCGGCGGGGTCCGGACGACCTCGGGCGTCCAGCCGACCTGCTGGGTGATCTCCCTGAGCGTCGAGCCGTGACGGCCGATCACCATTCCGGGCTTTTCGGCCTCGATGACCACCTCCCCGGTGTCGGCGTGGAAATCGAGGTCCGTAACGCCCGCTTCCTCGGGGATCACGCTCATGATCCGCTCGCGGGCCTCGCCCGGCCTGGCGAGGACGTCCGGGTCCGGCCGAACCGTGATCCGTTTTCTGAGCTTCGAAGCGAGACGGCGGATCAGATCGCCGTCGCTCGCGAACTTCTTCGGATCGCGGGTGTAGACGACCAGTTCCGGCCCCTCGTATTTCACGTCGGAGACGGAGATGTCGTTCGGTACTTCGCTGACGATCGTCGCCTTGATATCATCGAGTTTCCGCTCTACTGCACTCATGCGTTAGAAATCCTTTGATGGGGCTCCGGCCTCTCTGCGCGTTCCACCCGTCGGTCGCAGGCGGGGTCGCCGACTGCGTACGTGACGTTGAGTCATTGGTTCGGATACACGGTGGCTGTCGTCGGACGACGGCCGCGGGAGGCACCGGAAAACCCGCTCGTACTGGTGTCTAACCGACCACTAATATAAAACCCTTCGCAAAGAAACGTATGAAAGTCACCGCTGGGACCGTCGCGGCGGAGCACGAACGGCTCAGAACGCGGGACTCGATCCCGGGGCTTATAAACGATACCCGGGATCGGCTCGGGCCGCTGTTCGGGGTCGAAATCGAGCACGTGTCGATCGAGGGGTATAGATCCGAGGTCGACGATCTGTTCGCCGACGGCGATCGGGCGGTCAACGTCACCGCCCTCTGTGGGCTGTTGCGGGATCTCGACTGCGCGGGGGACTACCCGGGCTTCGTCGTCGACGAGTTCCTCGGACGGAAACTGGCCGCCACGATCGCGGGCGGCGAACCGTTCGCGCTGTTGGCGGAGGCGACGTTCCATTTTGCCGACGCCCACACCCACGGCGACCCCGAGGAACCGGCCGGAACCGACGACCTCGACGCCGCGCTCGCGGCCGGATTCCAGACGCGACTCCCCGGGTGGGCGTGGACGGAGACGGCGAGTCCGTTCGCGTCCGAACGGTAGCGTATAAAAAATACCAAAAAACGATGGGCCGGGAGGGAGAGGCGTCGCGGCCGTATCCTGTCGTATGGCAACGGTCGAATCACGGATAGCGCGGCTCCCGAGCGACCGGGAACGGTGGTTACTGTCGGCTTCCCGGATCGTGTTGGTCGCGCTCGTCGGGTGGTTTCTGCTCGCACAGTGGGCGAACACGACGTTCGACATGCGGACGCAGGCGGGGATCTACCTCTTCGGGATGGTCGCGTTGAACCTCCCGTACGGCGGCTACGAGCACATGTCGAACCTCCGGAACCGTGGGCTGCCGTTCAGCGCGCGGTATCTCGGCCTTTATGTGCTCATGGTGGCCGGCTTCGTCGCGCTGTTTTTCGTCGCTCCGGTCGCAGGACTCGCTTTGGCCATCGCCGTCGCTGTCGCGAAGGGCGGCCACGGCGGGTTGCGGGTCCTTGATACGCTCGTCGGAACCGACCACCTCCGGACGAAGCCACAGCGCGCGCTCGCCGCGTTCGTCCGGGGCGGGACGGTGATGATCGTCCCGATCTACTTTTGGCCCGGCGACTTCGCCGCGTTCAGCACGTTCATGATCGACATCTTCCAGCCGGGGGCGTTCGCAGCCGCCGCGCCGTACTACGGTGATTTGAGGGTGGCGCTCGGTGCCGCCTTCGCCGTCGCAGTCGCCGTCCACGTCGGACTCGGCTTCCTCCGCCGCGACGGGCTGTCGACGTGGGCCGTCGACGCCGGCGAGACGGCGCTTTTGATCGCGTACTTCGCTGTCGTTCCCGTGGTGATCGCCGTCGGACTGTACTTCCCGCTGTGGTACTCGATGCGACAGAGCGCCCGGGCGGAGGCGGTCCGCGGGACGCTTCCCTCCCCGGACCCCGAATCGATCCCCTCACCACACAAAGTGATCGTCGCGTTCATCGCGGGCACGATCGCCACGTTTGGGCTTGCGGCGCTGATTGCGTCCCTCGCGCCGAACCCCATGTCCGGCGGGACCCTGCTCGTGAGCGGCGTCGCCTTCTTCAGCGTGTTCATAAGCATCATCGCCCTCCCGCACGTCGTCGTCGGGAGTTGGCTCGACCACGATCGCGGCATCTGGTACACCCCATAATGCTCGGATTCACCGACACCGAAACGGCATCGCGAATCGACACACAACCGCTCGAGGGCGACGACGTGACCGTCGTCGGCGGGGGGTTCGGCGGGCTCTCGGCTGCCTGCTATCTCGCCGCAGACGGCGCGGACGTGCGGCTGCTCGAGCGACACGACGAGGTGGGCGGCGTGGCCGGCCGCATCGAAGCCGACGGGTTCCGCATCGACACCGGCCCGTCGTGGTATCTCATGCCCGATACGTTCGAGCGGTTCTTCGGCCACTTCGATCGGCGTCCCGAGGAGTACTACGACCTCACCCGCCTCGACCCCCACTACCGGATCTTCTGGAAGGACGGCGATCGGGTCGACGTGCCGGACGATCCCGAAGCGGTCGCGGAGATCTTCGAGTCGTACGAGCCCGGGGCGGCCGAAGCGTTTCGGTCGTATCTCGACGAGGCCGAACGCGCCTACGAGATCGGCGTCGAGGAGTTCGTCTACCGCGATCGATCGCGCTTTCGGGACTGCCTGGACCCCCGGCTGCTCCGGGCGGCCCGCGGCGTGACGCTTCTGGACTCGATGCAGGAGCACGTTGGCAAGCGGTTCGAGCACCCGAAGCTCCAGCAACTCGTCCAGTACACGCTCGTGTTCCTCGGCGGCGCACCGACGAACACGCCGGCGATCTACACGCTCATGTCCCACGTCGATTTCAACCTCGGCGTCTACCATCCGACCGGCGGGATCGCCTCGGTCGTAGACGGGATAGCCGACCTCGCGACCGAGCTAGGCGTCGAGATCGAAACCGGCCGGGAGGTGACCGGCCTCGATCCCGGCAGCGGCGGAGTCGACGTGCGGACCGGCAACGGCGGGCGACGAGCCGATACCGTCGTCGCGAACGCCAACCCCTGCCACGTCGAACGCGAGCTGCTCCCGGCCGGGAGTTCGGAGTACGGCGACGACTACTGGGACTCGAGAACCTACGCGCCGTCGGCGTTTCTCATGTACCTCGGTATCGAGGGCGACGCCGAACCGCTCGAACACCACACGCTCGTCCTCCCGACCGATTGGGACGCACACTTCGAGGCGATCTTCGAGGACCCCGCCTGGCCTGAGGACCCCGCCTACTACGTCAACGTCCCGTCGCGGACCGATCCGACGATGGCGCCCGACGGCCACGAAGCGGTCGTCGTGCTCGTCCCGCTGGCGGCCGGTCTCGGGGACGACGACCGGAGCCGAGAGCGGTTCCGTGAGCAAGTCATCGACGACCTCGAGGCCCACACCGGCGTCGAGTTGCGCGATCGGATCGTCCTCGAGCGGACCGCCTGCGTCTCGGAGTTCGGCGAGCGCTTCGGCGCGCCACGGGGAACGGCGCTCGGACTCGCCCACACGCTCCGACAGACGGGACCGCTCCGGCCGTCGATACGATCCTCGGCCGTCGAGTCGCTGTACTACACCGGTTCCTACACCTCGCCGGGAATCGGCGTCCCGATGTGTCTCGTCAGCGGCGAGCACACGGCTGCGGCCGTCCGGGACGACGCCGAGCCGGGTCCGGTCTCTCGGTTCCTCGACCCGAAATAGTGCGGCCGGGCACCACCCTTATCGGAGCTGTTCGCCGATGAGTTCGTCGGCGCGCTCGATGAATGCCGTCTCGGTTCCGGCCGGGATGGTCGCCCCGGCGGCGATGTCGTGGCCGCCGCCGTCCCCGCCGACCGACCGGGCGGCTTCGCCCATCGCGGCCGACAGATCGAGCCCCCGCCCGACGAGCGGGCCCGTCCCCCGCGAGGAGACTTTCGTCTCCTCGTCGCTCTTTTCGGCGAAGGCGACGATCGGCGTCCCGCGGTCGACGCCGTCGGCCCCCATCGACATGCCGGCGATGATGCCGACGATCGTCTCCCGTATCTCGTCGCCGGCGTCGAACCACTGGAGGTGCTCCTCGCGCGTGACGCCGTTGTCTTCGACCCACTCGATCCCCTCCGAGAGGTTCCGACGGTGGTTCGCGAGCAGTTCCCTCGCCCGGTCGAACGCCCCTTCGCGGTCGCCGAGACAGACGGCCAGTCCGACGTCCGCCCGCTCGTATCTGGCCGTCGCGTTCAGAAGCGTTGAGAACTCGCTGGCGTCACGCAGCTCCGTCCCCACGGGCTCCTCGCGGAGGACGTAGCTCGTGCCGACGAGCCGGTCGATCTTGAACGCCGGGACGCCGCGGGAGACGGCGTGTTTGACTAACGCGCTCGCGAGGGTTTGCTTTTCGTCGTCGGTCAGATCGACCCAGCGCTTCCAGTCACCGTCCGTCCGACACGACACGTCGACCCCGTCGAGAAACGAGGCGACGCCCCGTTCGTCGTTCGTGATCCCCGGAATCCGGACGTCGGAGGCGTACTCGAGGAGTTTCAACAGCGGCCGGGTCTGTTTGCCGTAGATCGCGAGATCCGTCCGCTCCTCCAAGACGCCGGCCTCGACGCCCTCCTCGACAATCCCGGCGTTCGCGCCGCGGAGTTCGCCCTCCGAAGCCTGCATATCACCGACCGCGCCGACGACCGCAAGCGCCGCCAGATCCCGGTTGTCGAACCGTTCGTCGGCTCCCGATCGGGCGGCGAGCGCGCGAGCGAGGACGTACGCCGCACCCGCTCCCGAGAGCTCCGACGCGCCGTCGATCCCTTCGAGCAACGGGTTGAGATGGAGCTCGGTGTCGGCGTCGGCGGGCTGGTGGTGATCCGCGATGACGGGGACGAAGTCGCCGTCGCGTTCGTGCTCGGCGATGATATCCAGTTGCCCGCTACCGAAGTCGGTGAAAAGCACCGTCCCGTACTCCCGGGCGGCGATGTCGGCGATCGCGTCGGCGTCGAGTTGCTTCTCGAACACCGTCTCGAAGGGGATCTCCGCCCGTTCGAGCGCGGTCGCCGCGACCGCGGCGCTCGTCAGCCCGTCGGCGTCGATGTGGGAGGCGAGCAGGACGCGGTCGGCCGCACACAGCCGCGCCGCGCACGAATCGGCGCGGGCCTGTAACTCCGGAACGGGGGCGTCGGCGGCAGCCATACCCGCGAGTAGTTCGCTCTCGGATTTAAATCCCCGTTCGGGAAGCTCCGTCGGGGGAGCGCGGCGTCGATCCGTGTCAGTCGTCGGTCGGGGCCGCGGGGGCGTCTCGCCCGCCGTCCGCCGGCGGGGTCGCGAGCGTATACAACGCGTAGACGAACCACACCCCGAGCCCGGCGGCGATGAGGCCCGCCCGGAGTTCCGGCGCGACGACGGGCGTCGCCACGATCGCCCCCTCCTCCTCGACCGGGAGGTGCGGCGCACCCGCGATGACGTTTATAAAGCCCATGACGGCGACCCCGACGAAGACGAGGCCGCCGCCGAGGACCATCGCGATCCGATCCACCGTTTCGGTCGTGTCAGTTCCCATCGTCTGTCACCCCAGGAGGTATCGCAGCCACCGGTTGTTTCCCACGAGTTCGGTCCGTTCGAGGTAGCCGTCGATCCCGAACACCCGTCCGGCCCCGAACACGATGATCGTCACGAACAACAGCAGCCCGAACAGATCACCGTTGACGAACCCGTTCGCCCAGTCGGCGTTCCCGAAGTAGAAAAAGAACATCAGAAACGCCCCGTTGGCGGCCGCGAGGCGGGTCAGACAGCCGACGATTAGCCCGAGCCCGATCGCGAGTTGCCCCCACGGAATCATGAGATTGGGCAGCCAGACGGCGTTCGCGGCGAACCACGAGGTCACCGGGTAGACGAGCGTCCCCTCCGCCGCGAACATCATCCAGCCGTGGGCGTCGTAGAACACCCCGTGTTCGACGATCTTCCCGAGGCCGGCGGCGAAGAACCACCAGCCGGTGATCAATCGGAGAAACACGAGCCAGTAGCTCCCCCAGGGACCGTCGAATTCGAGGGACACGTCACGGCCGAAGACGTTCGTTCGGACGTTTTCGGCGTCGTAGCTCATTCGAAACCCTCCAATTCGGTTGTGGGCTGTCGATCCAGCGGTTCGTGCGGACAGGTGCATTTAAACACGGTTCCTCACGTGTACATCTTGGGACTGTCGTTTCGTGT
>CAZOFL010000116.1:0-7315 GCA_964579035.1 uncultured Natronomonas sp. | reverse complement strand
AACCCGTGCGTACGCTGCCGTCACGAACGCGCCGCAGTTCTGACATTCCGGCATATAACTTCGGAGGGACCCGAACTACATAATAATAGTGTGGTACGGCGTGCCGAAGGGGGTTCAGGTGGCTTCTCAAGCGCGGTCATCGACGACGCCGGGCGACCGAACGCGCCGGTTCAGACCGCGTCGAGAAGCCGGTCGATCTCATCGGCCGTGTTGAACGCGTGGACCGACGCCCGGACCGTCCCGGAGGGGAGCTCGCGGACGACGATTCCGGCTGTGGCGGCGCGATCGACGACGGCGGCGGGGTCGTCAGCCTCGAAGGCGACGAGCCCCGACTCATAGCCCGGTGGCGAGACGAGCCGATCGCCGAGCCCGGATTTGAGCCGGTCGGTCAGCTCCTCGATGCGAGCCTCGATCGTCCCGAAACCGATCGCCTCGATCGTCTCGACCGCCTCGATCAGACCGGCGTACGGGGCGACCGACTCCGTCGACACTTCGAAGCGACTCGCGTCGGGGTGGTACTCGAGACCGTCGCCGTTTGGGTCGACCGCGCTTCGGTAGCCGATGTGACGGGGGCGAAACGCCTCTAAGGCGTCGGGATCGATGTACGCGAAGCCGGCCCCCCACGGGCCGAGCAACCACTTGTGGCCCGACGCACAGACGGCGTCGGCTCCCCACGCCGCGACGTCGACGGGGTGTTGACCGACCGTCTGGACGGCGTCGACGACCACGAGCGCGCCGGCGTCGTGGGCGACATCGACTGCTTCGCCGACCGAGAGCCGGGTGCCGTGGATCCAGCTTTCCGAGCTCAGACAGACGAGGCGGGCGTCGGCGACGGCCTCGCGGTAGGCGTCCATCGGGAGCCGGCCGTCCGGACACGGAAGCGTTCGCACCTCGACGCCCGCTTCGGTGAGCCGCCGCCACGGCAACACGCCGGATGGGTGTTCGAGATCCGTGTTGACGACGACATCGCCCGGTTCCCAGTCGATCGCGTTCGCGATCCGGCTGATCCCGTCGCCCGTCGAGTCCACGAGCGCGATGTCGGTCGGCGCACAACCGAGATAGTTGGCGACGGCGCGGCGGGCCTCGTCTTGGAGTTCCGCAGCCGCGGTGTAGTGGTCCGTCTCGCAGACGTCGAACTCGTGTCGGCGCTGGGCGTCCGTGACCGCCTCGACGACGGACCGCGGGCTCGGACCGCTGGCACCGGTGTTTAGATACGCACACGATTCGCAGGCGGGGATGTCCGCACGGAGCGCGGCAGGATCCATACCGTCCGTTCGGCCGTCGATAGGAAAACGCTGTGTATCCCCGAGATGCGGAGACGCCCACGGGTGGCTGCCAGTAGTCGATGGCGGGACCGTCCGGCGGCCGGCTACGCGGTCATCAACGGTCGGTGGGTTCTATGTGTCCCGCGGGCGTGCATCGAGGTATGCCAACGGTTGCGGTCGATGGGACGACCCTCCGGTACGAACTCGGGGGCGAGGCGGACCGCCCCACCGTCGCGTTCGTTCCCGACGTCGGCTTCGGACCGTGGGTGTGGGGGTGGCAAGCGCCCGAGCTCGCCGGATCGTATCGGACTGTCGTTGCCGCCGTTCGGGGAACGGACGGCTCCGATTCGGGACGCCCACACACGGTCGATCGCTTCGCCGCCGACCTGGAGGCGGTGCTCTCGGACGCCGGCGTCCGGCGGGTGCATCTCGTCGGAGCCGGGCTCGGTGCGATGATCGCGCTCCGGTACGCCCGCGAACACGGGCGCGCCCGCTCGCTGTCGCTTCTCGGCGCGTCGGCTTCGGGCGATCGAGTCGACCGTGCGGCGCTGTCGACGCTCCATCCATCGGATCCCGACCGGTTCGGGTCCTCGCTGTCGCTCGCGTTCACAGACCGGTTTCTCGAGGCGACGGGGTTCGGCGAGCGGATCACGGAGTGGCGGTGCGCGGAAGACGCGACCGGCGAGACGGCCGCGGAACACCGGGAGGCCGCCCTCCGGTTCGATTCGGGGCCGCTGTACGAGCAGTCCGTTCCCGCCCTCGTCTGTCACGGCGTCGACGACCCGGTCGTTCCGATCGAGGCGGGGAAGGCGCTGGCCGCGGAGTTGCCGCGGGGTCGGTTCGAAGCAGTCGAGGGGAAACGCTGCTGTTACATCGAACACGCCGCGGCTGTGACGGACGCGATCGACGGATTCGTCAGTGATGTGGACGCTGCGGTCGATTGACGCGGATTTCGAACGGTCGGGACGTGTCATAGCTCGGCGCGAACCTCCCCGGCGACGCGGCGGTTTCATATATCGGGCCGGTACGGGCCGGCGATGATACCTCGGATCGCGCTGCTGGATGCCTCCCGCAACGACCCGACGACGCCCCGGAGCTTCCGTCGGGGATTCGACGGGGACCTGCGGCGGTTTTCCGCCGTCGACCGGGGGTTCCCGGAGCCCGGCCGCTTCGATGCCGGCGTCGTGACCGGATCGCGGGCATCGGTGTACTGGGACGAACACTGGATCGCCGGGACCGAAGCCCGGGTTCGCCGAGCCCTCAAACGTAACGTTCCTGCTCTCGGGATCCGTCGGGGCCGCCAGCTACTGGCCGACGTGTTGGGCGGGACCGTCGAGCCGATGGGCGAGTACGAACTCGGGTGTCGAACGGTCGAACACCGCGGTGCGGCGCTTTTCGACGGCGTCCCCGAGGAGTTCACCGTATTTATTACCCACTCCGACGCCGTCACGGGACTTCCGGACGGGGCCGAGATCATCGCCGGAAACGAATACGGGAGCCACGGGTTCCGGCACTGAAACGTCTACGGGCTCCAGTCTCACCCCGAGGACGATCCCGAGACGGCGGGGTCTATCGTCCGGGGGGAAGACCTCCCCCAAGGGCGGATCGAGGCCGTCCGTTTGGGTGAGAGTCGGCGGCGGGCAGCGGGCGCGATCCGTTTTGAACAGCACGTTCGATGGCCGTCCGAATTTAGAGGGGCGTTGGGTAACATTCGGGACCCGATTCTGCGGGCAGAGTGTTTTTACCGGTCGGTCTCCACGTATGGGTATGCTCGATTACTTCGATCTCGAATCGGATCTGACCGAGGAAGAGCGGATGGTCCGGGACACCGCCCGCGAGTTCGTCACAGAGCGGGTCAAACCGGATATCGGCGACCACTGGATCGAAGGGACGTTCCCGGAGGAGCTCATCACGGAGATGGGCGAACTCGGGTTTTACGCCCCGAACCTCGACGGCTACGGCCTCGCGGACCTCTCTGAGCGCGCCTACGGCGTCCTGATGCAGGAACTGGAGGCCGGGGATTCGGGGCTCCGCTCGATGGCGTCCGTCCAGGGTTCGCTCGTGATGTACCCGATCCACGCCTTCGGGAGCGATGAGCAGAAGGAAAAGTACCTGTGGGATCTCGGAACCGGCGAACGGGTCGGCTGTTTCGGACTCACCGAGCCCGAACACGGGTCGAACCCCTCGGCGATGGAGACCCACGCCGAACGCGACGGCGACGGCTACGTCCTCAACGGCGCGAAGACGTGGATCACGAACTCACCCATCGCCGACGTGGCCGTCGTATGGGCGAAGGATCGCTCCGACGACGACACGGTGCGGGGCTTCCTCGTCGATACGGAGAAGGCGGGCGTGACGACGAACGGGATCCACGAGAAGCTCTCGCTTCGGGCCTCGATCACGGGCGAGATCCACCTCGACGACGTTCGGGTCGACGAGACGGCCGTCCTGCCCGGCGTCGAAGGGATGAAAGGGCCGCTGTCGTGTCTCACGCAGGCCCGCTACGGCATCGCCTGGGGGGCGGTCGGTGCGGCCCGCGACTGCTTCGAAACCGCCCGCGGGTACGCGATCGACCGCGAGCAGTTCGGCGGCCCGATCGGTCGCTTCCAACTCCAGCAGGACAAACTCGCCGAGATGGCGACCCAGATCACGCTGGCACAGCTGTTGGCGGATCGGTTGACCGAACTGAAAGAGCGCGGCGAGATGCGCCCACAGCACGTCTCGATGGCCAAGCGGAACAACGTCCGGATGGCCCGCGATCAGTCGCGGATCGCCCGCGAGATGCTCGGCGGCAACGGGATCACCGCTGACTACTCGCCGATGCGGCACATGGCGAACCTCGAAACCGTCTACACTTACGAGGGGACCCACGACATCCATACGCTCGTTCTGGGTGAGGACCTCACAGGGTTGCAGGCGTACCGGTAGTGGGCACAGCGGGGGTTTGATCCGAGAAAGGGAAAGCGAGATGCGGGGTTTTCATTCGCCGTCGAGCGCGTCGAACGTCTTCTCTGCCCACCGGACCGCAAAGCCCGCCCCGTACTGGTCGTACGCGGCGGTATCGAGCGCGTCGAACGGGGTCGGGACGACGGCGTCGTGTTTGATCGCGCTACAGGCGAGTTCGGCCGCCTCGGAAAATCCCGTCCGGCCGATAGCAACGTCACGGGGCAGATCGCCGAGACGGGGTTCGAGGCGCTCGCCGGCATCGATCCATTCGGCGTGGAGGCCCGGATACTCGGTGTCCCACCCGGAGAACACCTGTCGGGTCGAACGGCCGACGAAGGCACTAAACAGTGCAGCGGCGAGTTGGTAGGTGTCGGCCGGCGAGAGCGGCGTCGCGTCCGCGAGCGATCGGTAGTCGGCCTCGAAGAAGCCGAGGAAGTGCTCCGGGCCGCCGAGGCCGATTTCGACGAGCGCCTCGGCGACGAGGAAATCGACGAATCCCGACGGTGATCCCTCAAGCCGCGGTTTGACGAGAACGATCGGGGGATCGGTCTGTCGACTCCAGGCGACGCCGCCGTCGCCGGGGGCCCCGATCGTGAACTCGTCGCCGGCGAGGCGGCGGAGGGTTTCGGGGGCGTCCTCGGGGAGCCACGCGGGATCGTACGTCAGCGGGTCGATCCCGTCGACGACGGCGAGGAGGTTCTCGGCGATCGACGGAGGGAGCGTCTCGAAATCCCGTTCGACGTCGAAAACGAGCGCCGAGGGCGCGTGTTCAGTTCGGACGGTGTCCAGTTCGCCGGCGATCGGGCGATTCTCGAACATCAGACGATGGCAATGGCGACGAGCAATGCGAGGCCGACGACGACCGAGACGCCGATAGTACCGAGGACGACTTTCGTTGCTTGACTCATACGTCGGAGTTCTGGGGGGAGTAGGTTAAGTTCTTCAATTCGTCCCGGGGGCAAACGGTGCGGAATCTCAGTTATCGAAGCGAGCCTGCACGAACGGTTGTGCGTCCTCGACCTCGCCGACACGCGAATCGGAGAGGAGTACCGCCTCCGTTTCGTCGAGGGGGACCGAGAGGTTGATTTCCTTCGTCCGGCCGTAGCGACCCTTCGAGACGACGATCGCGTTCACGATGCCGAGCATGTCGAGTTCGCTTATCAAGTCCGTGACCCGGCGCTGGGTGAGGACGTCGGCGTCGATCTCCTGGCAGAGCCGCTTGTAGATATTGAACACCTCGCCGGTGTTGATGTTGTGGACGCCGTTCTTTTCGAGCAGGATCGTCGCATAGAGGACGAGTTTCGACTGGGTGGGCAGCGTCCGAACGACCTCGACGACCCGGTCGAGTTCGATCTTCTCTTGGGCCTTCCGGACGTGTTTCTCCTCAACAGTTTCGGTTCGATCACGTTCGGCGAGTTCACCCGCCGTTCTGAGAAGATCGAGCGCTCGGCGAGCATCACCGTGCTCTTGGGCCGCAAAGGCGGCACACAGCGGGATGACGTCCTCCGAGAGCGTCGCCGATTTGAACGCGGTCTCGGCGCGGTGCTGGAGGATATCCCGGAGTTGGGTCGCGTCGTACGGGGGGAAGACGATCTCCTCCTCGCCGAGGCTGGATTTGACCCGCGGATCGAGGAAATCGGTGAACTTGAGATCGTTGGAGATTCCCATGATAGACACCCGGGAGTTCTCGAGTTCGGAGTTCATCCGCGAAAGGTTATACAGGGTGTCATCGCCGGATTTCTCGACGAGTTTGTCGATCTCGTCGAGCATGATGACGACCACGCGCTCGTGGTAGTCGACGGCGTCGAAGAACGTCGAGTAGACGCGGTCCGTCGGCCATCCTGTCATCGGGACGGGGTCGAACTCCTCGAGATCGTCCTCGAGGTCGGCGATCCGGTTCTCGACGGCGGCGACGCTCCCGAAGGCGGTGTCGTCGAGTTCGGCCGGATCCTCCGCGGCCAGGTCCCTGAGTTCCGCGAGTTTCTCGAGGCGGTCCTCGATGTACGCCTCGTTTTGCTCGATGAACTTGTTCGCGAGCTGTGCGAGGACGCGATACTGGGTGTCGGTCACCTCGCAGTTGATGTACTGTACCTCGCACGGGACTTCGTACTTCCGTGAGGTCGTTTCGAGTTCCTCGCTGACGAACTTCGCGCTCGCGGTCTTTCCGGTCCCCGTTTTGCCGTATATCAGGATGTTCGAGGGCGTATCGCCCCGCAACGCGGTAACGAGGATCGTCGCCATGTTGTTGATCTGCTCCTCGCGGTGCGGAAGCTTGTGAGGGGTGTACGAGGGGCGAAGCACTTCCTTGTTCTCGAAGATCGGTTCCCCCTCGAGGAGGTCGTCGAACAGACCGCGGGACGCTTCGTCGGTCTCTCCGGAGTCTTCGGCGTCCGTGTCGAGGTCCAGATCCCCGAGTTCCACGTCGCCGGAGAACCCGTCGATTCCGTCCGTTCCGACGGTCGCCCCGTCGGCGGTGTCCGAAGAGTCAGGGGCGCCGTTGGCGTTCGATTGACCGTCGTTGGCGTTCGATTGATCCTCGTCGGTACCACCGTCCGGTTCCTCTCGATACCCCTTCGTTTCAACTGGAGAATCGGACGACTGCGTCGGTGTATCCGGCGACGAATTCGGAGACGGTTCCGACGACGAACGCTGCCTGTCCGCGGGTTCGTCGCCGGAGGTATCCGGGTCCGGTTCCGAAGCCGTCTCGTCCGAGTGACGACTCTCGTCGGTCGTGGTTTCCGTTGGTCCGTCTCCAGTGTCTTTTTCCATTATTCGATCAGAGACCCCTTCGTTTCATGTGGAACCGTCCCCGCCATACGTTCGAAAGCGAGTGGTACAGAGCCTAAAACGCGATTATACATATATACATAGCACTCTATCGTCCACTTGATGCAGTCGAATCGATGGTCGAACAGTGCATTAAATTTTTCCATCGTTCGAGGGGGTCTTCCAGCCCGTCGTTTCGGCCCGAGCGGACCGGTCCGGGGAGGGGTCCGTCGGGTCACCCGGCTGAGGACCGGTAGAGGGTCCACGGCTGGCGATCGAGGCGGGTAGTCGAGAGGTGGTGGTCGAGAGGTGGTGGTCGAGAGGTGGGTGGTCAAGGA
>CAZOFL010000115.1:0-7345 GCA_964579035.1 uncultured Natronomonas sp. | reverse complement strand
AACGGCAGGTCGGAGGTCACGCCACCGAAGGTGGATAACCTCGTCATCTGGTGTTTCCACAGCGAACAGATGGGAATCCCTTGAATCACCGGTCTCTTGTCCGGCATCGTCTTCAATAATATTTACTACAACTCCGCGGACCCCGTGCCAATCGTCGTGATCCGGATCCGTTTCATCGGGAATATCAATACGAACGCGATCTCCCGGTTCAAACCGTCGCATTAGCCCAATGTGTACGCGCGAGCGTTCTGATCGTTTCGGTCACGCACGACATCCAATTCCCCATTGATTATATCCCTTGACCCCATGTTTGGATGTACGCGAATCGCCAGACGGCACCGGCCTCATTTGGATTCGTTCGATAATCGAACGAAATCGAATCCGACAGCCAAAGTCGCTTTATAAGTGACCCGCCGCTGTCTGTCGGATGTTGATCGTTCGAAAATCGAATGGGCGCTGCAGGATTTGAACCCGCGGCAACTTGGTCCGAAGCCAAGCACTCTGTCCAAACTGAGCTAAGCGCCCGTACTTCGTTCGTATCCGCTACCGGGGTTTAAGTCCCGCGATTTTCTGCCGACTCGCCGAGCCGCGGCGTTTATACATCAGCGAGCGGAGGCCCCGAGTATGGAGCAGGTTCGTGGGGCGGTCGAGCTGATGCGACCGGGGAATGCCGTTGCGGCGGGTGGGTTGACGTTCATCGGCGCGTTCGTCGCGGGTGGGTTGAACGCGCCCGTCCCGGCCGCGATCGCCGTGGTGGCTACAGTTCTCGCGACCGGCGGTGGGAACGCGATCAACGACTACTTCGACCGGGAGATCGACGCGATCAACCAGCCAGGCCGGCCGATCCCCCGCGGCGCGATTCGTCCACCGGTCGCGCTCGGATTCAGTGTCGCGTTGTTCGTTCTCGCGGTGGTTCTTACGCTGTTGTTGCCGCTTCTCGCGATCGCTATCGCGGTCGTAAACCTCGTCGCCCTCGTCGCCTACACCGAACTGTTCAAAGGGCTTCCGGGCGTCGGGAACGCGCTGGTCGCGTACCTGACCGGGAGTACGTTCCTCTATGGGGGTGCGGCGGTCGAGGGGGACTTGGCGACGGTCGGGATCCTGTTCGCGCTTGCCGCGAGTGCGACAATGGCCCGGGAGGTCGTCAAAGACGTCGAGGACATAGAGGGCGATCGCGAGGAAGGGCTGAACACGCTCCCGATCGAGATCGGCGAACGGCGGTCCCTAGTCGTCGCGACGGCGTTCGTCCTGTTTGCCGTGCTCGCGAGCCCGATCCCGTTTGCGCTCGGGACGTTCGGGCTCCCGTATCTGGCCGCGCTCGTGCCGACGGTCTGTCTGATGCTCGCCGCGATGTACCGCTCGTTCCGGGATCCGACGGCGGGCCAGACGTGGCTGAAACTGTCGATGTTCATCGCGGCCGCCGCGTTCGTCGTCGGGCGGGTTGCGGTCGTTCTGTGAGCGTGTTCGGAAGCGGCGATCTCTGTGAGGGGAGGCTCTCGTCGTGTATTGTGAGGAGGATCTCACCTCTTGTGCTCGAGTTTATCGCGGGCCCGTTCGACGGCATCGGCGAGTTCGACCCGGCTGTCGTAGCCGCTGTACTCGATCCATTCGTCGGAATCCAGCTCCAAAATTTCGATCCCGTAGTACGCCCACGATTCCCGAACAGTCACTCCTTGGGCGAGGAGGGCGGCGACAATCGATTCGACGAGGCGTTGGCCGGCGGCGGCGCTGTCGGGCTTGCGGACGACGATCGGATCGGTCCCCTCGAAGGAGCGATCCGTGAGCCGTTTCGCGGCCTGGTGGTGGACGATCCGGAGGACGGTCCGGTCGACGCTGTCATACAGCTCGAGGTCGTCGAGGAGGCGCTCCCAGACGCGGCGTTCCGGATCGCACAGGACGACGACAGCACCGAAATCGGCAGCGACCTCGAGACGCCCCTCACGGACGGCCGCCATCCGGTCGTCCCACCCGGTTTCGATCGCCGCCTGCAGGTCGGCGAGATGCTGTCTCGCCTCACCGACAGCGAGTGAATCGGGGTGTGATGGGTCGTCGTAGTGATCGATGACCGCTTCGATTTCGGCGTCGGTAAACTGCGAGGTGGGGTTCGGATCGGGATCGAAGCCGTTCATGGCTCATCGTTGGCGGTGAGGACGAATCGGTCTTCGGAATCGACTGCAGGCGGTCCCCGGCGGGATGGCCGTTCACTACCGGCCGATCGGTTCGTTTCGATCAGTGAAACGAACTCTGAACCACACCCAAAGACAGTATAGTGCAGCGTAGTAGAGCGAGCATGCGACCGAACACAACCCCTCCGAGGGCCTCGGAGAACGCCCGCGACGCGTTTGACCGGTGTTTGGTTCCGGCATCTATCGTCGAGCGGAGTGTCGCCGTCAGCCGGACGGGAACCGCACGGACCGAGACGTACCGCACGCCGACTGCCGAACGGCCCGAGTAACCGATCGCATGGACCCGGACTCTCGGTCGAAGCGAACTCGACTGGCCGCGCGGAGAGCCGTGGGTTCCGATGTCTGAGACCATTCAACGGCAGCATTTCGGGCTGTTGATCGCTTCGTTCGGGATCGCGTTCGCCGTCGCCGGTCTGACGCTCTGGTTTGTGACGGTCCGGCCGCGAACCACCGAACTCAACCAGGCGGTGTTGGGGATCGTCGCTCACGTCCTCTTCGGGTACATCGTGGTGATGTCCGGGATCGTCCTCGTCCGTAGCGAACTGCCCGCAACCCAGTGTTTCGTCACCACCAAGTGGTGTTTCGGCGGTGCAGGGTTCATGGGGTTTCTCGTGGCCTGGCGGGCGCTCCCGGATCTCCGAACCGGGACGGTCACGTTCACCGTACTGAACGAACTCGTGATCGTCGGATCGGTCGGGGCGGCGGCGGGTGCGCTCGTCGGGTTGAACCGCGCGCAGGCGATCCGAAATCGGCAACTCGCGAACAACAAACAGGACCGCGAAGAGACACTCGTCTTTCTGTTGCGGTTGCTCGATCACGACATACAGAACCACCTGGTCGCTATCTCGAATCACGCGGACGCGGTCAGGCCCTCGACGTTCGACCCCTCGCCGACGCCCGTCGAAGCGATCCAAGAGCGCACGGCGAGCATCGAGCGATTGCTCGAGACGGCAAACGTGGTGCTCGAATCCGAAACCGGAACCAGGGAGTTCGACCGTGTTGACCTCGCCGTCGTGTTATCCGAGCAACTCGGCGTCGTCCGTTCGGAATCGCCTGCGGTCGATATCGACGCCGACATCGAAGCGGAACTGTACGTCGAGTCGGATCAGTTCATCGGCGAGGTGTTCCGGAACATCCTGGACAACGCGGTCGTCCACAACAGCCCATCGGAGCTTACGATCACGGTGACCGCGAGGGCCGTCGACGACGCGATCGAAGTCGAGATCGCCGACGACGGCGGCGGGATACCGGCGGGGATCCGTGAGAACCTCTTTGATCCGGGCGTACGGGGGTCCGAAAGCCCCGGGGACGGGATCGGGCTGTATCTCGTCAGAAAGCTGATCGTCGCGTATCAGGGGAGCGTCTCGGTGTCCGACCGATCGCCGAGCGGAACACGGTTTCTGCTTCAGTTCCCCCGAACCGAGGCGCCGGCTCCGGAGTAACCTACAGCCCTGACCGTCAATGGCGGTCGTGGCCGAGGGTTTCGGTCACGTCCGGAAAGAGCGGATCGAGATCGATATCCCGGCGAGTCAGTTCGAAGGTCTGCCCTCGCTGTGCGATCACGCCCGCCGCCTCAAGGTGTTCGAGGTGGGCGAACGCCTCACCGGGGCCGTGTAGGATATGGATCGACGAGAGCGATCCGAACAGCTCCGCGCTGACTTCCCAGGGGGTCTTCGGCCCCGATTCCAGCGCCGTGAGCACCCGTTCGGTCCGTTCGCGGTGGTGGATCACGATATCCGCGGCCCGCCCCCCCGGGTCGATGATCGGCCCCCGATGACCCGGCCACGCGCGGGTGTACCCACGCTCGATAATCGACGTGAGCGTTTCTAGATACGCCCCGAGTGCGCCCTCGATGCGGGTGTCCGCGCCGCCGACGTTCGGGGTGTAGTACGGCAACAGCGCGTCGCCGCTGAACACCTCCTCGCCGTCGCGGCCGTCGAAGGCGTATCCGACGAGACCGGCCGCGTGTCCGGGCATGTGGACAGCTTCCAGTTCGACGGAGCCGAGATCGAACCGGCGGCCGTCGGAAATCGCCGTAACGTCCGGCGGTTTTCCGTGGATTCCGGAGGCCGAGTCGAGAAACGAGAGCAACTCGTCCTGTTTTTCCGCGGGCATTCCCCACCGTTCGATCGCCCGACGGAGCCGAGCCGACTGGTCGTCGATCGCGTTTTGCTCCTGTCGGATCAACGCTGCGTCGGCCTCGTGTGCGAACACCGGGCAGCCGCTTTCGGCTTGAATCTCGCCCGCGAGGCCGGCGTGATCCGCGTGGTGGTGGGTCAGGAGGATCGTTTCGATATCCGAAAACGCCAGTCCGTGATCGGCAAGCTTCGCCCGAAGTTCCGTGCGGGTTTGCTCGACGGCGACGCCCGTATCGACGAGCGTCGTCGTCGCGTCCGGTTCGGTACCGAGCAGGTAGCTGCTGTTGTTCCCCTCGAAGGCCGTGTTCCCGAGCGAGAGCACGCCGAGTTCGAAACCGAGGTCGGGGTCGCTCACGTCGTCATCACCTCCGGACCGATCCGGACGCCGGCGATGCCGGGCGCGAGACCGATCGTTTCACCGCCGTTCGATCGCCGTTCCCTACGACTTCCGTCGAGGACTCGACGGGCGTCGTCGACCGTGAGTCGCGATCCGAACTCCCGGTCTATCGGCTCTTCATCCACCGCGTCCGGAGGCGTCGCGTGAAACTCGAAGGTGGCTTCCATACGTGAGGGCCTTGCGGACCGATCAAAGTTCTTCTCCTGTGCGAACGGCTCGCACATATTACCATCCCCGAAGCCGTCCCGTCGCTCGTCTGGGCAAACGGTCTTGTGTTTGAGACGCGTATACACGCGTGGGATGCGAATCTTGGTCGTCGGTGCCACCGGATTTGTCGGCTTCCGACTCGTTAGCTCGCTCAACGACCGCGGCCACGATGTCGTCGCCTTCTCGCGGAGTGCCAGCGCGGACACCGTCCCGGAAGGCGTCGAGCCGTTCAACGGCGATTTGGGCGAACCGGCGTCGCTTGAGGGACTGTGCGAGGGGATCGACGTCGCGTACTACTTTATCCACTCGCTCACCTCGGAGAACTTCGCTGAACTCGATCGACAGTATGCGGCGCGGTTTCGCGATATCGCCTCCGAGGCTGGCGTCGATCGGGTGATCTATCTGAGCGGTATCAGCGGCGACGAGTCCGACCTCTCGCCGCATCTGGCGTCCCGGCGGGAAGTCGAGTCCGTTCTCGCCGAGGGATCCTTCGATTTGACCGTCCTCCGTGCGGCGGTCATCGTCGGCCCCGAAAGCGCGAGTTTCCGGATCGTGGACGATTTGACCGACCGGCTGCCGGTCATGATCGTCCCACAGTGGGTCCGGACCCCGTGTCAACCGATCGGGATCGAGGACGTAATCGGGTATCTGACGGGGGTCCTAGATACCGAAGAGACCCGGGGGGAAACGTACGATATCGGCGGCCCATCGGTGTGTTCGTACGAATCGCTGCTCCGTTTAACCGCCGACGAGAAGGGCCGGCGGATCCGTATCATTCCGGTTCCGGTGATGACGCCGAAGCTGTCCTCACATTGGCTCCGGTTCACGACCGACGTTCAGTACGCGATCGCCCGTCCGCTGGCCGAAAGCATGCGGCATCCGGTGACCGTCCGGGAAGCTCACGACCTCCAGTCAGTCGTCCCGATCGATCGGACGCCGATCGCGGAGGCGATCCGTGAGTCACTCTCCGCGTCGGGGGCGGGGCCACGCCAAAAATTATGATAGTTGGGGGCGTACATCCGGTATGGCAGACACAGAAGCACCCGAAGAGCGGATCGACGAGACGACCACGTGGCCGGATCTCGCGATCAGCCTCTACGATCGCCTCACCGGCCGGGGGGCGGAGATCATCTACGAGTTCGAGGACATGGAAATCGACGTCCCGAGCGGAACCGGCGACGACGTCGAACACGCGAAATGGCGTGTCGACGGCGAACTCCGGGTGACGACGAGAGAGCGTGACTGAGACGGCACCGCTGGATGTCGACGCCGATCTGGTGGTCTCGGTCGACGGTGCCGAGGGCGAAATCCGGTCGACCGGCGACGTGATCCTCGTCGAGTTCGACTCGCTCTCGGATGCGAGTATCGCTGCCGACGCCCGTCCACCGGGCGTCCTCGACCGGTTGCCGGCGATGCTTTATGTGGCCGATCTGACCGTCGAGATCAGGGTCAGGGGCCGAACGGTCGTCGTCTCCGGCACCGGGGCCTCCCCCGGCGTGATCTCACGCCGACTCGGCGTCGCGCCGAACGAGATCCGGCCGCTCGGCGTCCTCAGCGCGGTCGCCGCCGGCGTCTCTGCGCCTTTGAACCGCGCGTACGAATACATCGACGGATAACTGACAATGCAACGACCGGACCCTCGACGAACCTGGAACGACGCGATAACCGACGTCCTCGAAGCCGAACTCGACCGCGACGAGGAGATCGAAGCGACGCTTGAGGGGCTCGAAGTCGACGTCCCGCTCGCCCACGGCGAGGACTCGCCGTGGGCGCGCTGGCGCTTCGACGGTCGAGTGACGGTTCGGATCGAAGAGTCGGGGCGTCCGCTCGCGGATTGGCTTCGGTTTTGGGCCCGTCGCTCCGGCGACGAGCAGTGACGCTCACCCGATCCGGGTCGCAACGCCTTTCGTCTGGCGGTAATCGCCGTTCAACAGCGCCTCGAGCCGCTCCGTGAGCGCCGACCCATCGCCCGGCTCCCAGTCGGCCGGTTCCCGAACCGGAACGACGAGAAAGCCCCGCCCCCTGATCTCCGTGGCGTGAAGCCGCGCCGCATCGGCCGGGAGCGACCGCGCTTGCGTGGTGAATTCCCTGAGGACGTACGCGAGCGCGTCGTCGCCCACCGGCAGGAGGATGTGTGCGTTGATCGCCCGGAGTTCGGCGTCGATGTAGGGTTCGAGGTCGGCCGGATCGCCGGGCGACAACCGGAGATACGAGAGATAGCAGTTCTCGAGCTCGGGGGCGTCGCTGTAGGGTTTGGCCGCAAAGCCGACCGCGTGCAGGACCGACTGGACGCGTTCGCCGACGACCGATCCCGTGAACGGAACGCCTGTCTCGGCTCCGCCGTGGGTGTCGGCGTCGGCGCCGATGACGTGGAAGTCGCCGTTCGCGTCGCCGTAGCCGTACACCGCCGGTTCGCC
>CAZOFL010000114.1:0-7480 GCA_964579035.1 uncultured Natronomonas sp. | reverse complement strand
AGAAGTCGGTGAACTTGTAGCCGCCGGGGCCGTACACCATCAGGTTCGTCTGGTACCCGATCGGCGTCAACATGGCCGTCGAGGCGGCGAAGGTCACCGCCAACACGAACGAGAACGGATCCGCGCCGATCGCCTCGGCGGCGTCGATCGCGACGGGGATCATCAACACGACGCTCGCGTTGTTGCTCACGACGTTCGTGATGAGCGCCGTAAAGAGGTAAAACAACCCCAAAAAGAGCAGCGGCGAAAGGCCGATCCCGGCGAGGACGACGACGCTCGCGAGCCACTCGGCCGCGCCGGTTCGCTCCATCGACACGCCGAGCGGAATGAGTCCCGCCAACAGGAAAATGACGCTCCAGTCGACCGACGGGTACACCTCGTTGGGTTTGACACAACCGGTCGCGACCATCGCGACGATGCCGCCGAGCGCGCTCACGAGGATCGGGACGATATCGAGGGCGGCCAACGCGATGACCGCGCCGATGATTCCGAGCGCGACGGGGATTCGGCTCGTCCGGAAGTCCGGACGGGTCAACTCGCGGGCGAGAACGAAGTTCCGGTCGTTGCCGAACCGGTCGATCGTCCCCTCGGTCGCCTGGATCAACAGCGTGTCACCGCCCCGAAGCCGGCGTTCGTCCATCCGGGCGTGGATGATCTTGCCGCCCCGGCGGATGGCGAGAACGGTCGCGTCGTAGCGGTTCCGGAAGTTCAGCGTCACCAGCGTCTCGCCGACGAGCGAGGACTCCGGCGAGACGACGATCTCGACGAGACTCTGTTCGGTCTCCGGTTCGGCCTCGCCTTCGCCTCCGAGTTGGTCCTCGGTCACCGCCGCGTCGGGGGCGGCGTCGAGCCCCTCGGTGTCCAACAGATCCAACAGCGTCTCCCGGTCGGTCCGGAGGACGAAGATGTCACCCGCCCTGATCTCCTTTCTCGCGAGCGGCTCCGTGAAGACGGTATCGCCGCGGACCAACTGGACGATATCCACGTCGGCGTCGAAGTTCTCGAGGCTTTGCTCGACGGTCCGGCCGACGAGCGGGGAGTCCTCGCGGACGACGACCTCCGTGAGGTATTCGGCCATCTCGAAGTCCTCGATGAGTTCGTCGCTCATCGAGATCCGCTCGGGAACCAGATACCGGCCGACGGTGGCCATGTAGACGACGCCGGTCAGGAGGACGACGAGCCCGAGTTGGGTGAACTCGAACATCGAAAACGGCTGCCCGATGAGCCGATCGGAGACGTCCGAGGCGAGGATGTTCGTCGAGGTGCCGATGAGCGTCAACATCCCGCCGAGCATCGCGACGTAGGAGATCGGCATGAGGAGCTTCGAGGGGGAGACGCCGGTCCGCCTCGAGAGCGTGTTCACCATCGGGATCATGATGGCGACGACCGGCGTGTTGTTGATGAACCCGGCCGTCCCGCCGGAGAGCCCGAGCACGGCGAGCAGCTGTTTGTACGGGCTGTCGCCGAAGCGATCCGCGATTTCGAGCGCGATTATGTTGACGATTCCCGTGCGCCGGACCCCCTCGCTCAGGATGAACATCGCGAGGACGGTGATCGTCGCCGGACTGGCGAACCCGCCGACCCCGGCGGCGGCGTCGATCCCCGTTCCCGGCAGGACGATCAGCGCGACCATCACGGCGATCGCGGTGATGTCGATCGGGATCGGTTCCGTGACAAAGAGGACGAGCGCGGCCGCGATGATCGCAAACAGCAGCAGTATTTCGGTCGTCAGCGGCGGGATGGCGGTGTCTGCCTGCAGGAGCACGGATCCGACCATTCTGTCGGACGGACATCGGGGGCGATCAAAAGACTGCCGACCCCGCGACTCGCGGAGCCGAGGTCGCGGCAGCCGTTCGAGCGGCGGGTGCTCGCCCCCGTCCGTCAGTCCCCGCCGCCTTCGGCGCGGGGAACGCCTTCCCCGAACGCCGGTACCTCGGCCGGCGGTTCGGCCGCCGGCTCCCGCGTCGAGAGCACGAGCGTCGAGAAATCGGTCTCGGAGATGTCGCCGCGCTCGAGCGCCCGGAACCACCCCGCCCGCACCGTCCACGTCCCGTGGAACCCACCCTCGGTGTGGAACGCCCAAAACTGGCAGTCGCGCGGCTCCCACCCCTCGGCGTACGCGTCGCGCAACTCCGAGCAGACGTTGCCGATGTCGCCCGTCGTCAGCCCGGGCGCAGCCGTCTCGTACTCGAGGTGTAGCGTCTCCGGTTCGCGGGCGTGCCGCTCCACGTAGACGCCGAGGCTCATCAGGTTGCGTTCGAGCCGGTCGACGACCCGGGGTGTCGACTCCATGGGCGTTGGCAGTGCCTCCGCGGAAAAGAAACTGCCGCCCTCCCTGCCGGTCGGACGGACCGGAACGGAAAATAAAAGACCACGGCGCCGAACTTGATGACTCAACGAACGATCGTTACGGGAACCGGCCCCCGACGGGCGACGCTTTCGGCGACGCTGCCCATCAGAATCCGGGACAGGCCGGACCGACCGTGACTGCCGATGACGATCTGGTCGCTTTCCGATTCGGTCGCGTATTCGATGATCTCGTCCGCCGGCTTTCCGACCCTGATCTCGGTATCGATCGCGCGGTCGTATTGTGCGGCGATCGCAACGGCTTCCTGCAGGGTTCCTTCGGCACTCCGGCTTTCGATCGTGGGCACGATGTCGCCGGCCGATTCGATGTCGTAGACGGCCTCGGCCGGAGCGAGTACGTGCACCGCGGTGATGTCGGCAGCCGGAAACTCCTCGAGAGCGAACTCTAGCGCTTTTTTCGCTTTGACCGACTGGTCGAACGGAACGAGAATACGCCGGGTCATGCCGCTTGTTATCAATGCTGTTGAATATATCTTCGTCCTCCTCCCGGCGTTTGGGAACCAACAGGGCCGGAAGCGTGTTGCACCCACATCCCCTACCCGATACGGGGCGACTGTCCGCGCACGATCACGGTGACCGAGCCATCGGTCCGTCTCAGTCCATCTCCGGCGGCTCCGCCTGAAACGCGACGATCGCCTTGCGGAACGCCTCCGGGACCCGGATCGGCGACCCCGACCCGTCGACGACGACGTGCGTGACCGACCCGTCGACGAGCACGTCGCCCTCGGCGTTGCGGCACTCGTACTCGAAAGTGATGCTCGTGTTCCCGATCCGGGCGACGCGGAGCGCGTTCGTGAGCCGATCGCGGAACCGGGCCGGTTCGTGGTACTGCAGGGAGAGATCGACGACGTGGACGTCCCAGCCCCGCCTCTCGGCCGCCTCGTACGGATAGCCGACCGCCTCCATGTACTCCGTGAACGCCTCGTCCTGATACGTCGCGTAGTTGCCGTAGAAGACGATCCCTTGGGCGTCAGTCTCCTCGAACCGGACCGTGTTCTGGTACACGTCGCGCATATGCCGACCACCGGACCGGCGCGAAATAAACCGTCCGGGACCGCCGGCAAAGTGCGTATCGCCGGTCGAAACCGCTCGCGGTATTATACCCTCTCCGGGGCAACGACCGACGTACCAGACACCATGCCACCGAACGTACTGGTCGTCGACGACTCCTCGCTGCAACGCACGATCGTCTCGGGCGCGCTCTCCGACCGGTTCGAGGTCGTCGGCGAGGCCGAAAACGGGCGCGAAGCGGTCGAACTGTTCGAGTCGCTCGAACCGGACCTCGTGACGATGGACATCATGATGCCCGAGATGGACGGCGTCGAGGCGACCGGACGGATCAAATCCGCCGCGGACGGGACGAAGGTGATGATGTGTACGAGCGTTGAGCAGGCGGAGAAAATGAAGGAGGCCGTCCGGGCGGGCGCCGACGAGTACGTCACGAAACCGTTCGACGAGTCGGAGCTTCTCGACACCGCGACGGCGCTTTTACAGTGACTCCGCGGGCGGCCCGACGGCGCCCACCGGGGCAGGGGAACTCATACTGTCGGACGTAACTACGTGAATCGCAGCCTCGTCGAAAAAAGCGCTACCGCGTAGCTTTGGGGGTTTGGCGGTTCGGATCTTCACGAAATCACGTCCGACATTATAAGGCTCCGCCGCCCGTCGTCGGCGTATGACGACGCGAGACGGCGGACTCGACCCGCAGGCGGCCGCGCTGCTCGACGACCTCGAATCCGGGATCGCCCCGCCGTCGTCGACGCTGTCGGTCGAAACCGGCCGCCGGCTTCTGGACGAACTGTTCACCGTCGCCGACCCCGAACCGGTCGCCACGCTCACCGATATCGATATCCAGGGGCCGAACGGCCCGATCCCGCTTCGGATCTACGCGCCCGACCACGACGATCCGGTCCCGGTTTTGTCGTTCATCCACGGCGGCGGGTGGGTCAGGGGGTCCCTCGACGCGTACGACGGCCTCTGTCGCCGGCTGACGAACCGTGCCGACTGTGTTGTCGTCTCGATCGACTACCGGCGCGCGCCCGAACGTCCGTTCCCGACCGGCTTCGAGGACTGCTACGCCGCGACCGAGTGGGCCGCGACCCATGCCGCCGACCTCGGGGGCGATCCCGACCGCGTCGCGGTCGGCGGCGACAGCGCCGGCGGGAACCTCTCGGCCGCCGTCGCGCTCGCCGCCCGCGACCGCGACGGCCCGGAGTTGGTCGGCCAGTTGCTGATCTACCCGGCCGTCAACCCGCCCTCGGTGCGGTGGTTCGATTCCTACGACGAGAACGGAACCGGCTATTTCCTCGAGATGGACAGCGTCGAGTGGTATCTCGACCAGTACCGCGAACCGGCCGACGTCGGTAATCAGTACGCGTTCCCGCTTCGAGCGCGGGACCTCTCGGGGCTCCCGCCGGCGATCGTCGTCACCGCGGGGTACGATCCGCTCGTCGACGAGGGCGAGGCGTACGTTCGCCGACTGGAGGACGCCGGCGTCGACACCACACATCTCCACTACGACGCACAGATACATGGCTTTCTCAGCCTGTATGAGTATCTCGACGAGGGCCGAACGGCGATCGACGACGTCGCGACCCGGCTTCGGGGGCGTCTCGGATAGAGTAGCGCGAGCGCCGATCGTCGCGTAATCGCCTCCCCGTCTCAGTCGTATATCCCGACCAGTTCGCGCTGCCGGTCGACGGCGGCCGGATCGAGGTCGACGACGAGGTCACCCTCCGAGGTGTCGGTCTCGGCACGAATCCCGCCGTCGGGCCGGGCGACGAGCGATCGACCGGCGTATTCGCGCGGCGGCGCGTCAGCCACGTCGCGTCGTCCCGTTCGCCCCGTTCCGACCGCCCACCGGACGCCGTCGAGCGCTCGGGCCCGGACCAACAGCCGCCAGTTGTCGCTGTGGCTCGCAGGCCACGCCCCGACGATCAAGAGCGCGTCGACCCGCTCGTCGGTGAACGCCGCGCTGTCGGCGACGAAGTTGAGGTCATAGCAGGTCGCGAGCCCGGCCGTCCCGAGCGGGGTCTCGACGGTCTCGCGCTCGGTGCCGGCGCGGAGCACGTCGGCTTCGCCCGCCCAGAGGTGTCGCTTCCGGTACACCGTCGTGTCACCGTTCGGGCGGACGTACGCCGAGGCGTTGTACAGTTTCGGATCCGCTCCCGCCTCCGTTTCCGGCGGTTCGGCCCGTTCGACGAACCCGACGAGAACGTCGCAGTCGGCTGTCGCCGCCGCCTCCCGAACCCGATCGAGCGTCCCGCCGTCCCGCCGGATCGCGGCGTCGCGGACGCGCTCGTCGGGGACGAACCCGGTCAGCGCGCACTCGGGGAAGCAGGCGATATCGACCCGTCCGGGAAGCGCCGCCAGCCGCGTTTCGACGGCTTCGACGTTCGCCGCCACGTCGAGGTCCTCGGCGGCCATCTGACAGGCCGCGGCTGTCACGCTCATGTGTGTCGTCCGTCGGCAAAACAAAAAACCCTCGCGGAGTCGTCCCCTTCGATCCCCACCAGTGTGGCTTTCCGAGACGCCTCGTCCACACCTTCGAGGGTCGGTTCGCCCGCCACGTTCGGCGCTCGGCGACGGTCCCGCGCCCGTTTCAGTTCGGTGGCCCGAGATACCCCCACGCCTGCAGGCGGTCGCCGTCGCCGTCGATCCACCGTTCGCCGATGTCATCGCGGTAGTACATGTTCGGCATGACGATGTCGTCGATCCGGTCGTACGCCTGCTCACGCGCGGCATGCATCGTCTCCCCTTTCGCGGTCACGACGATCGGCATCCCGTTGTCGCCCGCCGCGCGCCACTGCCCGTCGACCTTCTTCGTGTCCTCGAGATGGATCCCCGCTCGGCTCTCGGTCTGGAAGACGACAGCCGCGTTGCGGGAGTTCTCGTCGTACGTTTTCTCGTCGTCGAACGGGAACGGCGGCAGGACGATCCGAACGGCGATCTGGTAGCCGCTGTGTACCGCCAACGCCGGCTGGTTGCCGTGTGCGAGCTCATAAAAGAACGCCCCCGTCGACGACTCGATGGACTCCTCCTGTGCGGTGATCGTCGGGTATCCGAACCGCGGGGTGAACTCCAACGGGTAGATGCCGTTCTCGTTCACGATGCAGTTCAGGTCGATGCTTCCCACGTACCCTTCGTCGGCGAGCCAGCCTTCCAGTCTGCCGAGCGTCTCCTCGAACAGTTTGTTCTGACGCGCCCAGAACATCGACGTCCCCATCTCTCCGGTCGACGGCCCGATGTTCCCCGGGAACAGCTTCTTGTGCTCGAAATTAAAGTTGACCCGGTCGATAAACGTCTCACCGTTGAAGAACCCGCAGACGGCTATCTCCACGCCTTCGACCTTCCGCTGCAGTTGGAAGCCCTTCATCCGGTGTCCCCACGCTTTCTCGTACGCACGGAGGACGTCCACGACATCGCTCCCGTCGCTCTCGTTGCCGACGTAGAGCAACCGCTTGACGTTCTGGACTTCACCGAGCGGCTTGATGACGTACGGAGCCGGGTTCTTCCGGACGTGTTGGATCCCCGCACCGAAGTCGTCGAAGACGTGGTGTTCGACGGTGTCGACGCCGTGTGCCTCGAGAACTTCCATCGCGTAGCCGCGGTCCTCCTCGAGACGGTCGGTGTTCGGCGTTCCCCCGATCACGGCCTTTCCTCGCTCACGGAGCTCTCGGGCGCGCCCGCCCGTGCCGATATCGGAACCGACCCAGATGTCGTCGAAGACGACGACGTCGGCCCACTCGATCTCCGATTCCCAGTCGTCGGTCTTCGGGACGAACCCGTCGCCGATCTCCCGATCGCTCTCGGCTTCGATGTAGTACTTTACGTCGTGTCCTTCCCTGTGAACGTGCCACGCGAGGTCGGCGATCAACGCGGCATCGGCGGAAACGAACAGGAAGCGTTTGGAGTCCATTTTGTGGTCTGACATCCTCCCACGGCTAAAGCCGTGGGGTTCCCCCACTGGGGGTTGAACCCACGGATACGGAGAGGTTCGCAGGTTCGTCGTCACGTTGGACGATGACCTGCGTTTTGGGCTGTGCCAGTACAGCCCCTGCCTCGGACAGCGGTTTCGAGAACTTGCCCAAGGCTCGTTTACCGATATTCAGCG
>CAZOFL010000113.1:0-7556 GCA_964579035.1 uncultured Natronomonas sp. | reverse complement strand
CGGCTTTGTAGCGAATCTGTGCGTGGAGCTTGGCAAAGCCCCATCCGTGCAACCGCCGGTTCATGTACTCGCCGTAGTCCATGTTCTCGCGGATGTACGTCAGGTCTTCCAGCACCAACACTGGGTTCTCGACAGACTCGGCGTAGTCCACGACCTCGCGGGTCACACGGTGGAACACATCGTCAATCTGGTCCCACAGCGAGTCGCCGTAGGACTCCGCGATTCGCTCACTGCCTCGCTGCTGAAGCCGTCGCTTGGCGGTGAAGTAGGTTTTGCGGAGCCGACGAACGGCTTTGCCGTCGTCGGCCCACAGTTCGGGGCGAACAGGAGAACCAGAGTCGTCGCGGTGACACACCGTGACGAGACTCGCTTCTCCGATGTCCACACCAATCGGCGTCCTGTCGAGCCCGGCGAGACAGGGCTCGCCAGACTCGTCTGGCGGCGTCCGCTCGTCGGCGGACGCCTCAGATTCGTCCTCCACGTCTCGGGTAGCGGTGACGTGGAGATACCACGTTCCGTCCCGCTCGAATAACCGACTCTCACCCATCTCGGCGTCATCTGCGTACAACGCTTCGAGCCACTCCCGCTGTTCGGGATTGGCACGAGCCGGAATCCAGAGGTGGTAGTCCTCGTGGTGCGGGACTTTGACGTACCACTCGACAGCGTTCTGTGGCTGGTGGTCAAGTTGCAGTCCCTCGTTGGTGAACCGCACCGGGTGGTCGTCGTGAAGCTCGTCGGCGTCGTAGCTGTTCCCACAGAGTTGTGGGACGTACTTTTTGAGGGCGTTTTTCGCGTAGCCGCTCAGGTCGTACTCGACAACCACGTCGTTGGCCGCTGACTGTGTGTCACAGCCAGCGGCGAAGGCGGCCTGAAGCGCCTGTTGGTAGGCGTCCCGCGTCTCACGAAGCTTCTGCCGCTTGTGGACGTTCGGGTCCACAAGCTTCAGTTCGAGCGTCTTTGTGAGTTCGGTCACGCTTGGGCCTCCTTGTGTCGTCGCCAGATTACATCTGGCGGGCTGCCAGAACTCATGAGTTCTGGCAACGGTCGATGTAGTTCTCGACAGTTTCGCTGGAGACGTGCCCGGCTGTTCCGGCGTAGTAGCCGCGTGTCCACCGGATTTTCTCGTCGTCGTGGTCGGCGTGGCGGTGATTGTACTTCCGTGAGGAAATGCCCTTGAACCAGTTGGCGAGCAGTGATGGGCTGTGTTTGGGCGGGCTACTGACGAACAGGTGAACGTGGTCGGGCTGAACAGTCAGATTTTGAATGTCCAAGCCTTTCTCATCGGCAATTTCGTGGAGGATGGATTCTACACGGTCGGCAACCTTTCCCGTCAGTACCGCCTTGCGGTACTGAGCGGAACCCTGTTCCGCGATGTCCGCAGAACCGTCGGTTCTGCGAGACTTCGGGAGCCACACTATGTGGTAGTTGAGGTTGTAGGTTGCGTGCCGTGTGGTCTTCATCCGTGCTACACACTATATTCATGTCATGGCAAATACCTTGCGGAAACGGTGGGAAATCCAGCCCTGCAATAGAACGGTGGACTGTCACACTATGCTGTCCGCTCGACCCCCGCCTGTTCGTTCCTCGGTTCCGACGGAGCGTCGGAACACTCGTCACTCACGGGAAGGCGGGGGTATGCGCTCGTATCTCTATCAGCTGATATCGACGACGAGCACGGGGCGATCGGCGGCCTTGACCACGCGTTCGGTCGTGCTTCCGAGATTGAGTCGCTTCTCGCGGCCGGTCCGGCCGTGGGTGCCGAGCACGAGCAGATCGATCCCCGACGAGTCCGCGTAGGACAGTATCTCGCGGTACGGGACACCCTCGGTCGTCGCCGTCGTGACCGAGACGCCGGCGTCGTCGGCCCGTGCGGCGAGTTCCCCGACGGCCTCCTCGGCTTCCTCGGCCAGTTCCCCGCGAACGTCGGCCTTCGTCTCGACATCGGCGGCGAGGACGACCCGTCGATCGACGACCGAGAGGACGTGTAACGACGCCCCGTAGGCTTCGACGGCGCCGAGCGCGTGGTCCAAGGCGGCGGCCGCGCGTTCGCTGCCGTCGGTGGGCAGAAGGATCGAATCGTACATGCGAGCGACTCCGGGGCCCACCTACTTGAAACGGGCCGTCTCGTCGTGCGGTCCGCGCGGGGGCGGACGTTCACTCCCAGCGTTCGACGATGACCGCGCGAGACCCACAGAACAGACACGAGCCGCCGTGGCGGATCGCGACGAGTTGTCGACCACAGTCGAGACAGTGGAGCAACTCGCGGTTCCCCGCCCGCAGTTCGGCCGCGATAGCCTCCGTCTGCGGCGGAATCGCGTGGGACGGCCGCCGAAGGTCTCTGGAATCGGACACACACACGCTACGCTTCGGACGGACAAGAATCTCCCCGTTGAGGCGATCGATACCGGCCTCGTGTCGGTCGGTTGCGCAGTCGAACCCGCGGTCGCCGACGACGGACGGTGCCGGTCCGTATCACTCCTCGAAAGCGAGCGCGATTTAAATAGGCGGCTCGGCGTATCGCCGGTATGGCGACTGACACTTCCGGTGCAATCGAGCCCGCGACCCCCGACGCCGCCGAGGAAGCGTACATCAGCCCGGCGGCGGACTTCGTGATCGTGCTAGGGGTGGCGTGTCTCGTCGCGCTCGCCGGCGTTGCGCTTATACTCCCGTGAGTTCATCGTCCCGCAGTGAGCGAGACTGATTCGGTTCCGATCGTCGGGGAAGCGGATCGGCAGTTCTGGATCGCCGCGGTTGTTCTGTACGGCGTCGGCGACACCGTCACGACGTTTTGGGGGCTGTCGACCGGCGGCGTCGCGGAAGCGGGACCCATCGCGGGGCCGCTCATCGAGGCGTACGGCCGCGCCGCGCTGTTGGGAATAAAAGCGGCCGTCTTCCTGTTGTTCTACGCCGTCTGGCGGGCGCTCCGGACGCCGGGGCGCGTCGCGGTGCCGCTCGCGCTCGCGCTCGTCGGCGGCGTCGTCACCGCCTGGAACCTGGTGGTCATCGCGAGCGCCTTTTAAATCGCCGGCCCGATAGCGGCCGTACGGCCATGTTCGACACCATCGTCATCCCCGTCGACGGCAGCGAGTACGCCGATCGGGCCGCGACGCGGGGCTTCGAGATCGCGAGCGAACACGCCTCGGAGGTCCACCTCGTCTGTGTGGCCGACACCGGCCCGCTCGGCGAGTACAGGCTGCCGGGCGAGCGCGAGTCGGCGACCGACGCCATAACCGACCGGGCGGCGTCGGTCGTCGAATCGGTCGCCGAACGCGCCCCCGACGGCCTCGAGGTGAGGACCGCGACGCCCACCGGATCGGCGAAAAGCGGCGTCGTCGAGTACGCGGAGTCCGTCGACGCCGACCTCATCGTGATGGGGAGCCGCGGGCGTGGGGGGATCGAGCGGCTCATGCTCGGCAGCGTCGCGGAGCACGTCGTCCGCGTCAGCGACATCGACGTGTTGATTCACAGCGGAAGCTGATTCCGGGCGTCCGAACGGACGGCGGCCGCATGAGCCTATGCAGCGATCTCGTTGACCGCCCGGGTCCGGAGCCCGAACCCCCAGCCGGCGAGCGCGAGGCCGAGGTAGACGCCGACGGCGGCGGGAACGTGAAACAGGGCGGTCCCGGCGAGCGTGAGCCCGGCCGTCTCCAACAGCCCGCTCACGACGATCGAGAACAGAAACACCGCGATGCCGACGTCCGCCGCCCGCATGTCCGGCATCGGTCGGTCCCGGTTCGGGGGGCGCAAGCGCCCCAAAAAGTAAAACACCAGCCCGTAGCTCGCCCACCCGACGACGAGATACGGGAGCCCCCGAGTGAACGCTCCGGGGAGGTATCGGGGCACGTAAACCGCGTGGACGAGCGCGGTCACCGCGAGCGCGGCGACACAGCTCCCGACGAGAAGCGCTCTCGACCTCCGGGGATCCATACCGACCCCACGACTTCCCGACGCAATAACTTCCCGGGTGTGGATCGGTCGGATCGCTCCACCGCATCACTCATTTATCAGTGGTTCCTCCGTGCCGGTATGCAGGAGACCCGGCGGCGGATCCTCGAGGCGCTCTCCGACGGTCCGGTCTCGGGCCCGGAGATGGCCGCGGAACTCGGCGTCTCGCGGGCGGCGGTCTGGAAGCACGTCGAGGCGCTCCGTGGAGAGGGGTTCGACATCGAGAGCCGCGCCGACGGCTACGTTCTCTCGGAGAGCGGGGCGTTCGGCGCCGCGAGCGTCGAGCACGGCCTTTCGGCGCCGTTCGAGGTCGAGTACCACGGCTCGATCGACAGTACGAACGACCGCGCCCGGGAGCTTGCGACCGCCGGCGAATCGAACGTCGCGGTGCTGGCCGACGAACAGGTCGGGGCACGGGGACGGCTCGACCGGGCGTGGGACGCGCCGTCGGGCGGGATCTGGCTCAGCCTCGTCTGCCGGCCCGATCTGCCGCCGGCACAGGTCCCGGTCTACACCCTCGCGGCGGCCGTGGCGACGGCCGAGTCGCTCCGTGAGGTCGGCGTCGACGCCGAGATAAAATGGCCGAACGACGTCCTCGTCGACGGCCGGAAGATCACCGGGATCCTCACCGAGATGGAGGGAGAAGCCGACCGCGTCTCGTGGGTCGTCGTCGGGATCGGCATCAACGCGAACGTCGATCCGGCGCTCGTCCCGGAGACGGCGACCACGGTCCGCGAACGGGTCGGCGACGTCGACCGGGCGGCGCTGACCCGGGCGATACTCGAGCGGTTCCACGAACTCGCCACGTCGCCCGAGGAGGTTCTGCCGGCGTGGCGGGCGGCGGCGACGACGCTCGGCCAGCGGGTCCGCGTCGAGACCCCCAGTGGCGACGTTATCGGCGAGGCGGTCGACGTCGAGTTCCCGGGGGCGCTCGTCATCGTGACGGAAGAGGGTGAAACACGGGTGTCGGCCGGCGACTGCGAGCACCTCCGGCCGACGTGAAAATCGGGGCGGGTCGGCCCCGTCGATCGGACGGTACAGCCGCTGACACCGGTAGCAGCGCTGAAATCCTACTGTCGGGACGGTTCGTTCACTCCAGCGCTTCGGTGACGGAGGGGTCGGCGGTGACCGGTTGCTCCTCGGAGCGATCCGCGGGCGGCCCTTCCGGTTCCCCGACGCGGACGGTCATGACGGGCACCCGTGCGGACCGGACGACGCGCTCGGCGACGCTGCCGAGCAGCAGGCGGTTGAGGCCCCCCCGGCCGTGTGTGCCCATGACGATGAGATCACAACCGACCTCCTCGGCGTAACCCAGGATCTCGCTGCGCGGCGAACCGTCGAGGATCGCCGTCTCGACACGGTCGGTCGTCGCCCGGCGCCGTGCCGCCTCGAGCGCCTCCTCGCCCTCCTCTCTGAGCATCGCGCCGACGCTCTCCCACGAGGTCTCCAGCGGCAGGTTCGCAAACGACGCCGTATGGACGGCGTAGACAAATCGTAACTCGGCATCGTGGGCCTGAGCCAACTCCGACGCCGTGTCGATCACCCGCGCCATCCCGTCGGAGCCGTCGGTCGGGACGAGTATTGTATCGAACATTGCTACCACGTTACATGGCAACAGGTCTTCACGGTACAAACGGCTTTCGACGTTTCATACGGTCGCTGTCGGGGACTCGGGAGTAGGGTCGCGTTTCGATCCCCCGCAGTCGGTCGGGTTTCGGGGTAGCGTCGTTCGGTGCGGGCAAAACCGCGATGCCCGCCCGTGCGTCGCCACACTGGCTCACATCAGGGGAGGACGACGGTTTTTACGTCGCCGACGCCGGCTCGCCGGACGACCGCCCGAACCGGGTCCCGGACGCCGCTGAGGTTGTCCGAATCGCCGTCGAGGACGAGAAGCGCCCCCGGCCGGCCCGGCTCGATGACGCCGCAGTTCAGCCCCGCGATCTCGGCCCCGGCGGCGGTCGCCATCCCCAACACGTCGGGGGCGGCGACGTCACAGAGCTTCGAGACGAACTCCATCTCGCGGAACATCGAGGGGCTGTTCAACATCACGTTATCGGTGCCGAGCGCGACCGTCGTCCGCTCCAGCAGTTTCTCGATCGGCGGGAGACCGACGCCGGTGACGAGGTTCGAACGCGGGCAGACGGCGACCGGGACGCCGCTGTCCTCGAGCCGTTCGAGGTGGAGCTTCTCGGCGTGAACCATGTGAACGAGGAAATCGGGATCGAGATCGAGCGCCGGGTTGATGTCGTGGGAATCACGCTCGCCGGCGTGGATGCCGAACAGCTTTCCGCGGGCGTCGGCCGCGCGCCGTTCCGTCGAGAAGTCCGCATCACGGGCCCCGCTCGCGCCGAACCCCGCCGCGATATCGAGCACCTCGATCCCCTCACGGCCCATGACGACGGGATCGATCGACAGCGGACCGACGGCCTCCCGGAGCGCCTCGACCCCCTCGAGGCCGCCCTCTCGGAACTCGATACACGCGGCCGTACCGCCGGCCTGCATGAACCGAAGCGACCGACGCATCGAGTCGACGAGTTCCTCGCGGGCGGCGTCGTCGAGCAGCTGATGTTTGAGCCCGTCAGGCGGCGCGACGAGTTCATCGAGCGAGAGCCCGCGCCCGGCCTCCTTCGCGATCGAATCGCCGATGTGCGTGTGTGCGTTGACGAACGCCGGACAGACGATGTCCGACGACGGCGTCTCCTCCGCTACGACCGCTTCGATCTCGCCGTCCTCGATCACGACCCGCCCCTCGGTCGGCGCGTAGTCGGGCCCGGCGAGTATCGTTCCCGACAGTTCCATACGATACCAATGACCGCCCCCGTTAAATTCGTTGTAGCTTCGGACAGGGGAGCCTCAAAATTCGTCGAGCGTCGCGTTGATGCCTTTCCGTGCGTCGACGACGAGCGCGTCGAGATCCAGACCGAGGACGTCCTCGGTCGCCGTGCCGACCGTCTCCGCGGCGTCTTCGGGGGCGTACACGCCGAGTCGCCACTGTTCGTGCTGGGTCCGGCGGAGCGCGGAGACGAGCGTCGATTGGCTCTCGAGGGCGCGGACGTCGCCGTTGACGACGACGCGGCTCGTCGATTCGCTCATCCGTGGCCGCCCGGGAACGTCGAGAATGACGCTCACGGGGTCGACGCCCGCACGCGCCGCAACCGCCCGTTCGTACTCGCGGATCGCGTCGTGCTCGGAATCGATGATCCCGTCGGGGACGTCCCGGAGTTCCGCCCATATCGCCCGCTTGTACAGCGATCGGGTGTCGAGCCGTTCGGCGAACGCCGCCGTCTCCGGGCAGTTTCGAAGCGCGACGAGCAACCCCGCGTCGTCCATCCGTCTGAGCGTCGAGGCGGTCGTCTCCCCCGCCTCCAGCAACTGCTCGCTCGCGCGCCGGAGCATCGCCTTCGAGATGCGGGCGACGTGGTGGTTGTAGACGACGGGGTTCATGAGCGCTCGCGCGACGAGCAGCGACTCGGCGGTCTGGACGTTCCCTTCCGCGAGCACGAGGTCGCCGTCGACGAACCGCAGTTCGCGAACCAGCCGCCCGGCGTCGATAGTCCCGTACGGAACGCCCGTGTGGTGGGCGTCTCGGACCAGATAATCCATTCGATCGA
>CAZOFL010000112.1:4713-7565 GCA_964579035.1 uncultured Natronomonas sp. | reverse complement strand
AACACGAAAGTGGTGCTTCACGGTTGGGTCCACAAGCTGGCTCTATCCAACTCAGCATGTGTTTTGTAACCGATGCGAGGCTTTTAAAAGGGATAGCGAAACAGCCCTCACCGGAGTCCCTCGGGACGTGCCGCACAAGATGCGTGTCGCAAATTCGGTGTGGATGGTTTTCGACACAGGAAAAACGCGTGAGTATTCATATAAAAGACGGCCGCACGATCGGACGACTGTCATACAGTCGAAACGGGCCACATCCGGGGGACGTTCCGATACCGGGGCCGACGAGGGGTTGTCGGTTGGGGTCTCGGTTCGCGCTCGTTTCTAATAGAGTTCGTGGAGTAAACTCGGAGCGACAGCACCTCGAAGCGAGCATTCTCGAAAACGGGACACTCATCGTAACAGAATGATTATAGGACCGTCGGATTATATATACCCGGAGGCCTCGATTTTCGATATCGATGGAGGGTAAGGCGCACCGGCCGCGCCTTTGAGGGTTCCATCGTGAAGGAGTCACGGACCAGCGACAGCTATGACGAACCAAACGCACAACAGAACGGTTGGACGGCGAACAGTACTACAGACAAGCGCACTCACACTCGGGGCGATTGCGGGTATTTCGACCGCCTCAGCGTCTGAAGGGGGCGATGAACCGTATTCGGAAGTAACGGTAAACGATCAGGAGAGCGACGGGACGAGCGTACTAGTAGAGCGCGTCGAAATGAGCGATGGCGGCTACGTCTCGGTCCACGACACCCGTCGCCGCCTCTTCCACGAGGATATCGAGGAGAACGGTATCGGATCGGCCGCCGCGATAAACGCCAGTTTCATCGGTTTGACAGATTATCTTGAACCGGGGGAACATCGTGATTTCGAGATCCCGCTTTTCGATGACTCCCCGTGGGAACTCCCCGGCGATCCCCCGCAGGACCCCGATGCGAACCGACTCGCGGAAAGCCAGCCGGTACTGGCTATCCCGCACGAGGCGACCGAACCGCCGGAGTTCCAACTCGGGGTGGACGGCGCCTATCGGAACGGGTCCAAGACGCTGAGGGATCTGCCGGTCGTTCACGACATCGTTCCGCTCTACATCGAGGGTGAATCGAAACGCGAACACAACGCCGCAAAAGCCGAAGCATGGGATGTCCGCACCGATTTCGACGGTCTCCCGGAGGACGGCTTCCACTGGACGGTTGATTTCGCCGGCGGTGATGTCCAGGACCCACCGGACTTTTGGCCTGACGACCTGGTGTCCGTCGTGGGACACTCCGAACACGGTCCGGTTAACAACCCCTCCGTCCGGCGGCAGGGTCTCGATCGCGGCGGCGACGACGCACTCGAGCACGTCCGACTCGTCGATAAGATGTTCACGTTCGACGACGACAACACCGAAGCACGCATCGAGTTCGAGGTCGGTTCGGAGGCGACCCCGACGGGCGACGGCGACACCGTCAGGCTACATCTCTCGAGTTGGACCGTTACCGGCGAGGAGTTCGATCCGACGGACGGGGAGAAACAGATCGGCCACGATCGGATGGTCGAGGATGTCCCGATCGGCACCACGGCGGAGTTTGCGGTCGATCTCCCACAGTAACGTCGAGGGCCACCGTCACTGAAACCACTGGTATCGAAGCCCGGGAAGTCGTGAGACGCGCCCCCGGATACTGCGAAGCGGTCGGGGTCCGCTAAGTGTTTTCGGTCAGTCTCCCGATAGAGTCGAGTTTCAGGGACCGATGGAGCGAACAACCACAGCTCAACGTGGACGACGACGTCGAAGCCGCGGTGTCGTTCTCCGATCAGACGACCGACGGGACGGCCGTCACCGTTGACGCGGTGAACACGACCGACGGTGGGTTCGTGGTAATCCACGACAGTAGCCTGCTCGACGGAGAGGTGATCGGGAGCGTGATCGGCGTTTCCGAGTACCTCGAGCCGGGGTTGAACGAGAACGTGTCCGTCACACTGTTCGACGGTGTTCCGGGCGCTGAGTTCAACCGGACGGAACTGACCGAGAACGAAACGCTGATAGCGATGCCGCATCGCGATACGAACGACAACGAGACCTACGACTTCGTCGCAACCGACGGCGAGGAAGACGGGCCGTACCTCGATAACGGAACGGCGATTACGGACTCGGCGAACATCACCGTCGAGGAGCCGCCAACCACCGGTGAATCGTTCGCGGTGTCCAACCTGACGGCCCCTGGTGCGATCGAACAGGGCGATGAGTTGTCCGTCAGTGCAAGCATCGAAAACCCCAACGATGAGGCGGACACCCAGAACGTCGAATACCGGTTCGACGGGAACGTGTTGGCACGTGAGGAACTCGATCTCGGCGCGGGTGAATCAGTCACGTTCGAGACCTCCCTCGACACGTCCGACATCGAGACCGATCAGTACATCCACGGTGTTTACACGCGCGATCGCGGGCAGCCCGCCCAAATTCTGGTCGTCGATGAAATCGAATCCTTCGGAGTCTCGAACCTTACAGCGCCCGAAACAGCCACTATAGGTGATGAAATAACGGTCAACGCGACCATCACGAACCCCAATGATTTCGCCGACGAACAGGCAATCCAGTTCCGGTTCGACGGTGATCTCGTCGAAACCCAGAACGTCGCCCTCGATGGGGAAAGCTCCACGACCGTTGAGTTCCAGGTGAACACCGAGGGGATCCCTCCGGGAACGTACATCCACAGCGTCTTCTCGAATGAGTTCGGACAGGACGCGATCATCACGATCGAAACACCGGGTGAGGGACCACCGGACGACGGTGAAGAGGAGACCGAGGAAGAAGAGACCGAAACTGACGAAGAGGAGACCGAAACTGACGAAGAGGAGACCGAAACTGACGA
>CAZOFL010000112.1:0-4613 GCA_964579035.1 uncultured Natronomonas sp. | reverse complement strand
CGAGGACGAGTAACTCAGCCAACGTGTATATTGGTTGAGTTTCTGCGTAGCGGTGCGTCCGATCCGGATCAGGCCGAAGCGGCTCTGTTCGATTCCTACGGCAGCTCGTGAACACCGGGACGGCCGCACGGGTACTGGAAGGGATCGTCGAGGACCTCGATGCGGTCACCGCTGAATGGCGCGAGAACGGCTTGTTTTGCTCGGTCGTCGCCAACGAGCTCGACCAGTATCGAACGTACCTTCGGCCCCGTCTCGACGGCCTCCGGGATGCGCTCCGAACCAAAGGCATCGACCTCCTCGGGAAACGCCTCCGGGAACTCAACGTGGTGTATCACGCCCTCGACCCGTTCGCCGACGTGACCCGCGCGTTTGATTTGCTGGTCGATGCCGGCTATCGGCCGTCGATCCGTTCGAACGGGACCCCGGAGATGCTCGAATCCCTGATCGAAACGGCGGGCATCGCAGCTACTGTTTCGGAACTCACCAGCGCTCACGATATCCGCAAGCTCAAACCTGCGATCGAGCTGTACGAACACGCCGCGGCGCGGGTCGAAACACCGCCCGATCGTATCCTCCAGGCGACGGCCCACTGGATGGGCGCACAACGGACGATGAACGCCGGCATGCAAGGCGTGTATTCCGAACCGCGCGGACGATCAGTGGCCGTCGTTCGGTCCCCCACCGACGCTCACGACCGACTCGCCGGATACGCTCTGTGATCCCTCGGGAATTAAGTAGGTCGCAGTGAGTGTCAACGGCAAGGAGTCCGTTCCGTCCTCGGTGTCGCGGCCGGCGGCCAGTTTCGGATCGCGACGACGACGCAGAACCACGACGGAGTGGGAGTCCTTCGGGATCAATCCCACTCACGCCGCGATTCCGACAACCGACCGGCGGGGCTAACGAACGACGACTTGGGTGGGATCCGACGGTTCGTTGGTACGACTATCGGTCTCAACTGTGCTCTCGGTCGGCCGAGTCGGAGCCGCTTTCCTCCGAGTCGGCATCGGCCGCGTCCGCCAGTCCCTCCGGGGTGAGTTCGTCCATCCGGCCGGCGAGCGTCGCCGCATCCCCTGCGACTGTCGCGGGGTCAACCCCCGCTTCGTTCGCGACGATCCGGACGTGTGCTGCGAGCAGCGATAGCGCCTGCAACCCCTCCTGTTGTGGATCGTCGGCGGTCTGTGCAAACGTCGTATCGACCGTGTCGCCGTCTCCGACAACCCCGACGTAGAAAGCGGTGAGTTCATCGTCGTCCAGCAGGTCCCGTGCCGCCCGTCGCTCCGCGTCGAACGTCGGCTCGGTTGATTCGTCGGTCATGCCCATACTCGGCGTGGCGAACGCAAAAACCCCGTGTTCCAGGGGAGGTCCGATCCAGTTCTCAGCCCCGACTCAGTCGGCCTGCGGAATCGTCACATCGGGCAGCGCAGATTCGATCTCTTCGCGTCGATGCTCGAACTTGCCGGGGAGGACGAGTCGCGCCCCGAGTTCGTCGAGCGGTTCGTCGCTGGTGTACCCCGGGTCGCTCGTCGCGAGTTCGAACAACACACCGGCGAACTCCCGGAAGTACACCGAACGGAACCAGTGGCGATTGATCTGTTGGGTGGGGCGCAGGCCCGCCGACTGGACGGCCTCACGCATCGCCTCCTGATCCTCGTCGGTCGGCGTCTGGAACGCGACGTGGTGAACCGTTCCACGGCCTTGCCGGCCACTCTCGATGGTCGGCACCACGTCGACGTACTTTCCGATGGAACCGGTCGCGGCGAATCGGGTCCGTTCGTCGCCCGCGACGTCGCCCTGTGCCTGCTCGGTTCCGGTCTCTTCGAGCCCCATGGTCCGAAGCAGATCCATCGTCGGTTCGGCGTCGGCGAGCCAAAGCGTCACAGAGTGGAACCCGCGAATCGCCGATTCCCCGGGGACGAACTCCGTCCACGGAACCGTCGGATCGTCGTCGCCGATTTCGACCGCGACCAACTCGACGGGCAACCCGTCGGGGTCGCGGAACGGGAGGGCGGTTTCGCCGAACCGTTCGAGGCGGTCGTCGTACTCGACGCCGTGTTCGTCGAACCGATCCTCCCAGTACTCGAGGCTGCCCTCGGGGACGCGGAACGCGGTCCGGGAGACCTGTCCCGTTCCGACCTTACCGCGGGGGAGGTTCGCCCACGGAAAGAACGTCATGCTGGTCCCGGGCGTCCCCTCGGCGTCCGCAAAGAAGAAGTGATACGTTTCGGGATCGTCTTGGTTGATAGAGCGTTTGACGAGCCGGAGACCGAGCGTCTCCACCCAAAAATCCAGGTTCCGCTGTGGATCGCCCGCGATACACGTGACGTGGTGAATACCCGGCGTCGGAGTAACGTCTGCCATCGTCGGTCGATACGACTCCGATGTACTTGAGTTACCGCTTACACGAGTGTTACCGCATATTTCTCCGATCCCGGCTACCGCTATTCACAGACCGTGGGTCGGAACGTGACACCGGTAATCTCGAGGCGGGCACCACCCGCCTCGCTGTCCGAAATTGCGATATCCCAGCCGTGCCCGACGACGATCTGTTTCGTGATATTCAGCCCGAATCCGGGGGTGTCTGCGGACGTCGAGTACCCGGACTCGAACACCTGTTCGCGGTCGTCTTCGGGAATTCCGGCGCCGGTGTCCTCGACGTAGATACCGCCATCCATGGTTCCGATACGGACCGTCACGTCCCCCCTCGTGTGTTCGATCGCGTTCGCGAAGAGGTTCTCGAGCGCCTGTTCGAGCGCCCCCGGATCGGCGGCGAGTTGCCTGGAATCGACGATATGTAACTCCGCACGGTCGGTGTCGGTTCCGGCCATGCCCCAGGCGCGTTTCGCCACGTCTTTCAGCGAAACCTGTTCGGTTTCGTCGATTCCGTGTTCGTGTTCCGCCATCATGAGGACCCGGTCGATGAGGGAATCGATCCGTTGTATCGACCGTTCGACGCGTTCGAGGTGTTCGTCCTCCCCGGTCTCCTCGTACAGTACGAGTGAATTGGACGCCACGCTAACCGGGTTCCGGATATCCCCGGAGATGACCGTCCGCATGTCCTCGAGCTGTTCGTTCTGTTGTTTGAGCTCCTGTTCGCGCTTTTTGAGTGCAGAGATGTCGCGGGCGTTGACGACGAAGCCGTCGATGAAGTCGTCGTCGAACATGTTCCGGCCACGCGTTTCGAGAACGGTGTAGCCGCCGTCGGCGGTCCGGAATCGGTGTTCGATGACCGGCTTCCGTCCCGGGTTCTCGATGGCGTCGAAAAACTGTTCCATCGCGTGCTTTCTGTCCTCGACCGGCATGTAATCGAAGGCGCACTCACCGACGAGTTCGGACTGTTCGAAACCGAGAATATCCTCACACACCGGCGAGATGTACTCGAACCGGCCCTGGGTGTTGACGATCCCGAGCATGTCCGTCGAGTTCGTCACCAGTTTGCTGAACTTTCGTTGGGACTGTTTCAACCGCTCCCTGGCCTCGTGTTGTTCGTGGGCGTTGCCGATGCGATTGGCGAGAAGCGAGTACTGACTCGAGTCGCTCCCTTTCTGGAGGTAGTCGGTCACACCCTTGGAGATAGCCTTGCTCGCGATCTCCTCGCTGCCCTTCCCGGTGAAGAGAATAAACGGGATCTCCCCGTGAGTCTCGCGGACTGCTTCGAGAAACTCAAGCCCGTTCATTTTCGGCATGTCGTAATCGCTGACCACGACGTCGATCGCGTCCTCGTTTATCCGATCGAGGCCGGCCTCCGGATCGGTTTCCGATGTAACGTCGAACTCGTCGCGCTCGCGACTGAGAAACGAGGCCGTCAGATCCAGCAGATCCGGGTCGTCGTCGACGATGAGAACCGCGATCTCCGAACTCCGGCCGATTCCCACGAACAGCGGTGTGTGCTTCGAACCGTTGACGTCGTTTCCGTCCGGGAGCGTTCCGTTGTGTGAGAACGTCATCCGTCGTTTCGCTCCAGTATCCGTTCGAAGTACGGAGTCAGCACCTCGATCCCCTGCTCCCAGTGTCGTTTGGTGTTCATGTCGTGCAGTTCGGACGCGAGCACGTACCGCATCGGCTCCGGACCGGGTCCGGATCGACCACCGCGTCCCTTCCGGGGGTACGTCGGATCACCGATCGCCGCCCTGAACTCGTACATTTGCGCCCGTTGATACGGTGTCCAGTAGTCGCCGCCGGCTTTGTGCTGTCGCCAGGCCTCGACTTTCTCCGCGGCGTAGCGCTGATCGGCCCCGACGACGGCCGCCCGCGATCGAAGGTGGGTAGCTACCTCGCTGTAATCGGCGTTTCGGACGCGTTCCGGGTCGATCTCTCCGTTCGCTAAACACCTGAACTCGACCTCGTCTTTCGCCCAGAGCGCGTCGATGAACGCCTCCGAGGCGAGGTCGACCCCGTCGTCGTCGAGGTGCTGAAACTGTCGTTCGTCGACCCGGCGACACGCCTCGAATGCCCGTTGTCTGTGTCCTTCGTCGTGGGCCCTGAAAACGTGCGCCAACGCGACCGCCATCTCCCTGGCTTCAGTCCGTCGGTCGGAGGGATCCGAACCGTCGTTCACGTCGCCAGTCCCTTCTACGTTCATTTTGTTTGTTATGTCTACTCATGCTTTTATAAAA
>CAZOFL010000111.1:0-7624 GCA_964579035.1 uncultured Natronomonas sp. | reverse complement strand
GGTCGCAGTCTCCACAGGCGTTCGAAAATCGCTGTGCGATTTTCGCAGCCCATCAGAATCGCACGGCGATTCTGAGGACGTTGCTTCGGAGTGACCCACTCCTAACTCGGCGAGACCGCGAGAAAGAACGTTTAGCGACGCGTTGAAATCCCGGCCCAACTCAAAGCCACACGCGGGGCACGAGTGTTCGCAAACCCACAATGGCTTCGCCGTCTCCACCCCACACGAGGCACACTCTTTCGTCGTCCCCGCTGGTTCGACTTCGACCACATGACAGCCGTGTTTCCGCCCGTGATGCTTGAGAATACGGATGAAGTCGCGCCAGCCCACCTCGGCTTTGTTTCGGGCATTCCCATCATCTTCCAGCATCGGCTTCACGTCCAAGTCCTCGACGAACACGGCGTCGTACTCGGTCGTGTACGCGTGGGCGAGTTTGTGCTTGTAATCGCGTTTCTTGTTCCGCATATCCATGTGGACCTCTGCGACGCGCTGGCGCTGCTTTTCCCAGTTGTTCGACTCGTATTCCTTGCGGGAGAGCGACCGGTGCTCGCGTTCGAGGCGTTCGCGGTCGTCAGACAGGTCGAGACGGTTGATTGACCGCCCGTCCGAATCGTGGATGAAGTTGAGGACGCCGAGGTCGAGGCCCACTGTATCTTCGTGATCGATGTCTTCGGGGTCTGGTTTCTCTGGTTCGTCTCGGTCTATGCTGAACGACGTATACCACGCACCCGTCGCCTCTTGCTTGACGGTGACGTGTTTGATGTCGTCCAGGTCGATGTCGCGGTGAATTCGGATGGGGATTTCAAGCGTCTTACCACGCACTTTCTTGAGTGTTAAGAGTCCACGACCCTCGGGGCCACTCTTGTTGTCGAGTTCGAAGCCCCGCTGGCGATACGTGAAACTCTGGAATTCTCGCGGCTTCTTCCAGTTCAAGTCCCCGATTTTGTGCCCGTTATCGCGTTGCTGGGCGAGTCCAGTGATGCTGTGGTAGATACGCTCCACAGCGGCTTGGAGGACGGTGGAGTAGACGCTACTCCACTCCTCCCACTTGGTTTTCCAGTCGGGGAGTTCGTCGCGAACGCTCCAGACGCGTTGGCGGACGGTTTGGTCGTCGCGTTCGGGGAGTTGGTCGAGCCGGTACAATGCGTGGTTGTAGACTTGGCGCACGGTGTCACGCTGCCAGCCCAGTAGCTCTCGCTGTCTACTTGTTGGCAAGAGTCTGAAACGCGGGCTGTAATCCATGCGCGTGTACTTGTGTTTTCGCTCTGTAGTTTGTTAAACATGTTGGTTGAGCGTAATTGATAGTCGTGCGGGCGCTGTATCCCCGCCCTACTCGCTCCCGTTGGTCGCTCCTTGAGGACGGGGGCTTAGCGCCCTCTCTTCAGCTAAACCCGACATGCACAAGGGCCGTCCGCCACGCACTGCGGTATGGGAACGCAGTTAGACTCACGCGAGGCGCAGGCCGCCGAAGCGATCGACCGTCTCTACGAGCAGTACCCCGATCCCGGGATCTCTCTGGAGTTCTCGAACCGTCTGGAACTCCTCATCGCGGTGATACTCTCCGCACAGTGTACCGACGAACGCGTCAACCGGGTGACAGCCGATCTGTTCGCGACGTACGACGGGCCCGAAGCGTACGCCGAGGCCGACGAGGCGGAACTCGCGGAGGCCATCAACTCGATCACGTACTACAACAACAAAGCGGGATACATCAAATCCGCGAGCCGAGACATCGTCGAGATTCACGGCGGCGAGGTTCCGGATACGATGGCCGCGTTGACGGATCTCGCTGGCGTCGGCCGGAAGACGGCGAACGTCGTTCTCCAGCACGGCCACGAAGTCGTCGAGGGGATCGTCGTCGATACGCACGTCCAGCGGATCTCGCGTCGGCTGGGGCTGACGGAACAGCGCTCGCCGGCGAAGATCGAACCCGACCTCATGGGAATCGTTCATGAGGACGACTGGAAGGAGTTCACGCATCTGCTGATAAGCCACGGACGGGAGACCTGTACGGCGCGAAACCCCGACTGTTCGGCGTGTGTTCTGGAGGACATCTGCCCGTCCTCGAAGCTCGATAACGATACCGACCTGGCCGACGGCGACGAGTGGTAGCATCAGGGACGAGGAACCGACGGGCGTCAGACGCTCCGCAACGCTTTTTCCCGTCCGATTCGACTGGTAGACGATGAGCGAAATCGGTGGCCTGCTGGACGATATCGTGTCGGACGTCGATGGGACGCTTCTGTTCTCCCCGAGCGGGTCACTGTACGAGCGGTTCGCAGACGCCGTCGACCCGGTCGTCGTCTCGGTGTCGAACTCGGTCGACGCCGATCGGTTCGTCACACTCCCCCTCGAGTTCGAGGACGCCCGCGAGCGGATCCGGTTCGGCGTCGAGGGGGCCCTCGAGAACGGCTTCATCGAGGAGGGCGATCAACTCGCCTGCGCGCTCGCGCTGTTTTCCGAGGATATCGACACAATAACCCGCGTTCGGGCCGGCGATTTCGAGCGCTCGGGTGTGTACGACCTCTTCGTCAACAGCCGGGCCGAGCCGGAGGTCATACGGAACGTCCTCGAAGTCGCGATCGAACTCGGAAAAAAGGGACAGAAGGGCAAACGCGTCGGCGCGCTGTTCGTCGTCGGCGACGCCGGGAAGGTGATGAACAAGTCCCGGCCGCTCAGCTACAACCCCTTCGAGAAGAGCCACGTCCACGTCGGCGACCCGATCGTCGACGTGATGCTCAAGGAGTTCTCGCGGCTCGACGGCGCGTTCGTAATCAGCGATTCCGGAAAGATCGTCTCCTCGTATCGATATCTCGAACCCGCCGCGGAAGGCGTCGACATTCCGAAGGGCCTCGGCGCACGCCATATGGCCGCGGGCGCGATCACCAAGGATACGAACGCCATCGCGGTCGTGCTCTCGGAGTCCGACGGGCTGGTTCGTGCCTTCTCCGGCGGTGAAATAATTCTGGAGTTGGATCCGGAGGAGTACTGATGCGCCCGGTCGTCGTCAGTGGGTGGTTCGAAGGACTCTCACAGCCCGAACAGAACCTCGTTAGCGCTATCGCGGTGTTTTTTCTGGGGATCGTCCTCGGGGCGATCGCCGCCTGGCTCGTGCGACGGCTACTCGTCGCGTCCGGAATCGACGACGCCGTCGAAGGGACGTCCTTCGAGCGGACGGCACGCCAGCTTGGGGGGTCGACGGTCCAGTTGCTCGCACAACTCGTCGGCGCGTTCGTCTTCTTTCTCGCGGCGCTGTACGCAATGCGGACAGTCGGGCTGGTCCCCGAGGAGGCGCTCATACAGGAGATCGGGCGGTTCCTCCCTCGGCTCTTCATCGCGATATTCGTTGTCCTGGTCGGGTTAGTCGTCGGCGACAAGGCCGAAATCATCGTCGGCGAGCGGCTCCGAAGCGTCAAACTTCCCGAGGTGACGGTCGTGGCGGCGCTTCTGAAGCTGTCGATCCTCTACGTCGCCGCCCTGATCGCGCTGTCACAGCTCGGCGTGGCGACCGCGGCGCTGCTCGTGTTGCTCGCGGCCTACGCGTTCGGCGTCTTCTTCATCGGCGGGCTGGCGTTCAAGGATCTGCTCGCGTCGGCAACGGCCGGTGTCTATCTTCTCCTGACCGAGCCGTACGCGATCGGCGACGAGGTCGAGATCGACGACAGCCGCGGTATCGTCCAGGAAGTCGACGTGTTTGTCACTCTTATCGAGGACGACGGCGAGGAGTACATCATCCCGAACCGGAAGGTGCTCCGCGAGGGCGCGATGCGGGTTCGCAACTAATGTCGTCCGGGGCCGGAGTGCGGCCGGGGGACACTGCCGCCGTGGCGAGGGGTTTACGACGACCACGCACGAACCGGGCTGTATGTTGAACCTGAATCTCGAGTCGTTCATGATCGAGCTCAAAGAGGGCAGCATCAAGAACGTCGGTCCGACGAACAAATCCGCGAGCGCGAAACTGTTTGACGTCGATTCCGCCGAGGTGCGGGAGTTCGGCGACAGCCAGGTGAAGATCGTCGCCTCGGACAGCGACGGAAACGAGGTCCAGATCGCTCTGTCACCGGCGGACGCACGGACGGTTGCCGGCGACATCGAATCGCTCCGCGAGGAAAGCCGCGTTTTCGAGTGAGCTACTCCGGGTCCTCGGAGCCGGGGTCGTCAGTTCCGACCGGTTCCGCGGGGACGCCCGCCCACGTCTCCCCTTCCGGAACGCTCCGCGTGACGAGGGAGTTCGCCGCGACCTGGGCGTCGGCCCCGATCTCGACGCCCGGCAGGACGACCGCCCCGGCCCCGATCATCGCCCGCTCGCCGATGCGGATCTCGCCGGTCCGATACTCCGACTGCAGGAACTCGTGGCACAGAAGCGTCGCGTCGTAACCGACGATCGCGTCCTCCCCGACCGTGATGAGCTCGGGCCAGAACACGTCCGGCGTCGATTCCAGTCCCCACGAGACGCCCGGGGCGACCGAGACGCCGATCCCCCGGAGCAGCCGGTTTTTCGCCCGGAGGCTCGGCGCGTGGCGCGCGAGAACGATACAGATGTAGTTGAACACCACCCGGAGCGGGTGTTTCGCTTCGGGCCACGACCAAAGCGAGTTTCGGAACCCCGGCGTCGGATGTCGGTCGAGTCGCCCGTGTCGCGTGTCGTGTCCGGCCTCGGTGCCCTCGTTCACAGCCGGATTTCGCCGGCCACCGTCTTAACTCATTCTTCGGAGGAGCCACTCGGGGCTGTCTAAGCCGAATCCGTCCCGCCGTCACCGACCGCACCCGACGGCTCCGCGAACGCGACGGGGTCGGCCTCCCTGACCCGAACGCCCCGGGCGGCGAGGTGTTTCGTCCGCTTTCTCGCGAAGTCCTCCTCCTCGGTTCCCCGCGTGGCGAGGACGTACATCCGTGCCTTGCCGACTGGCCGCATCGTCCGCCCGGCGCGTTGGGCACCCTGACGCCGGGAGCCGCCAAGGCCCGAAGCGGCGATCGCGACCTCGGCATCCGGGAGATCGAGGCCCTCATCGCCGACGCGGGAGACGACGATCGTGTCCAGTTCGCCGGCTTTAAAACGCCCGAACAACCTGCTCCGGCGGGGGTGTGGGGTCTCGCCGCTGATGAAGGGGACGTTCAACGCCTCGGCGATCGCGTCGCCTTGGTCGATGTACTCGACGAAGACGATCGCCTTCGAGCCACGGTTCTCGTGAAGGATCGCGGATATTTCGCGGATCTTGGCGGGGTTCGTCGCCGCGGCCTGGCGGCGTCCGTGGCCGTCGCTCGCGGCGTACTCGGTCCGGTGGCTCTCGGAGGCCCACGGCAGAAACCGGATTTCGACCTCCGGTTCGGCGACGTAGCCGGCGTCGAACAGCGCCTCCCAGTCCGTTCCGACGGGCGGGCCGACGAGGGTGTAGATCTCCTCTTGATCGTCGGTCTCTCTGACGGGCGTCGCCGTCAGCCCGAGGCGGTGTTTGGTCTGGAGGCTCGCGCTCCGGCGGTGGACCGGCGAGGGGATGTGGTGGACCTCGTCGAAGATTATCAGTCCCCACTTCCGGGAGTCGAACAACGTTCTGTGACGATCCATCCCGGCGATTCGGTAGGTGGCGATCGTAACAGGTCTGATATCCTTCGTGCCGCCGTGGTACTCGCCGACCTGTTCGGGCGACAGCGTCGTGTGTTCGAGGATCGCCTCGTGCCACTGGGCGGCGAGTTCGCGTGACGGGACCAACACGAGCGTCTCGCCGCCGACGTCGGCCATTACGCCGAGTGCGGCGATCGTCTTTCCGGATCCGGGCGGGCCGACGAACACGCCCGATCCGGAGTCGGCAAAGCGTGCGACCCAGTCGGCCTGGTAGGGCCGGAGGTCGGGAACGAGATCGAACGCCAACTCGTCGCCGGTTTCGAGCTCGCGGTCGTCCTGAACCGGGTAGCCGGCCTCGTACAGCGTCCGTTTGAGTTCGGCGGTCCGGTCGTCGGCGACCCACGCCGTCTCGTCGCCGATCCGAGCCCGAAGGACGCCGTCGTCGAGTCGCGGTTCGGCGACGTTTCCGAGGAGATCCGCGCTTTTGGCTTCGAGAACGACGTAGCCGTCCTCGTGGGTGGCAAGGCGGAACTTGTGCGCGCGCTCCCACTGGCCTTCGATCCACTCTTCGAGGGCCTCATACCGGCCACCGAGTGCCGAGCGAACCGTCGCCGTGAGCTCCGGGAGGCTGTCGTAGGGCGCGTTCCAGATGTCTTCCTCGCGGACCGTGTACACGTAGCCACCCTCCCGGTTCGTGTCCTCGAGGTGGGCGAACTGCGTCAGGAGCGCCCGGGTGTACTGTGCGGGTTCGTCGACGACGATGTCGCGGCGCTTCTCGAAGACGGTGATCCGTTCGTCCCGGTCGACCGCCCGTCCCGAGTGCCAGACCGCGTCCACCCCGTCCGTTTCGAGCCTGCCGATCCGGCCTTCCCTGACCAGCGTGTCGAGGGCTGCCGCGGCCTCGTCGGCAGAGCGGTCGACCGCGGTCGCGACCTCGGCGGCGGTGACGACGGGCCGTCGGTGTGTTTCGAAGGCGTCATACAACGTCGCCGCGTTGATTGGGCTCGTCTCGCCGTCAGTCCCCGGGGGGGCGGTATCCGGCGTGTCCCCGTCCGCTATCCCGTCGGCCCCTGGTTCCGCTTCGATATCGGCTGGATCGTCCGTCACTGTCCGGAGTTCGGTTTCGACGGTAAAAAGCGGCCCGAATCGGGGGTCGGGGCGGCCCCGGCGGTGTCGGGGGTGCTGGAGCAGGCCGGCAGGCTTTTTCGACCCCGCTCGGAGAGTGACGTATGGGCGATTTCGAACTCGACTTACAGACCGCCGAAGGCGAACTCGACGAACCGGAGGAGGGGGGGCGCGTCATCCTCGCGGTCCTCGACGGGACGACCGACCCCGACGAGTGGGTGTCTCACGTCAAAAACGACGACGTGGTGGTGTTGAACGTCGAGGGTGACCTGAACGAACTCGCCGCGGGCTTTGCTCGCGAGGTCCGCGACTACGGCGGCGAGTTGATGCACTTTCGGGACTTCCTGATCGTCTCGCCGCCCGGACGAGAGATCGACACCGATCGGCTGTAGCCGACCGGAACGCCGATGTCGGGTGTTGTTCGGAGCCGAGCAGGGTGAGGTAGTGGCCGTCCGGGTCGCGGACCCGAACGCCGTCACCGAGCGAGTCGCGTTCCGTCGCCCGGTCGGCGACCGCGAGTTCACCGTCGGATTCGGCGACGACCGGAACGGACGGACGGTCGAGATAAAAATCCGCAGTCCGATCCGGGTGTTTCACCTCGAGGGCGAGCCACCGGCACGCTTCGAACGTACCGGACGTTGCGGGGAGATGGCGATAAGATCGCGGGCGACGGGGAGCGAGAGACGTATCCCCGATCGGGGAGGATCACTGTAGTTTCCGATGCCGATACTGCTGGATAGATTCGCTGGCCGATCATCGGCTGTTCCTTCCGGATGCATCCGACGTATTTCCGGATGACAGGCGTCAGGTTCACCGATTTTTGTGAACTCACCCCGGGGCTTCCTGCTTCGACGACGCGCTTTGCATCCACGGTCTCTCGGTGAGGCGTGAACGTAGGGAGCGCAGTCTGCACAGGCGTTGATTCGGAGCGTCCCG
>CAZOFL010000110.1:0-7707 GCA_964579035.1 uncultured Natronomonas sp. | reverse complement strand
GACCCCCGCCGACCTCGTCCTCATCGGGCTGACGCTCCTGCCGACGCTGTATTACTTCCGACATTTCGACGAAATAAGCAACGTCGTCCGCGTCCGCGGGCTCCGGGGGGCCGCCCCGCTCGCCGAACTGTATCCGGCTCTGGAACCGATCGCGGTCGGCCCGCTCGCGACACGGCCGGTCGCGTATCTGATGGGTGTCTTGGCCATCCTGCTCGTGCTGGAGGCCACCCGCCGCACCCTCGGCCTGTTGCTCATGGGTCTCGTCTCGCTTTTTATTTTGTACGGCAGGTACGGCTATCTCATCCCCCGGGACGCGCCGGTGTTCGGCGTTCTCGCCACGAGCGAACTCCGCTGGGATCAGATCGTCCAGAACCTCTGGTACACCGTCGAGGGGATCCTCGGGACGCCCGTCTCGGTCAGTGTTCGGTTCATCTACATCTTCATCCTCTTCGGGGCGTTTCTGGAGATGTCGGGGGCCGGCAAATGGTTCATCGACCTCGCATACTCGATGACCGGAACCCGGAAGGGCGGCCCGGCGAAAGCCAGCGTCGTCTCCTCGGGGTTTATGGGAATGCTTTCGGGGTCGTCGGTCGCGAACACGGTCACGACGGGCGCGTTGACGATCCCGCTGATGAAACGATCCGGGTACTCCTCGGAGTTCGCCGGAGCCGTCGAATCGTCGGTCTCTTCCGGGGGACAGATCCTCCCGCCGGTGATGGGGGCGGCCGCGTTCCTGATCGTCGAGTTTACCGGCACGCCGTTCCGTGACGTCATCATCGCGGCGACGCTGCCCGCTCTCATGTTCTTCTTCGGAATGTGGGTGATGGTCCACTTCGAGGCGGCCAAACACGATATCGGCGGGCTCCCCCGTTCGGAGCTGCTCGATCTCGGCCCCCACATGAAAGCCGGGTGGTTCTATCTCGTTCCGCTCGGGGTTCTGCTGTACTACATCGTCATCGCCCGGCTCTCGATCGGCCGTGCGGGGTGGTTGACGATCCTCGTAACCGTCGCGTTGATCGCGATGGTCGCGGCCTACGATCGGGCGAGTGGCCCGTATCTCGTCGGCACCGTGGCGGCGCTGTTTACCGCCGTCTTCGCCTCGCTTTTCCTGTTCGGCGTCGGCCCGATCGGCGCGATAACGGGGGCCGAAGCGGTCGAACTCGGCGTCGTCGCCGCGTTCAGCGAAGCGCTGTCGAGTCTCGTCCCCATCCTCATCGTCGTCGGCGTCGGGGCGCTCCTCTTGCGCCCGCGGGCCGACGCCCCGCTGCTCGAACTGGACGACACCGTCACGGAGTCCGCCGAGTTCATCGACGGTCGACTCGGCCGGGAGTTCGCGACGACGCGGGCGGGACTTTTCGGCTCGTTCTTCTTCAAATCGATGGACAACGGGGCCAGAACCGCGACGCTCGTCGTCGTCGCCGTCGCCGCGGCCGGCATCATCCCCGGCATCATCGGCATCACCGGGCTGGCCGGGAGCCTCCGGAGTCTCATCCTCGCCGTCAGCGGCGGATCGCTCGTCCTGTTGCTCGCGTTGGCCGGACTCTCGGCGATCATCGTCGGGATGGGGATGCCGACGACGGTCATGTACATCGTTATCATCGTCCTGTTGGGGCCGACGCTGGATACGTTCGGCATCGCCGTGCTCGCGACGCACCTGTTCGTGCTGTATCTGGGGCTGATGGCCGACGTGACCCCGCCCGTCGGCGTGGCGGCCTTCGCCGCGGCCGGCATCGCGAAATCCGACCCGATACCGACGTGCATCCAGGCGTTCCTGCTGTCGTTGAACAAGATTCTCGTCCCCTTTGCGTTCGTCTTCGCGCCGGGAATCCTCCTCATTCGCGATTGGGACGCACAGGCCGGCGAATTGACGCTCGCCGGATGGGCCGATATCGCCGACGTCGGCTACTTCTTCCCGGAGGTGTTGCTCCCCGTCGTCGCGGTGTTCGTCGGCGTCTACGGGCTCGCTATCGCCATTATCGGCTACTACCGGACGCACGTCTCGCGGCTTGCCCGGACCGGATTCGGCGTCAGCGCGGTGTTGCTCTCGGTCCCCGGAATGGTGTTGTTACCGGCCGGGACCGGACTGGGGCTCGTCGGGATCGAACTGACGCTTTTCACCCCGACGATGGATCTCGCGTTGCGCGGCGCCGGCGCGGCGCTGTTTGCGGCCCTGATTCTCGGAAACATCCGGCGGGCGGCCCGCGGCGACGAATCCGACGACGAGCCTGCCGCTCCCGTCGACGCCGACGAGACGCCGTCGTGAGCACCTGTCGACGCCGACGAGACATCGGCCCGATCGACGCTTCGGAGCCGAACGGTTTTACCTCCCGGCCGTCGTTCGCTCGCCCATGGAACTCGAACGGTTCTTCCACGTCGCGATCAAAACCGACGATCTCGACGCCGCCATCGCGTTCTACCGCGATGTCCTCGGCGGCGAACTGCTCGAATCGGGCGACGCAGGTGGCGACTCCGAGTACGCCGCCTTCTCCGTCGCCGACAAGCGGATCTACTGCTTCGAGCAACCGCCCTACGAGACCAATGGGCTTGCGGAGGACCTCCCGACCGGCATCCTGCATTTCGGATTCGTCGTCCCCGACGTCGAAGGGGCGATAGCGGAACTGGAAGCCGCCGGAACGGAGCTTTTCATGGCTCCGGACACGTTCGGCGACCTCAAGATCGCGTTCGTCTACGGTCCCGACGGCGAGTTGATCGAGTTCATCGAGGAGCTGTGAGACACCGCTGACGCGCTCGCCGGAGCCGTCACCCGTCACGTTTTAGCGGCCTCCACCCCCGGATGCGGACAATGAGTTCCGGCATCGTCGGGGAGTTCTTCGAGTTGAAAGCCGAGAGCGGCGCCGACCTGTTGGCGATGCAGATGGGCGATTTCTACGAGTTCTTCGGCGAGGACGCCGAGGTGGCGGGCGAGGAACTCGATCTGAAGGTCTCCGAGCGCTCCTCGGGCGGCGAGCGCTACGCCATGGCGGGGGTTCCCGTCGACGACCTCACGCCGTACGTGACGGCGCTCGCCGAGCGCGGCTACCGGGTCGCCGTCGCCGACCAGCGCGACGACGACGACGGGATCGTCCGGGAGATAACGCGGATCGTCACCCCCGGGACGCTGTTGGAGACCGCCGACGCCGACGCCCAGTATCTCGCGAGCGTCGCCGTCGACGGCGACGAGTACGGCCTCGCGGTCTGTGATATAACGACCGGCCGGTTCCGGGCGACGACGCTGTCCGGCGAGGGGGCCACGGACCGGACGCTCTCGGAGCTGTATCGGTTCGATCCCGTCGAAGTGTTGCCCGGCCCCGTCGTCCGGGGCGACGACGACTTTCTTGCGGCGGTCCGGGCGGACCTGGACGCCCGGCTGACGCTCCACGAGACGGAGGCGTTCGCGCCGGGGCGGGCGAGACACCGCCTCACCGAACAGTTCGGCGACGCCGCGGAGACGGTCGGGCTCTCCGATATCGCGGTCGCGGCGGCCGGGGCGGCGCTCGATTACATCGACGAAACCGGCGTCGGCGCGCTCGCCTCCGTCACCCGAATCGGCGCGTACGAACCCGACGATCACGTCGCCGTCGACGCGACGACACAGCGGAACCTCGAAGTGACGGAGCCGATGACGCCCGGCGGGCGGACACTGTTCGAGACGATCGACCACACCGGGACGAGCGCCGGCGGCCGGCTCCTCAGGGAGTGGCTCGTCCGCCCGCTCCGGCAGCCGTCGACGCTCCGGGACCGACAGGCCGCCGTCGAGGCGCTCGTCGGCGACGCGTTAGTCCGGGAGGCGATCGCGGAGACGCTCTCGGCGACCTACGACGTCGAACGCGTCGCCTCCCGTGCGGTTTCGGGTAGCGCTGACGCCGACGCACTGCTTCGCGTCCGCGAGACGCTCGGCGTGGTCCCCGACCTGCACGAACGGATCATGGGGTCATCGGAGCTCGCTGACTCCCCGATCGGGAGGTTGTTCGAGGACCTCGACCGGGCGAAGGTCGCCGACCTGCGCTCGGAGCTCGAGGCGCTGGCCGACGACCCGCCGAAGACGCTCCACGAGGGGGGCCTAATAAAACGCGGCTACGACGAGGAACTCGACGAACTCGTCTCCCGTTATGAATCCGCCGTGGAGTTCTTCGAGACGCTCGAGGGACGCGAGAAGCGCCACCACGGCCTCTCACGGGTCACCGTCGGCCGGAACAAAACAGACGGCTACTACGTGCAGGTCCCCAAATCCGAGACCGAATCGGTCCCGGAGCACTACGAGGGGATCAAGACGCTGAAGAACGCAGAGCGCTACGTCTTCGACGAACTGCGCGAGAAGGAACGCGAGGTCCTCCGGCTGGAGGACGAACGCGGCGAGTTCGAGTATCGGGCCTTCCGGCGGCTCCGGGAGTCCGTCGCCGAGCGGGCCGACTTACTCGGGGCGGTCGGGGAAGCGCTCGCCGAACTCGACGCCTACTGTTCGCTCGCGGCCCACGCCGCGCGGCACGGGTGGACGCGGCCCGAACTCACCGACGAGCGCGTCCTCGACGTCGAGGCCGGCCGGCACCCGGTCGTCGAGACCGAGACGCAGTTCGTCCCCAACGACCTGTTTCTCGACCGTGACCGCCGGTTTCTGCTCGTCACTGGGCCGAACATGTCCGGCAAATCGACGTACATGCGGCAGGCGGCGCTCGTGACACTCCTGGCACAGGTCGGCTCGTTCGTCCCCGCCGACGCCGCCCGCGTCGGCCTCGTCGACGGGATCTACACCCGCGTGGGCGCGCTCGACGAACTCGCCGGGGGACGGTCGACGTTCATGGTCGAGATGGAGGAGCTCTCGAACATCCTCCACTCGGCGACGGAGGAGTCGCTCGTCATCCTCGACGAGGTCGGTCGCGGGACGGCGACGTACGACGGCATCTCGATCGCGTGGGCGGCGACTGAGTACCTCCACAACGAGGTCGGCGCGTTCACGCTGTTTGCCACTCACTACCACGAACTGACGACGCTCGCCGACGAGCTGCCCCGCGTCGAGAACGTTCACGTCGCCGTCGCCGGCGATCCCGATACGGACGCCGAGGACGGCGTGACGTTCCTGCGGACGATCGAACCGGGGCCGACGGACCGCTCTTACGGCGTCCACGTGGCCGATCTGGCCGGCGTCCCGGCACCCGTCGTCGACCGCGCCGGCGATGTCCTCCATAGACTCCGCGAGGAACGAGCCATCGAGGCGAAGGGCGGCGACGGGGGCTCCGGTGAACCCGTCCAAGCGGTGTTCGACCTCGACCGCGGCGAGTTCCGGGGCGACGATGGGGCCCCCGAACCGGACGGCGATCACAGCGGGGAGGCGCCGCCCCGAGACGCACCCGAGGAGCCCTCCGTCGACCCCGTAATCATCGAGGAGCTCCGCGAGACGGAGTTGGCCGAAACGTCGCCGGTCGAGTTGATGAACCGCGTCCGGGAGTGGCAGCGACGCCTCGACGGCGAGTGAGACCGTCGGGCGACGAGCGTCAACGGCTAGCCGTGCGAGCGAAACGATTACTGTCGGCCGGCCGCAGGGTCCGATAGACCCACATGCCGGAGATCAGGGAACTCGACGCCGAAACGCGGGACAGAATCGCCGCCGGCGAGGTCGTCGAACGCCCCGCCTCCGTCGTCAAGGAACTGCTCGAGAACGCCCTCGACGCCGACGCGAGCCGGATCGACGTCGCGGTCGAGGCCGGCGGGACCGACCGGATCGTCGTCTCGGACGACGGCGTCGGGATGTCCGAATCCGATGCACGGTTGGCGATCGAGGAACACACCACGAGCAAACTCCGGAGCGTCGGCGATCTCGACGCGATCGGGACGCTCGGCTTCCGCGGGGAGGCCCTCCACGCGATCGGCTCCGTCGCCCGGCTCCGTCTCGAGACGAAACCGATGGGCGGCTCCCGGGGAACGGAACTCGTCGTCGAGAACGGCGAGGTGGTCGCCTGCGGCCCGACCGGCTGTCCGGAGGGAACGACCGTCGAGGTGACGAACCTCTTCGGAAACGTCCCGGCGCGCCGGAAGTATCTTAAAACCGAGGCGACCGAGTTCGACCACGTCACCCGTATCGTCACCGGCTACGCGTTGGCCCGCCCCGGCGTCGCGGTGTCGCTGTCCCGGGACGGGAAGCAGACGTTCGCCACGGCGGGCGATGGCGACCGCCGAAGCGCCGTCATGTCGGTGTACGGGCGCGAGGTCGCCGAGGCGATGCTCCCGGTCGACGCCGACGGCGGCGACGGCCCGCTCGCGGGCGTCGAGGGGCTCGTCAGCCACCCGGAGACGAACCGCGCGGGCAGGGAGTACGTGACGACGCTCATCGACGGCCGGTACGTGACTTCGAGCGCCGTCCGGGAGGCGGTCGTCGACGGGTACGACGGCCAGCTCGCGCCGGATCGGTTCCCCTTCGCCGTCGTCGACCTGGCGCTCCCGCCCGGGGGCGTCGACGTGAACGTCCACCCCCGGAAGCTCGAGGTGCTCTTTGCCGACGAATCCGGGATCAAAGCCGGGGTCACCGATGCCGTGGCGTCGGCGCTCTCGGACGCCGGCGTGCTTCGTTCGCGCGCGCCGCGGGGGCGGTCCGCTCCCGAACAGACCGAGGTGTCGCCGGGCGGCTCCGAGCCGGCCGAGCGAGCGGATACGGACAGGCCGGACGCAGACGGCCCGACCCCGGCCCACGAACCGTCATCCGATCCCGAGGCGGCGTCGGCGGGGCGCTCCGGAGCCGAGCGGGACCGGTCGGCGGCCGATCCCGCCTCGAACCGGTCCCGGGCGTCGACACCCGACTCCGCGGCCGAGCCTGACGGGAACGGGGGCCGCAAAGACGGGGAAGCCACGACTGACACGTCGACAGATGCGCCTCAATCACCCGAATCAGCCCCTCCTTCGGTCGACACGCCCGCGCCGGAAGCGACGCCGGACGAGGACGGGACCGACGGCAGCCGGCGTCGGCCGACGACACAGCGGACGCTCGACGGCGAGGCGACGACGGGGACGCCGGAGAGGTTCGACCGGTTGCCGTCCATGCGTGTTCTCGGGCAGTTCGACGACACCTACTTGATCGCCGAAGCCGACGACGGGCTCCTGTTGATCGACCAACACGCAGCCGACGAACGGGTGAACTACGAGCGACTGCTGGAACGCTTCGAGGGCGACGTGACGACACAGACGCTCGCCGAACCGGCGACGGTTCGCGTGACCGCCCGCGAGGCCGCGATCGCCGAGGGGTACGGCGAGGCGCTCTCGCGGCTCGGCTTTCACCTCCGGACCGACAGCGAGGACGATTCTCTCTCGGTGACGACGGTGCCGGCGTTTCTGGCGGACCACATCGGTCCGGACGCGCCGGAACTCGCCCGCGACCTCCTCGGCGAGTTCGTCGGCGGCGACCCGGAGGGCACCGTTGAGTCGGTCGTTGACGACGTCGTCGGCGATCTGGCCTGTCATCCGTCGATCAAAGGGAACACGTCGCTGCGGGAGGGGACCGTCGCCGGCCTGCTCGATTCGCTCGACGACTGTGAGAACCCCTACGCCTGTCCGCACGGCCGGCCGACGGTGATCGAACTGTCCGCCGAGGAGATCGCGGAGCGCTTCGAGCGGGATTATCCCGGCCACGGCGGCCGACGGCGGTAGACGGCTTCCGTTCCGGCTATCGGAGCCCGTCCAGCCGGAACTCGAAGGCCGCGACCGGCAACTCGAGGTCGTGCT
>CAZOFL010000109.1:0-7726 GCA_964579035.1 uncultured Natronomonas sp. | reverse complement strand
GCAGCGTCCACAGGTAGGTGTCGTCGTCGCGGATCTCCATGTGCTGGTTGAGCACGAGGGCGTGCCAGTGCTCGGTCCGGTGGGTCCGGACGACGCCCTTCGGATCGCCCGTCGTCCCCGACGTGTAGTTGATGCTCGCGTCGTCGTCCTCCGAGAGGTCGGGACGGTCGGGTTCCGTCGGCGAGGAGTCGGCGAGGACCGCCTCGTAGTCGTCCCACTCGCCCTCGATCCGGTCGGGCTCGTAGCCGATGAAGTGCTCGGCTGGGACCGACTCGCGGATCGGTTCGACGTTCTCGGCGTAGTCGTAATCCGAGATGACGACGTCCGAGTCCGAATCGTTGAGGATGTACTCGAGTTCGCCGGGCGTGAGCCGGTAGTTCATGGGCACGAACACCGCGCCGAGTTTGTTCGTCGCATAGAGCGTCTCGATGAAGTAGTGGGTGTTCGGCGCGAGTAAGGCGACCTTGTCGCCCTTCCCGATCCCCCGATCCGCGAAGGCGTTCGCCAGCCGGTTTACCCGTTCGTCTAGCTCGGCGTAGGTGTACTCGGTTCCGTCGTGGGCGACGATCCCGGTCACATCGTCGTAGAGATCGACCGCCCTGTCGAGGAAGTCAAGCGTTAGCATTTCGCGCTTCATATACACCGGGAGTATGCGCATTCATTGTACTTGAACATTCACCATCTTTTGTGATCGCCGGAAGTAAGCGAGAGCGGCGGTAGGTTACCCGCCAGTGGGTGGGGAGGGAAGGTTTTTGTTACGAGCAGGTGTCAACGTGTTACATGACATCTAATAGCAACACGGACGACGAATCGGTCGTCGAGGTCGAAACGGACGGCTACGTCGGCCGGATCACGCTGGATCGCCCCCAAGCGATGAATACGTTCAGCACGGCACTCGCGACGGAGCTCGACGACGCATTGGAGCGCTTTGAGGCCGACACGGGTGTCCGGGCGATCGTTATCGACGGCGCCGGAAGCGCGTTTTCGGCCGGGATCGATCTCACGGAGCACGCCGACCACGACGACGAGCCAGCGTACGAGGAGTGGGTTTCGGGTATGGAAGAGCCGTTCCTGACGATCTCGGGGATGGGGACGCCGGTGATCGCGGCCGCACACGGACACGCGGCCGCCAACGGGCTGGGACTCGTCGCGGCCTGCGATCTGGCCGTCGGCGCGACCGGGACGATGTTCGGCGCGACCGCCCCGAAAGTCGGCCTGTTCTGTATGGGTCCGGCCGTCCCCCTCATGGACGCCGTGGTCCGGAAACGCTGTCTGGAGTTGCTGTTGACCGGCGAGTTGATCGACGCCGAAACCGCCCGCGAGTGGGGCCTCATAAATCGGGTCTCACCCCCCGACGAACACGTCGAGGCCGCGATGGAGTACGCCGAAACGATCGCCTCGAAGAGCCCGACCGCGATCCAGCGCGGCAAGAGAGCGTACTACGAGATGGACGGCAAAGGGTACGCCGACGCGCTGGAGTACTCGAACGAACAGTTCGCCGCATTGTGTGCGACCGCGGACGCGACGGACGGTATCGAGGCGTTTCTGAGCGGCGACCCACTCGAGGCCGACGAGTGGCCGAACGCCTGAGGGACGCTACGTCTCGTCCCCGTAGACGTCCGAACAGGCCGCTTCGATCGCCGCCGGTGGCTGGTAGCCACGGAGCGACTCGACGCACTCGCCGTCCTCGAAGAGCAACACGGACGGCGCGGCCTCGACCTCGAACGCACGGCGGAACGACGGTGCGTTCTCGCCGTCGATCCCGGCGACTGCGACGTCGTCCGGGAACGCCGCAAGCGTCTCGTCGAGTTCGTCTTTCATCCGATCGCAGGGCGAACAGAACAGCTTCCAGACCGTGACCGCGGCACAGTCGTGCTCCCGGAGGAACGCCTCGTAGGAGTCGTCGTCGAGTTCGACCACGGCATCGGGCACCGGCGACTCCGGGGCCAGATCCGTGATCATCATCGCCATGTGGGCCCGCTCAGTCAGCGGGTACTCGCCGTCGACGTGGGAGTTCAACGCGAGCAAGGAGGTGAACTGTTCGCGGGTGACGCCGAGTTGCTCGACCCTCTCGGCCGCTTCGTCGGGATCGATCCCGAAGACATCGGCGACTGCCTGGTGGTACTCCGCTTCGTCCACGTCGATGTAGGAGTCGTGGTAGATCCCGCGGGTCGATTCGAACTCCGCCGTGAGATACACCGTTTCGTCCTCGTCGACGGTCACGACACCCTCGGTTTCGAGGATGTCCAACCGTTCCTCCGGCGAGTAGTCGTCGGGTCCGCTCGGTTGGTCCGGTGTGTTGCTCATACGCCGAGATACTCCTGTCGGACCTCTTCGTTGGCCTGGAGTTCGTCGGAACTCCCCTCGTAGACGATCGCCCCCTGATCGAGCACGTAACAGTAGTCGGCGAGTTTGATCGCCGCGGCGGCGTTCTGCTCGACGAGCAGGATCGTCTTCCCCTGGTCGGCGATCCGCTGGATGATATCGAGGACGTCCTGAACGATCTGAGGTGCGAGCCCTTCGGACGGCTCGTCCAGCATGAGCAGTTCCGTGTCCTGCTTGAGCGTCCGGGCGATGGCGAGCATCTGCTGTTCGCCGCCGCTGAGCGTTCCGGCTTTCTGTTCGCGGCGCTCGTCGAGGCGGGGAAACTGTGCGTAAACTTCCTCGTCGGAGAGGCCGACTTCCCCGGTTTCGTCGGGGCGGCCGATCCGATTCAACAGGTTCCGTGAGATGTCCGGGACGTGGAGGTTCTCGGCCACGGTCAGGTTCGAGAACATCCGCCGTTCCTCGGGAACCAAGGAGATCCCGAGCGCGGAGATGTCTTCCGGCCGCTTGCCGGTAATATCCCTGTCTTCGAACCGGACCGTTCCGCTGCGTATCTCCGGCGGTTTCGTCCCCGTGATACTCCGAAGCGTCGTGGTCTTGCCGGCACCGTTTCGTCCGAGCAAGGCGATTATCGATCCTTTCTCGACCTCCATGTCCACTCCCCGAAGGATGTGGCTCTCGCCGTAGTAGGAGTTGACGCCCTCGAGTTCGAGCAGACTCATAGCTCGACACCTCCGAGGTACGCTTCCTGGACATCGGGATCGCCTTTGATTTCCTCGGGCGTTCCGTCCGCGATCTTCGCGCCACGGTTCAACACCGCAATCCGGTCGGAAACGCGGAAGATTATCTCCATGTCGTGTTCAATGAGAACGATCGTCACGCCGCGCTCCTCCTTGACGCGCTGGATGAGGTCGACCGTGTCGTCGGTCTCCTCGGGGGACATCCCGGCCGTCGGTTCGTCGAGAAAGAGCAGCTCCGGGTCACTCGCAAGCGCGAGCGCCATCTCGAGCCGTCGCTTGTCGCCGTAGGGTAGCGACTTAGCCTCGATGTTGCGCTGTTCGTACAGCCCCATGTCCTTGAGTGTGTTCTCCGTTCGCTCGAGAACGTCGTCGTAGGAGACGAGTCGCTTGAAGAAGTTCAGGCTAAACGAACCGTGTTCGGCCCCGAGCGCCGCGACGATCGCGTTCCGTTTGACCGTCAGTTCGGGGAAGATCGACGCCGTCTGGAACGATTTGCTCAAGCCCTGTTGGACGATCTGATGGGGCTCCTCGCCGGTGATGTCGTCACCGCGGTAGAGGACTTCCCCCTCGGTCGGGTTCAGCAGGCCCGTAATGAGGTTGACGGTGGTCGATTTGCCGGCGCCGTTGGGTCCGATGATGCTCAGCGCGTCGCCCTCCTGGATCCGCAGATCGACCTCGTCGACTGCCGTGAGTTCACCGAACCGTTTCGTGAGTCCTCTCGTTTCGAGAAGCATCAGGCGTCACCTCCTGATTCGAACCGGCTTCGGACGATCGAACGGATCTTTTCGATGATTCCCCAGATACCGGTCGGGAACAGCCACACGACAGTCACGAACAGGACGCCGAGGACGAGCAGCCAGAAGGCGATCTCGCCCGAGACGATGTTCTCGACGTACAGGAACGCCGTCACCCCGGCGACCGGGCCGAAGATCGATCCGACGCCGCCGAGGATCGTCATGATCACGATGTCACCGCTCGTGATCCAGTACAGATTGTCGACGGCCACGTACGAGGCGTGGACCGTGTGGAGTCCGCCCGCGACGCCGGCGAAGGCACCGGAGAGCGTGAACGCCACCAGCTTGTACCGCCAGACGTTGAGCCCGAGGAACTCGACGCGCTGTTCGTTCTCGTGGATCGCCTGGAAGATCGCCCCGTAGGGCGAGCGGACGATCCGGACGGCGACCGCGACCGCCAGCACGAAGAAGGCGGCGTAAAACACGTACTCGATGTCGTGAAACAGGGTCCCGAACACGCCGGCGAACGATTCACCGAGGCTTATCACCCCGAGCAGGGGTTCGATCTCGACGCCGGTGAACCCGTCCTCACCCCGGGTGATCGGCTCGAGCGGACCGAGCGCGAGGAAGTAGATCATCTGCCCGAAGGCGAGCGTAAGGATCGCGAAATAAATCCCGCCGCGCCGCAGCGACAGGAACCCGAGGAACAGCGCGAGGATCACCGCCGTAACCGTCGCGACGAGGACCATAAGCAGCGGTTCGCCGTAGAAGTTGGCGCTAAAGAGCCCGGCCGCGTACGCGCTCGATCCCCAGAAGGCCGCGTGCCCGAACGACAACAGCCCGGTGTAGCCGAGCAGAAGATCGAAGCCGATCGCGAAGATCGCCCAGATGTAGATCAACTCCACGAGGGCGATGTAGCCGTTGTACGCCGGCAGGTTCGTGAAGATGATCGGAAACACGATGACGAACGCGATCGCCGCTCCGATGGAGAACGATTCGCGCTCCCGAAGACTGTCCCACTGATCCAACAGGTCAGTCGAGTCCGACGTTTCGCCCGGTTTTATCGTTTCGGTTTGTTCGCTCATTCTCCAACCTCCACGGCACCCATCAGGCCGGCCGGCCGGACCAGCAGGATGATGGCTGCAAGCACGTAGATTCCGACCGACGACCAGACGGGTGCGTTCATCTGCAGGCCGACCTCGACGCCCCCGATGAGGAGTCCGCCGACAACCGACCCGACGATACTACCGACGCCGCCGACGACGACGACGAGGAACGCGGGGACGAGCACGCCGACACCGACCTCCGGCACGACGCTGAAGACGGGGCCACCGACGACCCCCGCCGCCCCGGCGAGCCCCGAACCGATCCCGAAGATGAGGAGGAACGGCCGGGTGGCGCGAATTCCGAGCAGGTTGACCATCTCCGTGTCCTCGGTGCCGGCCCGGACTGCGAGTCCCACGTCGGTGTACTCGATGTACAGATACACCGCGAGCACGAGGACTGCCGTAATCGCGATGATCGAGAGCCGCCAGCGTGCGGCCGTTCCGAGCGGCCCGAGGCTTATGGCCCCTGCGGCCCACTCCGGACGGCTGAAGCTGATCGACCGTCCGCCGACGACCGCGCGGATCAACTCCTGGACGATCAACAGCACGCCGAACGTCACCAGGATCTGATCGGTATCGGGCCGATCGTAGAACGGCCGGGCCAGGTATCGCTCCATGAGCAGTCCGAGCCCGAAGGCGACGATCGGAACCATGAGCAGCGCGGCCAAGAAGCCCAGATCGAGGCCGAAGCTCTCGATCCCGAGCCGCGCCGCGATGTCGCCCGAAAACCGGAGTTCGAACGCGATCATGAGGCCAATATAGACCCCGACCAGGTACATGGCGGCGTGGGCGAAGTTGACGAATTTCAGCGTCCCGAGCGTGATCGAGAGGCCGATCGCTACCAGAATGTAGATCGAGGACACCGCGAGCGTCTGGATAATAAAGCTGGATATCGATCCGAGGATGCTCACTGGACTGCCCCCGTGTGTTGTATGCTAATTTCCATTGTCGTGTTTTTCAATAATAGCGGGCCGGTGTGACTACGATCCGGTGGTCGGATTACTCGTCGCCGTAGTCGCCGAGTTCGCACTCCGCGGCGGGGCCTTCGTCGCAGTCGTACCCGACTTCCTCGGGGTACCGGGACCGTTCGACGACCTCCCAGAACGCACCGGTTTCCTCCTGTTCGTCGAGGCCGTACCCCTGCACGACGAGGATATCGCGCATGGCCTGGTGGTCACACTCGCGCATGATCTCGTCGCCGAGACCCGCGTTGTCGTACTCGTAGTCCTCCAGTTCGCGGATGACCTCCGGCGGGTAGAAGGTTCCCGCGCGCTCGACGGCCGCGGCGTACAGCATCGTCACCGTGTACGCCAGTCGCGCCGCGTAGCTCGGGGTCCGATCGTACTCGTCCTCGAAGGCGTCGACGAACGCCTGGGTGTACTCGTCCTCGAGTTGCGCCGACCAGTCGGCGGTCCCGTAGATGCCGTCGATCGCGTCGCCGGCGCCGTCGGCCATCGGCTCGTTGTACAGCGGGACGACGATCTCCATCTCATCGTCGATCCCGGCGTCGATGGCTTGGGCGAGCGAGTTCGCGAGATCCAGCCCGTAGTGGTTCAAGAAGAGCACGTCCGCGCCGGAGTCGGCGGCCTGGTTCAGGAACGTCGAGTAGTCGTCGCTCCCGAGCGGTGTCGGAGCGGATTCGACCTCGTTCCACCCCTCGGCCTCGAAGAACTGCCGCATCGAGTCCTCCTGAGTCTGGCCCCACGTGTAGTCGGCGTACAGCTGATAGAAGTCCAGCCCCTCGCCGTAGTCCTCGACGACGATCGGGGCCAGCGCCTGCCCGGTCATGTAGGCGTTGAACATCTCCCGGAAGCTGTAGCGCACGCAGTCCTGTCCGGTCGTGTCGTTCGAGTGGGTCAGACAGCACATAAACATCACGTTCTCACGCTGGGCGAGGGTCTGTTGGGCGACAGCCGTCGCGCTCGAAGAACCGCCGCTGAACATGATGACCTCGTCGCGTTGGATCATCCGTTCGGCCGACTCGCGTGAGGTGTCGGCGTCCGTCGCCGTGTCACCGGTCACGTAGTCGATCTCGAAGCCGTTGACGCCGTCCCCGGAGAGGTCGTCCCACATGTCGACCCAGCCGCCGCCGTCGTTGAGGTGATCGACCGCGAGCTCGTAGGCCCGCAGTTCGTCGGCCCCCTCCTCCTGATACGGACCGGTCTGAGGGACGTTCCACCCGAAGGTCGCGGTGTCGCCCTCGATCGGGTAGTTGCCGAGCGACGGGAACTCCCCGTCCCCGTTGCCGTTGCCGTCCCCTTCGAGACAGCCGGCGAGGCCGGCGAGGCCGGCAGCGCCCGCAGCGCCGGCAGTTTTCAGCACGTCACGTCGCGATTGTGTGTCATTCTCCACCATGTTATCGTTTGAAGCAGCCATGATTATATTAATTTTCCGTTACAATTTGCTCTGAATGTCGTCGACGACATCGGGGTTTCTGAGCGTACTCGTGTTCCCGAGCTCCTCGCCGTTTGCGATGTCCTCGAGCAGTCGGCGCATGATTTTCCCGGACCGAGTCTTCGGAAGTTCTGGGGTGAAGATCACCTGTTCGGGCCGGGCGATCGGGCCGATCGCGTCCTCGACGCCCTCGACGATCGCCGCTCGCATCTCGTCGCTCTCCTCGTAGCCGTCCTCGAGGATGACGTAGGCGTAGACCGCCTCGCCTTTCATCTCGTGGTCGCCGCCGACCGCGGCCGCCTCGGCGACGCCCTCGACGCCGACGACCGCCGACTCGATCTCCATCGTGCCGAGGCGGTGCCCGGAGACGTTGATCACGTCGTCGACGCGGCCGAGAACCGTGATGTAGCCGTCCTCGTCGATCTTT
>CAZOFL010000108.1:0-7783 GCA_964579035.1 uncultured Natronomonas sp. | reverse complement strand
CCGGCGATCGACTACGTCGTCACGAAAGTGCCGCGGTGGCCGAAGGACAAGTTCTCCGACGTGGAGTTCGAGCTCGGGCCGGCGATGAAATCGACCGGCGAGGCGATGTCGATCGGGCGAACCTTCGAGGAGTCGCTGCTGAAGGCGTTGCGCTCCTCCGAGTACGATCCCGCGGTCGAGTGGACCGGCGTCGACGACGACGAACTCGAAGCCGAGTATCTCGAACGGCCGACGCCGGATCGCCCCTACGCGATCTTCGAGGCGTTCGACCGCGGCTACACCGTCGAGGAAATCCACGAACTGACGGGGATCTACGAGTGGTATCTCGAACGGTTCGGACGGATCGTCGAGGCCGCGGACGCCGCCCGTGGCGGCGAGTTCCAGCCGGCCGCCGACGTCGGCTTTACGAACCAGGAGATCGCCGCGATCGCCGGCGGTGAGTTCAACGATACGCACGCCTCGTGGATCCCCTCGGAGGTCACGGACGGGGAGTCCGGGGCCGGCCAGCCCGTCGAGACCGACGGGGGCGGCGCGACGGTCGGCGACGTCGAAGCCGACACCTCACGCCGGACGTTCAAGCAGGTCGACACCTGTGCCGGCGAGTTCCGCGCGTCGACGCCGTATTATTACTCCGCACGCGAGCCGCCGACGGGGCGCGGCGCGAGCGAGGTGCAGGTCGACCGCGACCTCGAGAGCGTCGTCGTGGTCGGCGGCGGTCCGATCCGGATCGGTCAGGGCGTCGAGTTCGACTACTGTGCGGTCCACGCCGTCAGGGCGCTGCGGGATATCGGGATCGACGCCCACGTGGTCAACAACAACCCCGAGACGGTGTCGACGGACTACGACACCTCCGACGGCCTCTTTTTCGAGCCGATTACCGCCGAGGAGGTCGCGGACACCATCGAGGAGACCGGCGCCGATGGCGTGATGGTCCAGTTCGGCGGGCAGACGTCCGTCAACGTTGGCGAGCCGCTGGAGGACGAACTCGACCGCCGGGGGCTGGACTGTGAGATCCTCGGCACCTCCGTTAGGGCGATGGACCTCGCGGAGGACCGGGATCGCTTCAACGTCCTGATGGACGAGATGGGGATCAGCCAGCCGGAGGGTGGCACCGCGACGAGCAAGGCCGAAGCGCTCGATCTGGCCCACGACATCGGTTACCCCGTGTTGGTGCGGCCTTCCTACGTCCTCGGCGGGCGGGCGATGGACGTCGTCTACTCCGATACGGAACTCGAGAGGTACATCGAGGAGGCCGTCCGGGTCGCCCCCGACAAACCGATCCTCGTCGACGACTTCCTCGCCGACGCCGTCGAGCTCGATGTCGACGCGGTCGCCGACGGCGAGGACGTGTTGATCGGCGGAATTATGGAACACGTCGAGGCGGCGGGGGTCCACTCCGGCGACTCGGCGTGTATGATCCCGCCGCGCTCGCTGTCCCAGGACGTCCTCGAGCGCGTCCGGGAAGTCACCCTCGACATCGCGCGCGCGCTCGAAACTGTCGGACTCCTGAACGTCCAGTTGGCCGTTCGCGACGGCGAGGTGTACGTCCTAGAGGCCAACCCCCGCTCGTCGCGAACCGTTCCGTTCGTCTCGAAGGCGACGGGCGTCCCGATCGCCAAGTTGGCGGCGAAGGTCATGGCGGGCCGGTCGCTCGACGAACTCAAAACGCACGAACAGGTCCCGGAGCACGTCTCCGTCAAGGAGGTCGTTCTCCCGTTCGATCGGCTTCCGGGATCGGACCCCCGCCTCGGCCCGGAGATGAAATCGACCGGCGAGGTGATGGGGACCGCCCGGTCGTTCGGTAAAGCGTATCTGAAGGCCCAGGCGTCGACGAACAAGGCGATCCCGACCGAGGGGACGGCGATCGTGGATCTCGATACCCTCCGCGGGATGTCACAGAAAAACGAGGACATCACCGACGTGTGGGACGGCGCCGAGCGGCACTTCGACGTCCACGCGACGGATGACTTCGAGGATCTCACGGCGACGCTTCGCGACGGCGAGATCGATGTCATCTTCTCGCGGGATCGGGATGTCCTCGAAATCGCCGTCGAGGAGGGCATTACCTACTTCTCGACGGTGCCGAGCGCCCGGGCGACGCTGGAGGCGATCGAGACGAAGGACGAACCGCTCGACGTGATGGCCCTTTCGGAGCGCCCGACGGAGCGGCGCAACTGGGGCGAATAAGCGGGAGCGAAAGCGGGGGCCGAACGGAGCCGGATCGTTTTATTATCGAGGACACGAGGCTCGAGTATGGACGACGGAGTTGACGGGCGGGGGATCGACAGGCTCGGGGAGTTTCGAAACCCATGAGTGAGTCCGGCTCGACGGCCGACGGCCGGGGGCACAAACAGCTCCGGCTCGTCAGCTACGGGATGGTCGTCTCCGGAGCGGTGACGCTTCTCGTCGCCGCCGTCAGCACCCGCCCGAGCGGCATCGTCGTGTTCGGACTCGGCGGGCTGGCGGTCGCGGCGCTCGTCTTCGAGCGTACGCAGGGCGGCGCGGTCGGGATCTCGCTCGGGTTTTTGATCGGGTCGCTTTCGGCGTGGCTGTGGTCGGCGGGAAACGGGGGAAGCTACGAGGTCCTCGGCGGGCTGTTGATCGTTGCCGGCGTCGTCAACACCGTGCTGTTGCCGCCGTTTTACCGGCTCGGGGAGCGGCTCGGTGACAGGTAACGCGACGACATCTGTTATGGACCGAGGCCGATCAACCACCCCACCCGACCGCCTTCGGGCGGATGACCGCCACTCGCTCGGTGAGGGTGGGGTCTCCGCCTCAAAGACAGTGAGGTACTTTCAAGAGCCGTCGCGGCGAAGTTCCGGAACAGAGATGAATATCGCAGACATCGCCACCGAGGATTTCATGCAGGTGGACAGCGACGAACGACTCGGCAAGGTTCGGTCGCTGTTCGACCGGGAAAACCCGAAAGGGATCGTCGTGATGGAAGACGACGAGTACGCCGGTGTCATCACGGAACGACAGCTGCTCCAGTCGCACATCGAGGACAACGCGAAGGTGAGCGTGCTCGCCAGAAACAACGTCCCGCGCGTCGAGCGCGACGAGGGGGTCCGAACCGTCGCCCGCATGCTCGTCGAAGGAGGAACCAAAGTCGCACCGGTGTTTGAGGACGACGGACTGTGGGGAATCATCACCGAGGACGCGATTCTTCGGGCCGTCCTCGATAACCTCGACGTACTCACCGTCGAACAGATCTACACCGACAACGTTGTCACGCTCCGTGAGGACGACCACCTCGGCAAGGCGATCAACTACCTGCGGGAAAACGACATCTCGCGGTTACCCGTGGTCAACGAGAACGGCCGGCTTTCGGGGATGGTGACGACGCACGACATCGCCGAGTTCGCCGTCCGAACGATGGAGCGCCAACAGAAGGGCGACCGCTCCGGGGACAGCGACCGGATGCTCGATCTCCCGGTGTACGACATCATGAACAGCCCCGTCGTGACGACCACCGCCGACGAGACGGTCAAAAACGCCGTCGAGCTGATGTTCGAGAACGACTACGCCGGACTCGTCGTGACACCCGGGGACAACGACACGCTGGTCGCGGGTATTCTCACCAAAACCGATGTGCTCCGGGCGCTGACGTTCACCGAGGAGGAAAGCATGGACGTCCAGATCACGAACATCAAGCTCCTCGATACGATCTCACGAACGGATATTCAAGAGGCCATCACCGAGGTGGCCGACAAGTACCGCGCCATGCAGGTCCACCACGCCCACGTCCGGCTCAGCGAGCACAAAGAGCGGCTCCGTGGGACGCCGCTCATCCACGCCCAGATCCGCCTCCGGACGAACCGCGGGCAGGTCGCCGGTTCCGGCGAGGGGTACGGCTCCGACACCGCGTTCCGCGTCGCCCTCGATAAGCTCGAACGGAACGTTCTGGAGCTGAAGGGGATCCGCGCCGACGAGGAGTACGAGGGCCAGTTGTTGCGGAAGCTCAACGAATTATAAGAGCTGAACGGCCGGCTTTTTGAACACCGGAGGGAGCTTTGACCCCCGGATCAGTCGTCTTCGGACAGCTGTTCTAGGACCCGATTCGGCATTCGCTCGCGCATCTCATCGGGAATCGCGGCCGGTTCCTCGGGGCTCACCGGTGGGTTCGCCGGCTCGAGTTCGAGGCCGGAGCCGAAGAGCCCAAGCGCCGTGCTGATCGTCGACCAATCGTCGTTTTCCGCAGCGTTGCGGATGCTCTGTGTCGGAGCCGAAAGCAGTTGTCCGACGAGGGCGTCGGCCATCGATTCGAGGATCTCCTGTTCGGCCTCGGAGATGCCGTCCCCGTCGGATTCGCTTTCCAGTTTCGAGATCGCGGTCGTGAGTTCCCGGTTTTTGATCCGTTCGGCACCCTCATACATCGTCGCAATAACTTGATCGGCGCGCTTTCGTTTGTACTGGCTCAGAAGATGTTCGAGTTCGCCGTCGATCATCGCTTCGACAGTTCGGGCGGCCTCCCGGCGACTCGTTTTTGTCTCGTCCGTGACCGCTTCGATCGCATCGAGGTCGTACACCGAGACGCCGTCGAAGGAGTCGGCCTCGGGATCGACGTCGCGTGGCTGTGCGATGTCGACGATACAGGTGTCGCCGACCAACTCGAGATCCTGCGCCTCGACGACGTGGCCCGGGCTCCCGGTGGCGGAGACGACGACGTCGGATTCGGCGGCGGCGACCGGGACGGCGTTCAACCCGACGGCCGAGGCGTCGACGTCGAGTTGGTCGGCGAGGTGTTCGGCGTGCGGCAGCGTCCGGTTTGCGATCACGAGCCGGTCGGCGGGGTCCTCGAGGGCCTTCGCCGCGAGTGTGGCGATCTCGCCGGCCCCGATGACGAGCGCAGTCGCACCCTCGACGCCGCGTTCGGCGTCGATAAACCGGACCGCGGCCGAACCGAGCGAGAGTGTTCCCTCGTTGATCGCCGTCTCCGCTCTCGCCCGTTCGCCGACGTGTAACGCTTTCAACAGCGCGTCGTCGAGCGTCGGGCCGATCGCCCCGACGCCGCGGGCGGTCTCGTAGGCCTTGCGGAACTGCCCGAGGATCTGATCCTCGCCCAACACGAGCGATTCGAGGCCGCACGCGACCGACATGAGGTGTCTGAGGCTCTCCTCGTGGTCGAGTTCATCGACCAACTCCTCGTCGACATCGCCGAGATACTCCGAGAGCGCCCCCCGTGCGGCCTCGGCGCTCTCGGAGACGACGTACGCTTCCGCCCGGTTGCAGGTCTGGAGCACGAACGCCTCCACTACGTCGGGGGACTCGAGGAGGGATTCGACAGCCGCCGTTTCGGACTCCGAGGTGACGGCTTCGATCCGTTCGACATCCGCGTTGCTGTGTGAGACGCTGACGCCGGCGACGACTTCGGTTTTTGATCCCGTGGTCACGACTTCTCACCCAACGCCGAATCGACGACGGCGTCTACCGTTTGTCTGGGGTTGGAACCACCTGTACCTAAATCCTTCCAAACGCTTGAGGACTGAACCGCGGCTCTAACCGCACGCCGACGGCGGGTCGGATCGACTCCGCGCGATTGCAGCGTTCCCCGGATATCGGCAGTTATCTCCGCTAGTTCGCCCGCGCCGTCGATTTCGGCTTCGATCCGTTTTCTGAGCTCCTTCGCGAGGGCGGGGCTGGCCCCGCCGGTCGAGATCGCGACGGAGACGTCGCCATCGCGGACGGTGGCCGGAACGACGACGCCACCCGGGCCGCGCTCCTCGGAGTGGTCCGCCCTGTTTATCAACGCGCCGCGCTCGCGGGCCCCGCGTTCGACCGCTTCGTTGATCGAAGCATCGTTCGTCGCCGCGACGGCGAGGACCGGATCGGTCCGTTCGAGCCACCCGGAAATGGCGTCGTCGTCCGGCATCGCCCGGACCAGCGCCGCGCCACCGTAGTCGGGTTCGGGGAATTCGGGAGCGATGACGACGACTGTCGCTTCCCGGGCGAACCGCCTGGCTTTCCGGGCCCCGACGGGGCCGGCGCCGAACACCGCCACCGTCTCGTCCGTGAAATCGTGATACAGCGGGATCATGTCAGCGGGTGTTTGCGTCGGCCCGTTCGTCCATCCGGATCCCCGTCTTCTTCAGGATGTCCGTCGAGAACAGCGAGTCCCAGTCGTCCTCGCCGACGTCCCAGTGGGTCTCCATCCGCTCTTTGACCTGCTGGATCCGGCGGTCGCTTTCGGCCTCGCTTCGGCCATGCGTCATCGCGAAGAAGTTGTACGGCCAGACGCCCTCGTGTCTCGGGCGTTCATAACAGTGTGTGACGAACTCCAGCCCCGCGATGTCGGGGCCGACCAAATCGAGTTTGTCGTCGGGGACGTCCCAGACGGTCATCCCGTTCTCCGTGTAGCCGAGGGCGTAGTGGTTCGGGACGACGCCGACGCGTCGTATCTTCCCCTCCATATTGAACCGTTTGATCGTCCCCAAGACCCACTCGACGTCGACGCCGAGGGCGTCCGCGACGTCGGCGTACGGCGTGTCGGTCACCGGCAACCCGCCCTGGATCTCGAGGACGAGGTCGCGTTCGTCGGGCGTCAGCGTCTCCGCGTCGGTCGCCTCGACCGCGGGACCGAGATCCGAGAGGTCCACGTCGCCGTCGGGGATCGGCCCGTCGAGGAGGAACTTCGCCTCGACACGAAACTCCTGTTTTTTCGGTAGGTTGTACGTCTCCTGTCCGGTTTCGGCCTCGATCTCGCCGAGCACCCGCTCGACCGCCTCGGGCTCGGCGACCGAAACCACGAACCACATGTTCAGATGCGGGTGTTCGCGCTTGTAGTTGTGGGCCACTTCACGGTGGGCGTTGATCTGTTCTGCGACCTCGTCGAAGCGGTCCTCGGGGGCGTGCATGGCGACGAGCGTCGCCGTTCCCCCGATCTCGGCGGCGTTTATCAGTGCGCCGAACCGGGTCAACACCCCGTCGTCGTCCAGCGTCCGAATCCGATCGAGAAGTTCCGCCGCGGTCACGTCCACCCCGCGTTCGCGGAGGGTCGCCGCGGCCGGTTCGAAGGGGCGTTCGACGACCGGAAAGCCACCTTGGTAGGCGTTGACGACGGCGCGGTCAACCCGGTCTAATCCGGCGGGTTCGCTCATTACAGTTCAATAGGCCCTCCCCAAAATAAGCCCCTCGCTCGTTCCCAGGACGAACGACAGCCCGAGGTCGCCTCCGAGCGTCGCGCGCCCGCCGAACGGACGACGGTGTTCGGGCTAACGAAGCTATTTATCGATGGAAACCCTAAACGAGTTCGAAGATGGATCTCTTAGACACCACGGTCGTTCCCGAGCACGCACACGACATCAAGGCGGAGGCGCGGGCGTTCGCCGAGGAACACATCGCCCCGAACGCCGCCGACTACTACGAGTCCGGTGAGTATCCCTGGGAAGTCCTCGAGGCGGGGATGGACGCCGGGCTCGTCGCCCAGGACATCGGCGAGGAGTACGGCGGCCGCGGGTTCGACCTCCATCAGGTTCTCGCGGTCGCCGAGGAGTTCTACCGGGCCGACGCCGGGATCGCGCTGACGCTCCAACTCGCGAGTTTCGGGACGGGGATCGTCGAGGAGTACGGCAGCGAGGAACAAAAAGAGGAGTACCTCCGGCCGGTCGCCGAAAACGAGACGATATCCGGGCTCGCCGTCTCCGAACCCGACACCGGCTCCGATCTCGCGGGAATGGAGACCACCGCCGAGAAGGACGGCGACGAGTGGGTGTTGAACGGCGAAAAGTACTGGATCGGCAACGGCGTCGAGGCCGACTGGGTCACGCTGTACGCGAAAACCGGC
>CAZOFL010000107.1:0-7880 GCA_964579035.1 uncultured Natronomonas sp. | reverse complement strand
TCGTCGTCGTGGTGGTCGTCGTCGTGGTGGTCGTCGTCGTGGTGATCGTCGTGGTGGTCGTCGTCGTGGTGGTCGTCGTCGTGGTGGTCGTCGTCGTGGTCATGGTCGTGATCGTGATCGTGACCACCAGCGAGGTTCTCAGCGAGGATCGAGACGACAGCCGCGTCCGGTTCCGATTCGGGCTCCGGTTCGGGATCTTCCCCGTCGCCGTTGCCGTTGCCGTTGCCGTTACCCACGTCCTCGGAACAGCCGGCCAAGGCACTGAGTGCAACGATTCCCGCTCCTGCCGTCACGAACTTTCTTCGGGATGGTTCCATACGGCGTCGAACGTGGACGGGGAATAAAAGAGTTATTATGTAAAGCTCTAATATTATTATTGTGACACAGTAGTGCGATATAAGAAATAAAGAATTTGATAGAAGTAGAAACAAAAGTAATTGGCACACGCTTTACTGTCGCGATAGAATAATAAGTCCGAGCGTGGATGCAAACGATGTGGTACCGATGAGTCCACGGGTATCGCCGGAGCGGAGACGCTGTCCCCAAAGCATGCGTTATCGCTGCCGGTCCGAGAGCGGGCAAAGAGCACCGACGCGCCGGGATAGCCGGGCAAAAGCGCGTCCGTGATCCCCGAAGCTCGACGGATAGCGGCGTTGTTTCGAAACGTCCGACAGTACCTGCGTGCCCGTCTGCGGATCGATAAACGGTCACTCGCCGTGTTCCGGATCGGTCTCGGAGCGTTGATCGTCGCGGACATGCTGCTCCGGACCCGGAGCTTCGGACTATATTACACCGACACCGGCCTCGTCACCGCGGACCTCGCCGCCCGGTACACGGCCGAGAACGCGGTTTCGGTATACTTCCTTACCTCCGGGACGAGCGCTATCGTCGCCCTCTTCGTGGTTCAAACGCTCGTCGGCATCTCACTCGCCATCGGTTACCGGAGCAGAGCCTCGACCGTCCTGGCGCTTCTGTTCGTCGCCTCGCTCGATCACCACAACCCGTTCGTGCTCAGCTACGCGGACACGCTCTTTCGGCTGTTGCTCTTTTGGGCGATCTTCCTCCCGCTCGGTGAGCGGTGGTCGGTCGACGCGGTTCATTCGAACGGTCGTCCCCGCGGAGCGGTCGGGGGGGTTTTCGCCGCTCTCGCGCTCGCTCAGATGGTCGTCATGTACGTCGTCAACGGGATCCACAAACTCGAATCCGAGCTGTGGCGGAGCGGTGAAGCGGCACCCCTCGTGCTCGGTATCGACGAGATGACGTTCCTGCTCGGTGATCTCGTCCGGCAGTACCCGACAGCGCTCGAGTATGGCGGACTGTTGTGGTTTTATATGTTGCTCACGGCGTGGCTCCTCGTGTTACTTCCGGGCCGTGCCAGGATCGCCTTCGGTTCGTTGTTCGTCGGCGGACACCTCTCGTTTGCGCTGACGGTCCGTATCGGTGCGTTTGCCTACGTCGCACTCGTCGGGCTGATGCTTTTCCTGCCAGCCGTGTTCTGGCGCGATCTGGAATCGATCGCCCGACAGGCGGGAGTCGACCGCCTCCCTGGCCGGCTTCGGGCGAGAGGGCGACGCCTCGCATCGGTGCTCCCGGCGTTTCGCGTGGTCCCACAGCCGTATGCGGCGGCCTCGACGGCGGTTACCACCGGCGTCGGCGTCGCCGTGCTCGCCGCACTCGGTGTCGTCGCCGTGGTCTTCGTCTTCAACGCCGGTGCGGTCGTGACCGACGGTGGCTACGACCAGCGGGCGCTGAACGACGCCGTCGCGGACCATCCCGCCGGCACGTACGCCCATTCGGCCGCCGAGAGCGTCGGGATCACGCAGCCGGAATGGAGCGTCTTCGCCCCCCATCCGCGGACGACGGACCGCTACTACGTCTTCGGTGCCCGGACCGCCGACGGCGAACGGCTCGACGTGTTCAACGACCGTCCGTTCACTTGGGACCGCCCACACGACGGAAAGCTCCAGCGACAACACGACACGTATCGTAGCAGGTTTTTCATGAACAGCGTCCGTCGGTCCGAGCCCGGCGATGCGCTCTTGGTGAATCTCGGGGATCATATCTGCCGGAGTTACCGCGAACGGGGGACCGAACTCACCCACATCAGCATGTTCGAGGTGACCGAACGGATCACCGCGGAAACGATCACCGCGCCGGCGGATCGGGACACGGAGCGTGAGCACATCTACCGGCACACGTGCGGTTGAGACGGTGCAGGGAACTGATCCGAGCCGACCGTCCGTAACCGGGAAGTATTTTTCGCGGACGGCTCAAATGAGGGACAGATGGTAACGGTATCGGGAGTGTTCGACGCAGAACGCGTCGCCGTCGTCGGGGCAACGGACCGGGACGGGTCAGTCGGCGCTGCGATACTGCGGAACCTCCGCGACGATTTCGCCGGTGAAATACTCCCGGTGAACCCGAACGCGGACCGGGTGTTCGGACTCGCCTGTTACGACAGCGTCGGCGAAACCAACGCCGACCTCGCGGTCGTGGTCGTCCCGCCCGAGGCCGCGTTGGACGTCGTCGAAGACGCCGGTAAGGCCGGCATCGATAACATCGTTATCGTGACCGCAGGGTTCGGCGAGACGGGCGGGGACGGTGTCGGACGCGAAGATCGCCTCCGGGAACTCGCGGCCCGATACGACCTCACCGTCGTCGGTCCGAACTGCCTCGGCGTCATTTCGACGCCGTCCGGACTGAACGCGACGTTCGCCCCCCGAAACGCGCTTCCGGGTCGGATGTCCTTTATGAGCCAATCGGGAGCGCTCGTCACCGCCATCTTGGAATGGGCCGGCGACCGCGGCCTCGGATTCAAGGACGTAGTCTCACTCGGCAACAAGGCCGTCATAGACGAGACTGATTTCGTCGAAACGTGGGGTGACGATCCGGGGACCGACGTGGTGTTGGGGTATCTCGAGGGGATCGAAAACGGGACCGAGTTCGTCGACACCGCCCGCGAGGTTAGCCGCGAGACGCCTATCGTCGTGCTCAAGTCCGGGCGGACCGACGCCGGCGCGAAGGCCGCCTCCTCGCACACGGGCGCGATCGCCGGCAGTGAGACGGCATACGAGGCCGGCCTCGAAAAGGCGGGAGTGATTCGGGCCGATTCCACGGAAGAGCTGTTCGACTTCGGCGCAATCCTCGCCGGAAACGACCCGCCCGAAACTGACGGCGTTGCCGTCGTGACGAACGCCGGCGGCCCTGGAGTGATCGCGACCGACACGATCGGTGACTCGACGCTCGAGTTGGCGACGCTCGGGGACGAAACCCGCCGCCGGCTCAAAGGGGCCCTGCCGCCGACGGCAAACGTTTATAACCCGGTCGATATCATCGGAGACGCGCCGGCGGAACGGTTCGCGGACGCGCTCGAAGCGGTCCTCGAGGACCCGGCGGTCGGGAGCGCCGTCGTCATCGCCTGCCCGAGCGCCGTCCTCTCGTTCGAGCGGTTGGCCGAGCGGCTCGCGGCGTTTCGAACCGAAACGCCCGTGCCCATCGCCGTCTGTCTGATGGGTGGCTCCTCCGCGGCGGGGCCTTCGGAGACGCTCTCCTCTGTGGGAACGCCGACGTACTTCGATCCGACGCGAGCCGTCCGGAGCCTCGAATCGCTCTCGCGGTATCGGCGGATCCGCGACCGAGCCGACGAACCGCCGGAGACGTTCGACGTAGACAGGGAGGCCGCCCGATCGATCCTCGATCGGGTCGAAACACAGGGCGACAACCGGCTGGGGGTCGAGGCGATGGGACTGTTGGACGCTTACGGCATCCCGACGCCCGAAAGCGAGATCGTCGATTCCCCGGCGGCTGCGGAGGCAGCCGCCGAACGGATCGGCGGCAACGTCGTGATGAAGATCGTCTCGCCCGACATCCTCCACAAGACGGACATCGGGGGCGTCGAGGTCGGCGTCCCCGGCGAGGAAGTTGCGGACACGTACGCAACACTCGTTTCGCGCGCACGGAACTACCAACCCGACGCCCGGGTGCTCGGCGTTCAAATACAGGAGCTCGTCGAGTTGGACGACAGCGTCGAGACGATTCTCGGCGTGAACCGGGACCCACAGTTCGGCCCGCTCGTGCTGTTCGGGCTCGGCGGGGTCTTCGTCGAGGTGCTCAAAGACACGACAGTCCGGGTCGCACCTGTTTCCCGGACGGAGGCCACGACAATGCTCGAAGATATCGAATCGACGCCCCTTTTGCGCGGCGCTCGCGGGCGGGAACCGATCGACGAGGCCGCGGTCGTCGAAACGGTTCAGCGGCTCTCACAGCTCGTCACCGACTTTCCCGCGATCGTGGAACTGGATATAAACCCCCTCGTGGCGACGGCCGACGGCGTCGTCGCGGTCGATATCCGCCTCACCGTCGATCCAGAAACCCTATGACCGTACTCGTCACATCACTCGAAGAGAGCACAGGCAAAACCGCCATCGCGTTGGCGCTCGGCGAAGCTGCCCGAGAACGCGGTGACCGCGTCGGCTACATGAAACCGAAGGGGACACGCCTCCAGTCGGCGGTCGGCAAGACGCTGGACGAGGACCCGATGCTCGCCCGCGAGTGTCTGGATCTCGACGCGGAGATCCACGAGATGGAGCCCATCGTCTACTCGCCGACGTTCATTCAGGAGGCGATCCGCGGTCGCGAGGATCCGGCGGCGCTGAGAGAGCGGATCCGGACCAGCTTCGAGACGCTGTCGGCCGATGTCGACCGCATGATCGTCGAAGGGGGTGGGTCGCTCACGACCGGTGGGATCGTGGACCTGACCGACGCCGACGTGGCGGACCTCCTCGATGCGACCGTCGTGCTCGTGGCGGGCTTTGAGACCGCCGCCGACATCGACGAGGTACTTGCCGCCGCGGACGTGCTCGGTGCCCGACTCGGTGGTGTGCTATTCAACGACGTGCCCGACGCCGCCTTCGACACGCTTGCGAGCGACGTGGTCCCGTTCCTCGAAGGGCGGGGGATCCGCGTATACGGGACGGTGCCGCGGGATAGGGAGCTCGCGGGCGTGACCGTTGCCGAGTTGGCCGAGGAGCTCGGCGCGGAGGTCCTCACTCCGGACGTGCCGACGGACGACCGGATCCGCCGGTTCGTCGTCGGAGCGATGTCGGCGGAGGAGGCGCTCGGACAGCTCCGCAGGGTACGAGACGCGGCGCTCATAACCGGTGGCGATCGAACTGACGTTCAGACCACGGCGCTCGAGGCGTCCGGAATCGAGTGTCTCCTCCTGACGGGTGGGTTCCGCCCGCCGGACGCCGTCGTCGGCCGCGCCGCGGCAGCCGGTGTCCCCGTCATCTTGGTACGGACCGACACAGCGACGACGCTCGACCGGACCGAATCAGTGTTCCGAGCGGGCCGGACACGCAATGGGGAGACGGTCACTCGGATGGGAACGCTCCTCGAGGAGTACGCCGATGTCGACGCGTTGCTGCGGGGCTGAGTTCGGGAGACCGATATCGACCAGTATCAGGCGGCCGCTTCGACCGCGTCGAGGAGCGACGACTTCTCCTGAACGCCGACCATCCGCTCTTCGACCTCGCCGTCGACGAAGAGATACAGCGTCGGAACTCCCTGAACCTGATACTCCGCGGCGAGGTCTTGGTGGGTGTCGATATCGATTTTCAATACGGCCGCGTCGGTTTCGGCCGCGACCTCGGCGACAGTCGGCGCGAGCATCTTGCAGGGGCCGCACCAATCGGCGTAGAAATCGACGAGCACGACCGGATGTGCGGTGAGGAGTTCCTCGAGGTGGTCGGCGCTTTCGACGTCGATCGGCTTCTCCGGCGTTGCGGCGCTTGCGGCCAGTCGTTCGCGTTTTCGCTCTCTGATCTCCTCGATGTCGTCGGCATCGCTCATACCAAACGGTAGATTCGGCGTCGCATTAACGACTTCGGACGCGCGTCCGCCGCGCGCCGACTCCCACCGACAACAGTTAAGGGGAATCCATCCGATCGACCTGCATGGAAACGGAGCCGACACCGCAGGAAATCACGTCGCTGGTCGGGCGCGAAGTGTACTCCAACAACGGTGTCTTCGTGGGCGAGATCGAAGACATTCGACTGGACCTGGAGAGCGAACTGGTCACCGGACTCGCCTTGCGTGACATCAACCGGGAGCTTTTCGGCAGCCGCGTGTCGCGGTCGCAGGGCGTCATCGTCCCCTACCGGTGGGTCAGAGCCGTCGGGGACGTCGTCCTCGTCAACGACATCGTCGAACGGCTCCGGGAACCCGAAGGGGAAGAGGAAGAAGCGACGGCCTAGCTCCCGTTCGACCCGTCACCGCTACCGCTCTCGACACCCATCGCCTCGAAGAGTTTCGAGCGGACCGCCTGTTCGGTGAGTTGCAACAGCGTCTCCCGGTTGTCGCCCGTTATTTCCAATCCGGTGAAGATGCCTAACGGGATCTCCGCGGAGGCGTCCGTCGAGTGACCCCTAACCTCGCCGATCTCCTCGAAGGCGTCCTGTAACACGTTGCCGATGTTGATCCGAATATCCTTCGAGCGAGCGGCGAGATAGATCGTGTCGTCGGCGATAGCAAACACCGCCGAGGTCGTGATGCCTTCCAGGTTCAACAGGTGTTGGGCGGCCTGTGAGAGGGCGTCCCGGTCACGAATGAACCCGGCGTTCGACACCAAGTGTGAGCCTTTCACCTCGCGGTTCCGGATCGCCTCGGCGAGCACGTCGAGCGTTTCGGGGCTCATCGACGGGGACTCGACCTGTTCGAGGGTGTCGTGGTTCGCAAAGGGGTACAGATACGCCGCCGCCGTCAGATCCGCCGGCGTCGTGTCCCGCTTGAAATCGAGCGTTTCGGCCCGGATGCCGTACAGAAGCGCCGTCGCGACCTCCTCGGGCAGGCTGAGATCGAACTCCTGGACGTACTTCGTCAGGATCGTCGACGTCGAGGAGACGTTCGATCGGACGTCGCTGAACGTCGCACCGTAGTCGACTTCGGGCTCGAAGTGGTCGATGAGGATGTCGACGTCGCCGTCGACGACCGGTTCGGTCGCCTTCGCACAGTCGACCAACGCGAGCGTGTCGTACTCCGCGAGGTCGGTCTCGCCGAGCGAGACCAACTCGATGCCGAGGAGGTTGACGAACGCGCGGTTCTCCTGGTGGCCGATCTCGCCCTCGTAGAGGATATCGGCGTCGATCCCCCGGGATTCGGCGATCGCCTGCAGCGCGACGGCCGACGCGATCGAGTCCGGGCCGGGGGATCTGTGTGCGAGTATCGCGAGCGATTCCCCGCCGTCGATGAGATCAGAAAGCTGTGTCGTCTTGTACTCGAGTTCGCCCTGTTCGAGCGCCCGAAGCGCCGAATCGGCGATGACGACAGAGGGGTTGATAACGACGTCCGCCCCGGCCTCCCTGAGTTCGTCCGCGGTGACGGGATCCGAGGCGCGGACGATGATGAACCGGTCGCCCTCGCGGCGTTCGAGGTTCTCGACGGCGGCCAGGTTCGCCTCGATATCGGGCGAGAGGATCAACACGACGTCGCGGTCGGCGATGGCCTCGGCGGCCGCCTTTTCCCTGATATCGGCGCGACGCGCGTCGAGGTCCTGATCTCTGAGCGCCTCGACGCGGCCCTCGTCCCGGTCGAGGATGAGAACGTCTTTGTCCTCACCGACAAGTTCCTCCGCGACGGCGTGGCCGACACTCCCACAACCCAGGATCGCATACGTCGACATCGACGCCATCGAGATCGCGGTACTCATGATAGCGGTCCCGAAGGGCGGCGGCCACTTAATACGACCGTACGGTTCTCGCCGTGGGAGGGCGTCCCGATCGGATCGGGGAACGCAACCTATTTGAATCGACCGACGATACGTTTTGATGCGGGGCCGATAGCTCAGTCAGGGAGAGCATCTGGCTCTTAACCAGACGGTCGGG
>CAZOFL010000106.1:0-8065 GCA_964579035.1 uncultured Natronomonas sp. | reverse complement strand
TATAAATATTCCTCATACACCACTGGAGCGGTCGCGGACGGCCGCAGCCGGGCCCTCGGTCGGCCGTTAGGCGGTTCAAGCAACCCTTTCGCAGCTTCAAGCTGCGTGGCATTAAGTTGTTACTACCCGGTTGTTCAGACAGGTGAAACAAGTATGACAAAGCTATCGCGACGAAAGACGATACTGGGAATGGGGCTGCTCGCGGCCGGCACCGGCGCGACGTTTTCGAGCGCGGCGTTCCAAAATTCGACGACCCCGAGTGCGGATCTGCGGGTCGTCGTCGAGGAGAGTCTGAACTTCAGGGGGAACCCGGACGCGGGCGTTGATCTCGCGGATTTCGCCCCTGCGGAGGACGATATCGTCAACGTTGACGACGGTGACGACTTCTTCGACGGCAATGATATCGCCGACGGGGACGGGGAGGTGTTCGAGGACATCGACACACCACTTGCGGCTACGAATCTCGGGGCGAACGACGGCCTCGAGATATTCGCCGTCGCTGGCATCGGCGACGAGGCGACGTTCGAGGAACTGTTCGTACTCGAGAACGACTCGACGGAGCCTGTCGCCGTCGGTGTCGCGTACGACCGGGGCAACGAGGACTTTGCGACAGATGCGGCACCCGAGGTCGGGCAGTACGGGGATGACGTCGTATTTGAGGGGACGAACCGACTGCTCCCGACGATTCCGCGGAGCGCGTACCGGTTTGTAGTGAATCGCTTCGGTGACGGCAGTAATCCGACGTCAAACAATTTCGTCGGCGACGGCTCCGGCAAGTTGATTTCGCCCGCTGAGAACGCCGATGGCGACCTTCTCGACGGGGAGTCGCAAAACGAAAGCTCGGCTACCTTCGTCGGTGACGACAACGGAATCGAGGATTTCAACGACAGACCCGCAAACGCGATCGTCCTTCAGCCCGGACAGGAGGTTACGGTCGATCTAGAGGTCGATATCGAGTTCGAAGGGGATGTGGAGGACGTGATCCGAAGCGCTGCCGGGATCAGCCTCGATGGATTCGGCACGGAGCGCGCGACGGTCGACCTGCTCGACGGGATCACGGTTGGGACGCTGACCGACGAGCCGTCGAACAACTAACGAGAGTCACTGGCTTTCGAGTTTCGACGACGACTTCGACGGCGTGATATCCCGGATCGATCCGCTCGGTTTCCGGCTGGGACCCACCGGCATACGTAGGCCGGGGCTCAAAACTGGAACTGCTCGAACTCGTCCATCGTCGCGTCGGCCTGATTGAAAAGCCAGTCGCTCGCCGGCGAGTCCGGGCGAATGTAAACGTAGGCGTAGTCGCTATCGAGGACAGTCGCAACGCCGAGTTGTTCGTCCTTTATCACACGTTTGTTCGTATCGATCGCCACGTCGACCAGGCCTTCGAGGTCGTCAACGAGTATCGTCGCCTCGTAGTCCCGTTCGGACGGGAAGGTCCCGGTGGTGATCCACTCGGAGAACTCCTGTTCCTGCTGGTACAGCGTCAGGAGTTCCCGTTCCTCCTTCGAGAGCGCGATGTAGCCACGCTGCCGGACGAACACGAGCGTTCCAAGCGCCGTCAGCGACGCCGAGAAAGCGAGAACTGAGCCGAACAGGCCGAACAGCGAGGGATCCTGTGGCACCTCGACCGTCTCGGTACGCTGGAGGCTCTCGGAGGCGGTTTCGGTGTCGAGCACGCGAAACGTGTTCCCCGAAACCCCGAGTGTCATACTGCTCTCGTGGGTCCGGTTTACGGCCTCGCCGTCGAATTCACCCTCTACCGTCGAGTCGGCGATGACGGCGATCTCGACGGACCCTCCGGTTCCGAGCTGTGTCTCGACCTCCTCGATCGTCTCCAACACCGTCGCGATGTTGACCGACGCGTCGACGGTGTGGTTTTCCTCGCCGGACACCGACTGCGGGCCGCCGGAGGCGAGCGGCTCGACGATCTCCCAAAAGATCTCATCGCCGTCTGTCGAGCGGAGCCGGAGGCGAACGTCGGTCGAGACCTCGAATTCCGCCTCCGCGGTGTGTTCATACCGGTAGGTGATGTCGAGGTCGTCCGAGATCGTCGTGTAGTAGATCGGGCGGTTCTCGACGCGCTCGCCCTGTTCGAACGGGAGGGAGTCGTTGACGATCAAAGCGCTGTGCTCGTAGGCCGTCTCCTCGGCCCATTGGGTCACGATCCGCTCCTCTGTGTCGACCTCCTCGACGGCGTGGACCTGGTAGGTCCAAAAACCGAGGGCGATAGCGAGCAGGATTACGACGATGAAAAGAACCGGAAAGTACGCGTCCAACAGCGCACGGACCCGGAGCTTCCGGTCCGATTCCGTCATCTCCCGATCCCCGTCGTTGGCGGGGCGCGTGACCGCCGCCGCGGCTCGATCCTGCGTGCCATCTTCGTCTATATAAGCCTACACTACCCACTGTTATGAGTCCGTTGCCGGTATCTGTCGATCCGGGTAGCCCTCGGTCGACCCGCCATGGAGTGGCACACCGACACAGTTCAACGCCGCCACCGGGAGAGTGAGTCGACGGGTCGACACATGTCGGTAGCAGAGGTATGTGCGAGGGACCGATACGTAAAAACAGATGCCGGACCCCATCCGCGTCCTCTACGTCGACGACGACAGCAACTCCCTGGAGGTGAGAGCCGATATGCTTGAAGAACACGGGTTCGACGTCGCCACGGAGACGAGCGTGGCGGGCGCGAAGCGGCGGCTCGCGGCGACTGAGATCGACTGCGTGCTGAGCGACCTCGATATGCCGGATCAAGACGGGTTCGATATGCTGGCTCACGTCCGCGATATCGATCCCGATCTCGCGTTTATCGTGTTTACGAGCCACGAGTCGGAGGACGTGGTCGACCGGATACTCGAGGCGGGCGCGACGGACTACTTCGCGAAATCGATGACGAACGTCTCCTACCGGCTGCTCGCTCACCGCATCCGACAGGCGGTTCGGGTGACCGAGGCGGATCGCGCCGCACGCCGGAACGACGGCGGCGACGATCGCACCGCGGTCACCGTCCCTCGGACCGACATCGACCCCGACGGCCGCGGGAGCGCGGGGACCGAGATCAGCCTCTGGGGATCGGCCACGGACGTCGAAACGGAGGGGCGGCTGACGACAGCTGAACAAACCGATAGCCCGACTCCCGTTGAAGCGAGCCCCGCGACCGCCGATGCCGGAGCTCCCGAGGAGGTCGACTCATCGACAGACGCCGAAGCCGGTGACGACTCCGGGCACACCGGTTCTAAACACGGAGCGACGACAAAACCACAGGCGCAGTCGGATTCGGGCGCGACTCGAGGGGAGCAGAGTGATTCGAGTGCAGTGAGCTCCCCGGAAACGGAGGCGAACGAACCGCCCACAGTCGACGTGGAACTGGGGACTGACGCGGACACCGACCCGGAGGCCAACGGTCACGGCCGCGGCATTCCCGAGACGTTCGACCCGGGCCCCGGCGATGGGGTGTTGGTCGAATGTGGCTCACAGGACGAGCGCAAGGGACACGCATGTCTCAACCTGCTCGGTCTCGACGACGTCGAAGGGCGCAACGTGCTGTTGATCCGCTACCGCCGGATCGGCGACGACCGACTTCGACGGATCGCGGAGGACGCGAATGGCGTTCATCTGATCAGTATCGGCCACCGGCAGTCGATCCCCGGCGAGGTCGAAGACGCCGTCGAGACGACACATATCAGCAATCCAAGCGAGATGACCCGGCTCGGAATCGTGATGACTCGCGCTATCGGACAGTGGGATTCGGCCCCGGTCGACACCGTCGTCTGTCTCGACTCGCTCGACATTCTGGTGGGATATACGGATCAACGAAGCGCGTTCCGGTTTCTACACGTGCTCCTGTCGAAACTCCGTTCCGCCGGTGTGATCGCACACTTCCATATCGACCACTCGAACAGCGACCCACAGAGCGCAAACACACTCAAACCGCTTTTCGAATCGGTCGTGACGATCGACGACGACGGTGTCCGCATCGAGTAGCGCCGGGCGGACAAAACGCAGAGCACAGACGCGCCCCGGTCACTCGACGGTGTCCACCGTGTCGGGGCGGAGCCCGACGCGAGCCTCGGTTGCGGTCGTACCTACATACGATCCCCGGAACCCGACGATATCGTCGACCTCACACTCCCCGAAGAGGATCGGCACGAACGGCCAGTTGGCGACGAGCCGGGTCCCATCGACGTCGGCGAACACCGTACCGATATCGACGCGCTCGAAGTTCTCCACGAGCGGCGTCGCCGTAGCGTCGCCGGCCACGGCGTCCGCGAGCACGTAAAATCCGGCCGGCGTCCGTTTCGAACCGGGGAGTGCGCCCACGGACTCGAGGACGGATCTGACGAACGCGCCCGGATCCGCGTGGCCTATCTCGACGTGAACGAGGCCGTTCTCGGGAGTCCCGACCTCGGAGCCGAGGCTGGATCCGAACACGGTTTCGGGGTCGATATCGTGTACGTCGATCGACTGTGCGACGGGGAGCGACGCGGAACGGGTCAAACTGTCGAGCTGCGATCGATCGAAGAACGCGAGCGGTTCGGGCGGGTCGTGGCGGTCGTCGATCGAGACGCCGGGAAGCCCGTCCGAAACCGCGGCGAGATCGTACTCCGCGTCGGTGTCGATACAAACCGTCCGGACGCCGAACTCGAGCGGTGCCCCGGAGAGTTCGACCGCACGAGCGAACCGATCCGCGCCCGGAACAACCACCACGAACTCGACAGGCTCGGGACCGAACGTTCGGACGATCGGGCCGGAATCCGGCGTTTTCATACCCGGTGTTGGGAGCCGACATGTTTGAGCGTTCTGACAGCGGACACGCCACCGTCAAGGGGATGGCCGCGGTACGGCTCGTATGACGCGGCAGGTCACCGACGGTGTGTTCCTCCTCGAAGTCGCGTGGCCGGAACCGATCGGAGCGAACGCGTATCTGCTCGACGATGGGGCGGTTACGCTCGTCGACGCCGGCGTCCCGTTTCCACGGCGATCCCTGGCCGGCGAACTCGACGAGGCCGGATACGCGCTCTCAGACATCGATCGCGTCCTCTTGACGCACTACGACGTCGATCACGTTGGCGGCCTGGCGCGGGTCGATATCGAGGCGCCGGTGTATCTTGGCGCCCTCGATTGTCGGCTCCTCCGACGGTCGTGGTCGCCGCCGGTAACCCATCATAAGGGCGCGTTCCACCGGCTCGTCCGTCGGGTGTACTCCCTTTCCGGGACCGACCTCCACCCCGTCGAGGACGGCGACCGGATCGGCGGCTTCCGGGCGTTCCACACCCCGGGGCACAACCCGGGGCATACGGTGTATCTACACCCCGGGTCTGGGGTCGCGATGCTCGGTGACCTCGTCTGGAACACGTCGCGGGGGTTCGTCACGCCGCCGTGGATCGACTCCTACGACACGGATCTGATCGCCGACAGCGTCGCCCGAATCGCCCGCGAGCGGTTCGAGGCGGCCTGTATGGGCCACGGTTCGCCGCTTGGATCCGGCGGCGACCGGGCGCTTGCGGCGCTCGCGTCGGCGCTTTCCTCAGCGGAGTCCCCGAAACCGTGATGTTGAAGCGGCCGGGTGGCACACCCAACGGCATGCACCCGCGTGCCGAGGAGTTCAAACGGCGAGCAGCCGCGGAGCACGGCATCGAAATCGACGTTCACGAGTTTCCCGAGGGGACGAAGACGGCGGCCGACGCCGCCGAGGCTGTCGGCTGTTCGCTCGAAGCGATCGCCAGCGGGATCGCCCTCTCGGCGGACGGGGAGCTGATCGTCTCAGTCACCAGCGGCGCGAACCGGGTCAGCACCGACAGGATCGCCACGCTGGTCGGTCTCGAGGACGGTGAGGCGTCGATGGCTGACCCCGGGGAAATAAAGTCAACGCTCGGGTGGTCGATCGGCGGCGTTCCGCCGTTCTGTCACGAGACGGTCGTGCCGGTGTTCATCGACGAGACGCTGATGGAACTGGAGGAAGTGTGGGCCGCCGCCGGAACGCCGGAGGCCGTCTTTCCGATCGACCCCGAGACGCTGGCCGACCTCGCCGACGCGACCGTGGCGGACGTTCGAGAGTAGCGTGCTCGGCCGTTTTGGCCCTCAGTGCAGCGACAGGCCCCCGATCGACCGATCGGAGATCGCAACGGCGAGCAGGTAGATCGCGATCGCGATGACGATGATCGATCCCCCCGGGGGCAGGCTCCGGCCGATAGCGAGGCCGAGCCCGCCGAGAACCGAGACCTGCCCGACGAGCACGGAGAGATACAGCGTCTCTCGGAAGCTTTTGGCGACCTGTGACGCCGCGGCGACGGGGATGACGAGGAGGCCGGCGACGAGGATCACGCCGAGGATCTGCATCGCGCCGACGACGACGACCGCCGTCATCACGACCAACAGGGCGTTGTACCACCGGACGTTCAGCCGCGCCACCCGGGCGGCCTGTTCGTCGAAGGTGATGAAGAGGAACTGCTTGTAGTTATAAAGGACAACTGCGACGACGGCGACGCTGAGGACGGAGACCAACCGCGCGCCGCTCGCGGTCACGATCGCGAGACTGCCGAAGAGAAAGCCCTCGATGTCGATCGCGATCGCGATGCTATCGCGACCCCAGCTGATCAAAAGCGTTCCGACCGCGAAACTCCCGGTGAGGACGATCGCGATCGGCACGTCACCGTACGAATCCGTGTGTTCCGTCAGCCACTGGAGCCCGAGCGCGCCGACGGCGCTGACGAGCAAGGCGACGACCAACAGCGACCCCTGCCAGCCGGTGACCGCGACGAACAACAGCCCGATCGCGACGCCGGCGAAGGCGGTGTGTGCGAGCGTCTCACCGATGAGTGCCATCTGTCTGTGGACGAGATACGTCCCGACGAGCGGGCCGACGATTCCGATGAGGACGCCCGTCGCGAGCGCGCGCCACGTGAACGGGTGCCGGAAGACGTTCGTCCCGAGGAAGAAATCGAGCCACGCCCCGAGCAGCATGAACTGGCCGAAGAGCAGTTCGCCGCTCGCACCGATGCCTCCGGGCGCGTCCCGAAACCAATCCAGCGCGACGAATGCGAGCATGATAACGGCGAGGGCGGCGGTGAGCGAGACGCCGACGACCTGGATCGCCTCCCGTGGTGAGAGCCCTCGAAGACGGGCGACACCCGTCCGAGTTGTCGGTTCCGTGCCGGTCTCAGTGTCCAAGCTCATCGGTTCAGTGGTCGTGTTGGACGATTCCGGTCGCCGCGCCGTAGGCTTCGCCGAGGGCGTCGCTCTCGAGGAACGAGACGGTATCCCCGTGGTGGTACAACTCGCGGTTGATACAGGCGACTGTATCGACGTGTTTGGTCAGCACGTCGATGTCGTGTTCGATGAGGATGATCGTGATTCCCTGGTCGTTGAGACGGTCCAGGAGGTCGTAGAATCGGTCGCGTGAGTCGGCGTCGACGCCGACAGTCGGTTCGTCGAGTGCGAGGATGTCGGCGTTCGACGCCAGCGCCCGGGCGATGAACGCCCGCTGTCGCTGCCCCCCCGAGAGCTCGTTTATATGTCGGTCCCCGAGGTCGGAAATTCCAACGGTGTCGAGCGCTTCGGCGACGATCCGGTGGTCCTCCTCGCTCAGACGCGAGTGGCCGACGTGGGCGAACCGTCCCATGAGCACAGCTTCCTCAACGGTGACGGGCATCGAACCGCCGCGATCCGTCGAGCGCTGGGCGACGTAGCCGATCCGTTCGCCGTCTTCGAACTCCGCCGCCGGTTCGCCGAACAACAACACGGAGCCGGCGTCCGGTTCACGGAGGCCGATCATCAGATGGAGAAGCGTCGTCTTCCCGGAGCCGTTCGGCCCGATCAGTCCGAGAAAATCGCCGTCGCCGATGCTGAACGAGACGTTCTCGACCGCTGGCGCCTCGTCGTAGGCGAACGTCGCGTTTTCCACTTCGATTACATCGCTCACGCTGTCGTTGTCCCTACGTTCTCGCCGATCCGTTTTACTCTATCCATCCGCGTTACTCCGCACCGAGCGCTTTCCGCAGGGAAGGAAGGTTCATCTCCTCCATCTGTTCGACCCAGCCCCAGCCGTTCTCGTCCCACTCCG
>CAZOFL010000105.1:0-8127 GCA_964579035.1 uncultured Natronomonas sp. | reverse complement strand
ATGAACTTGTGGACGAGCTCGGAGCCGGCCATCTTGATGAACGTGGCGTCGGTCTGGTTGGCGACGGCCTTCGCGAGCATCGTCTTGCCGGTCCCCGGCGGGCCGTGTAGGAGAACGCCCGACGGCGGGTCGATCCCGACTTCGTCGAACATCTCCGGACTCTCGATCGGCATCTCGACGGTTTCGCGAACCTCATCCATCTGTTCGTCGATGCCGCCGATGTCGGCGTAGGAGACGTCCGGCGACTGGTCGACCTGCATCACCCTGGCGCGAACGTCGGTTTCGCTGTCGAGTTGTTTGACGATCGACAACGAATTGTTCACAGCGACGCGGGAGTCCGGGGAGAGCTCCTTGCGCATCCCCTCGGTGACTTCGGTGAGCGCCTCTTGGTTGTTGCCGTGCTGTTTGATGATAACGCCCTCGTCGGTGAGTTCCTGTACCGTCGCGACGAACAGCGGCGACTGCTTGAGCTTCTTGTTCTCGTGGGTCAACCGCTCGAGTTTCTGTTGGTATTTGTTGTTCTCGGCGTTGGCGTCGAGGAGCTTGTCCCGCATCTCGTCGTTCTGCTGTTCGAGGATCTCCAGGCGTTCCTCGAGCGTCTCGAGTTTCTGCTGCTGTGACGCGCCGTCCTCGTACGGGAGATCGACGTCGTCAACAGTGTCTGTCATTACCGGGTTTATAGCGCTCGTACTCATAAGAGGTTTCGGGTCATGCCACATCTTGTCTCCGGTCGCGTTCGAGGCTGAAGCGACAGGGGACCGACTGCCGGAGTGGCCCGTGTGGATCCCGTCTCAACCGCCCGTCTGATTACTCTCGGTAATTATTTAATATAGCAACTATTATTACCCGTCATGAAATACGTGTTGATAGCATGAGTACAACGGAACTAGAGACGGATGGCGACTCCGTCGGTTGGGATGCCGTCACCGATCTCCCCCCGAGCGCGAAACTGGTTGCGAAGGTCCTCGAGTACAACGGCCGGCTCACCCAGAGCCAACTCGCGGCCGAAACGATGCTCCCGTCCCGGACAGTCCGCTATGCGATCGCCCGACTCGAGGACGTCGACGCGGTCGAATCACGGTTTTCGTTCACCGATGCGCGAAAGCGCGTATACACGCTCGATTCAGGCCTCGAAAGGGACCACGAGTAACTTCCATAACCACTCGGTACGGCTCAGGCGTCCCTGTCGGCCGAACGCCGGATCCAGTGGTGTATGGACGTTGTCGTCCCCCGCCTCGACGCTCACGTTTTTATACGACGGCGAAACCAACTGTCCGTACCGTGGTCCAGAGCCGTCCGGAACCAAACCGCGTCAAAGCATCGCTACGTCGCCTGACCGGGTCCAGTGAGCGAGCCGTTATCGAGGGGGCTGGCGAGGCGACCGACTGCATCGGCGACGCCGCCCGGTTCGTCGAGACGGTCGGCCTCGAACAGCTGGCGGCGGCGATCGAAGCGACGGACGATCCGGAGTTCGAAACCACCGGTCGTGATGCACTCCGGGCGTTTCGTCGGTTCCGTCGTGCGGCGGCCGGCGATGCGACGGTCGCCCGGGATTGCTCTACAGGGGGTAGCGATCACTTCCACCGCGGTCACGGAACCGATTTAAGCCGGCACGACGAACCGCCTATCCGATGACACGGGTGCTTCACACCGCCGACACCCATCTCGGCTACCGGCAGTATCACAGCCCGGAACGTCAGGCGGACTTCCTCTCGGCGTTTCGCCGGGTCGTCTCGGACGCCATCGAAGACGACGTCGACGCCGTCGTCCACGCCGGCGACCTCTTTCACGACAGGCGGCCCGGGCTTTCGGAGCTTCTGGGAACGCTCGACGTCCTCGAAACGCTTTCGGAGGCGTCGATCCCGTTTCTCGCGGTCGTCGGTAACCACGAGGCCAAACGCTCGGCCCAGTGGCTGGATCTCTTCGAGGCGACGGGGCTCGCGACGCGGCTCGGCGACGATCCGGTCGTGATCGGCGACACCGCGTTCTACGGGCTCGATTTCGTTCCGAAGTCCCGCCGCGACGACCTCGAATACGAGTTCACGCCCCACGACGCCGACCACGCCGCGTTGGTCTCTCACGGCCGGTTCGAGCCACTCGTCCCCGATTTCGGCACTGACGAGTGGGATCTCGAAGCGGTACTCGAATCCGCTTCGGTCGCGTTCGACGCCGCGCTCTTGGGGGACGAACACGCTCCAACCACCGAAGATCTCGGAGGGACGTGGGCCACGTATCCGGGCTCGACGGAGCGCGCGAGTTCGGGGGAGCGGGAGGATCGCGGCTACAACCTCGTCGAGTTCGACGGTGACGTCCGGATCTCCAGGCGGGGGATCGAGACGCGACCGTTCGTGTTCGTCGACCTCGAACTCGGCGAGCAAGAGGGGATCGACCGCGTTCACGAACGCCTCCGCGAACACGACCTCGAGGACGCGGTCGTTCACGTCACGCTCGAAGGGGAGGGCGCCGCGGTATCACCGGCGCGGATCGAGTCGTTCGCCACTGAAGCGGGTGCACTGGTAGCCCGCGTGAAAGACCACAGGGAGATCGAAAGCGACGACGCGGAGATCGAAGTCTCGTTTGCGGATCCCGACGAGGCGGTCAGGGAGCGCCTCAGGGAACTGGAGTTGAGCGACGCGGCACGGAATATCGACGCGACGGTTCGCTCGGGCTCCGTAGCGGACGCGAACGTCGCCGATGAGGTCGAAGACCGCGTCGAGGAACTGCTCGCTGCGGAGGGCTCGTTCCGATCCTCGGGCGGCGACGCCTCGGGTGAAGACACCTCGGACGAGAACAACCCGGCGGACGCCGCGGACACGGGTGCCGAACCGGCCGACGGGAACGGAGAGAAACGGACTGCCAATACGGCGACCCACTCCGAAATAACCGACGGGACCTCGACCGATGGCGGGGACGAGGAGGGCGATTCGATCGGCGGGAACGGCGACACGGCGACGGACGGGCAGTCCTCCATGGAGGAGTACCTGTGAAGTTCGAACGGGTCGGGATACGGAACTTCAGATCCCACTCGGATACGGAGCTGTCGCTTCGATCCGGTGTCACCGTGATCCACGGCGTCAACGGGAGCGGTAAGTCGTCGCTGCTGGAGGCGTGCTTCTTTGCGCTGTACGGCTCCGCGGCGATCGATGGGACGCTCGACGACGCCATTGCGAACGACGCCGAGGAGATGGCGGTGACGCTTTCGTTCACCCACGGCGGTGCGGACTACCGCGTCGAACGGGAGGTGAAACTCAGAGGCGGGACCGCACAGACGACCACCTGCGTCCTCGAAACACCCGAGGGACCGATCGAACAGGTAACCGATGTGGAAAACCATATCCAAGGTCTACTTCGGATGGACGCTGACGCGTTCGTAAATTGCGCGTACGTACGGCAGGGAGAAGTGAACAAACTCATCAACGCTTCGCCCGGCGAACGCCAGGACATGATCGACGATCTCCTCCAGCTCGGGACGCTCGAAACCTACCGCGAACGAGCCAGCGACGCCCGCGTCGGGGTCAAGCGCGTCCGGGACCGAAAACGCGAGCTCCTGGCCGACCGCGAGCGGACGATCGAACAAAAGGAGAACAAAGGTCTCGCCGATCGGCTCAACAACTTAGAGGCAGAACGGACGGAGCTGACGGAGGAGATCGAAACAAAGGAGGACGAACGCGATGCTGCCGAGCAGTCGCTCGCCGACGCCGAGGAAACGATCGAAGAGTACGAACAGCGCCGAAAGGAGATCGAGGAACTCGACGCTGACATCGAAGAACTGACCGAAGCGATCGCGGCCGCCGAACGGGAACGCGACGACCTCGAGAACCGGATCAGATCGCTCCGAAAGACGGTCGAATCGCTCGATGAGAGGCTGAATTCGGCACTCGCGGAGACGGACCTCGACGAGGCCGCTCACGACGCCGTCGCGGAGCGCATCGATACCCTCGGGGACGAAATCGATGGGGTCCGCGAGCGGATCGAAGCGCGGAGACTCGAGGCACAAAGCCACGCGAACGACGCCGAAAACGCCAGGGAACGGGCAGCGGAACTCCGCGAACGGGCCGAAGCGAAGCGGGAACGAGCGGCGGAACTAGAGGCCGACATCGAGTCCGACCGGGCGGAACTCGACGAGCGTCGCGAACGGATCGAGGGTTTAGACGAACGGATCGAGACGCTCTCGCAAGCCCTCGAGGACGCACCGGTCGAGCGGGAACGGTTGGAGGCGTACAGTAAAGACGTCCGGAAGAAGCGCTCGGAGACCAGAGAGCGCCTCGCGGAGCTGCGGACGGAGTTGAAGAACGCTCGCGAAAGCGTCCGGGAGGCCGAGCGGTTGCTCGAGGAGGGGAAATGCCCGGAGTGTGGGCAACCTGTGGACGGATCGCCACACGTCGACCGTATCGAGGCGGATCGCGAACGGGTCGCTGAACTCGAAACGGAGGTCGAATCCGCCGAAACGGAGGTAGCGTCGCTGGATTCGACACTCGAGGAAGCCGAGGAGCTACTCGAAACCGCGGCCGAACTCGACCGAGCGGCTGAAAACCGCGAGAACGTCCGATCGCTGATCGAACAGCGCCGTGAATCGATAGCGGAGGCGACCGAACGGGTCGAAACGCTCCGAACGGAGGCCGACGAACACTGGACGGAGGCCGACGAACGCGAGACGGAGGCCGACGAACACGAAGCCGACGCGGACGAAGCGCGGAACGCGATCGGCGAACTGAACCGGGAGAAAGCGGGGCTTGACGACGCCCGGGAGCGCTTCGAGCGAATCGAGTCGCTTCTCGACGACATCGCCGACGCCGAGCGTGAAATCGAGACGTTGCGTGACCGCCGCAGAAAGGAGGCGGAACTGAACGACCAGCGGCGCGAACGCCTCACCGACAAACGGGAGCGGAAAGCCGAACTGGAGGACGGGTTCGACGAGAATGCCCTCGAGGAGGCCATAGCTGACAGAGACCGTGCCGAAAAGTATCTCTCGAAGGTCGAGCCGTATCTGGCCGAAAAGCGCGAGAAGCGGGATAAACTGCAAAACGAGATCGGGGCGGTCAGAAACGAACTCGACGAGCTGGACTCCCTCAGGGAACAGCGGGCGGCGCTCGAGGCGACCGTCAAACGGCTCGAATCACTCTACGAGGAGGCCGCACGGCTCCAAAACACCTACGCCGAGCTCAGACACGAACTCCGCCAGCGGAACGTCGATCGGCTGGAGGCGATGCTCAACGAGACGTTCGATCTCGTCTACCAGAACGACTCGTACGCGCGGATCGAACTCGACGGCGAATACGAGCTGACGGTGTATCAGAAGGACGGGACGCCGCTCGATCCCGATCAGCTCTCGGGGGGCGAGCGAGCGCTGTTTAACCTCTCGCTGCGGTGTGCGATCTACCGGCTCCTCACCGAAGGGATCGACGGAGAGGCTCCGACACCGCCGTTAATTCTCGATGAGCCGACGGTGTTTCTGGATTCGGGGCACGTCTCCAAGCTGGTCGAGTTGATCGGATCGATGACGGATCACGGCGTCGCACAGATCATCGTCGTCAGCCACGATGAGGAACTGGTCGGCGCGGCGGACGATCTGATCGCGGTCCGGAAGGACCCGACGACGAACCGCTCGAGCGTCGAACGCTCGGCGACGGCCGGAACCTTATCGTAACGCCGACAGGCCCTCGCCTGCGAGGTCGGTTGCCGCGTACCCACGCTCGCCCCCGATATCGGCTTCCTGGACGAGCCCCGCAGCTCGAAGCTCCGCGATCCGCCCGTGGAGGTCGGATTCACAGAGATCGTATCGCCCGAGGATCTCCCGGACGGAGATCGGGCCATCGGAATCGAGTTCGAGCAGGAGTCCGAGCATCCGTTCGGAGTGGACAGCGGTGAGAATACGACGCTCCGGGGCGTCGACGACGCTCGCGGCGGCGACCAACGGCGACTCACCGGTCACGGTCAACTCCTCGTTCGGCAGGTACTGCTCCGCCCCCGTTTCGGGATCCCGGACCAGGCTCGAATCGCCGGACTGTTTGAGTAGTAGAAATCGATCACCACGGTGCTCGACGGTTCTCATCGCGCGTCCTCCTCGGTCGCGGTCCCGTTTTCATTGCGGCTGTCGTCGTTCGGCGCGTCGGCGTCCGTGTATCGGCCGGTCTTGAACCGCCAGTAATAGCGAGCGGTCGCGAGTGCCGCAACGACGCCGATAAGCGAAACCGGAGCGCCGGTCCCGTAATCGCCACGGAAATAGATGAGCATCGCGCCGATCGAGAGGGCCGCAAGCGCGACGTTGAGGAGCAGGACGGACGCCCAGAACGCACGGAAGAGGTCGTCGGAGACGTCTTCGGTCGCGCCGAGTGACTCCCGAATCGATCGGGTCGAATCGGGCGGGTCAGGGCCGAGGCTATCGGGGTCGAACTCGTCGGGTTCGTCCGGCCACGTTTCCTCGTCCTCCTCAAGTGGGTTCACGAGTGTCCCAACGGGCGCCGGAACGAAAAATCACGCGGACGGATCGAGATCGACGACGTGGTCCGCCTGTATCCAAGCCAGCGGGTTTTCGGCGTCATAAAAGACCACACCACTCTCGGTGTCGTAGGATTCGGTCGACCGGACGGCCTCGGACACCACCGGTTCGAGTTGCGCCTCACCTCGGCCGGTTTCGGTCGACGGTTCAGTGTCGGACATACTGTATCTCAGTTACCCCTACAGTTGCTACGGATGTATCCCTCGGTCCAGAGTTGGCGTGCGACACGGCGCTCGAAGGCGATGATCAATTTATATATTACAACGAAACACCGAGGGTTTTTAGCTTCGAAGAGCGACGAACAGATCCATGGAACAGGGTACCCTCGGGGAGTTCGGTGGTTCGGGACGGGACGGCGGTGAGCGGCCGGTCGCGGAGGCCGCGGCCGTCGCTGGCGACGACGACGGCGACGCAAAGGTCGTCGAACTCTCCGAACAGGAGTTCCCGGACGCGGACGGTACCGTCGAGTTCGCCGTCACGCAGGTCGATTACACTATCGAGGGCCGTGACGACGACGAACATCCCGTCCTCCACGTCTTCGGTCGCGTTCCGGTTGCGGACGGCCCCGACTCCACCGTCCATGCTCGGGTTCACGGTTTTCGGCCGTATTTCTATACGCCGATCTCCAGCCTCGATCTCGCCGCCGACGCCGACGATCCGCTCACGGAGGCCGATATCGTCGATTCCCGGCTGGAGCACGACCGGCTAACCGGAATCGAAACGTACGGAGACCGCGCCGCCGAGGGGGCGGACATAGGCGACGACGGAGAAGCGGAACTCGTCGTCTACGAATCGATTCGCGGTGAGTCACTGCTCAAAGTATTCGGCCAGACCCCTCGCGACGTCGGGCAACTGCGCGATCGGTTCGACCATTTCGAAGCTGACATCCTCTTTCCGAACCGCCTGCTCATCGACAAGGATATTACGAGCGGTGTTCGGATCCCGGTTCGACAGCTCGGCGACGGGAGCCTCAAGATCCACCATACCGAAATCGAACCGGTCGACGTCGACGCCGAGAGCCGAGCTCACACGCTCGATATCGAGGTCGACGACCGACACGGGTTTCCCGAGGACGGCGAACAGACGATCCTCTGTCTGACGTCGCACGACTCCTATCGCGACGAGTACGTCGTCTGGTTGTACGAATCCCCGCAGGGCGTTCCCGGGCCTGACGTAATCGAGGGATACGACCCGATCGGGGACGGCGAGCTAGATGCGGACGTTCGGGCCTTCGACGACGAGGCCGAGATGCTGAACGATTATCTCGGCTACATCGAAGAAACCGACCCGGATTATCTGACGGGCTGGAATTTCGACGATTTCGACGCTCCGTATCTCATCGACCGTATCGATCGACTCTCAAACCAGCACGGCACGCTCGACTCGGATCGGCTCTCCCGGATCAACGAGGTTTGGGACTCCGGGTGGGGCGGACCGAACATCAAAGGACGCGTCGTCTTCGATCTTCTCTACGCCTACCAGCGGACACAGTTCTCCGAACTCGACTCCTACCGCCTCGACGCAGTCGGCGAGGAGGAACTTGGCGTCGGCAAGGAGCGATATCCGGGCGATATCGGCGACCTCTGGGAGGACGACCCCGAGCGACTCATCGAGTACAACCTCCGGGA
>CAZOFL010000104.1:0-8138 GCA_964579035.1 uncultured Natronomonas sp. | reverse complement strand
GCGAACCTCTCGATGATCCCCGACGAGGCGAACTACACGGTCGAGGACATGGCCTCTGGCGACATCGTCGGCACCCTCGCCGAGCGGTTCGTCGTCACCTTCGCCGCTCCCGGCGAGACGTTCGTGCAGGGCGGCGAGATGTGGCGGATCACCGAGATCGACGACGACGAAGAGGAGGTGCTCGTCTCGCCGGTCGGCGACCCCACCGGCGAGGTGCCGTCGTGGGTCGGCCAAGAGATTCCGGTGCCTTACGATGTGGCCCAACACGTCGGTCGGACACGAGCGGAGGCCCGCGACCGGTTCGACGCCGGGGCGAGCCGGGAACTGGTGGCTCGAGGGTTCACCGAACGCTTCCCGACCGACGAACACACCGCGAGCGAGGCGCTTGCGCCCGTCGAGCGCCACGAGGGGCCGGTCCCCTCCGATAGCCGGATCGTCGTCGAGGGGTTCGGCCGCGAAATCGTGATCAACGCCGCCTTCGGTCACACGACAAACGAGACGCTCGGACGACTGCTCTCGGCGCTCGTCGGCCAGCGGACCGGGTCGTCGGTCGCAATGGAAGTCGACCCCTACCGGATCGAACTCGAAGTGCCCTCGGGCGTGACGATCGGCGACGTCGTCGGGATCCTCGAAACGACGGATCCCGACCACGTCGCGGGGCTCGTGGAACTGAGCCTGAAGAACTCCGACGCGCTCAAGTACACGCTCGCACAGGTCGCCGCGAAGTTCGGCGCGCTGAAGCGCTGGAAAGGGAAAGGATCGAGCGGGAACCGCTTCGGGAAGGACCGGCTGTTGAAGGCCTTGGAGGACACCCCGATCTACGACGAGGCTGTCCGCGTCGTCCTCCACGAACAGCTCGACGCCGCGGGCGCGAGCGACGTTCTCCGGCGGTTGCAGGCCGGCGAACTCGAACTCGAGACGGTCGGCGAGCGGACGGCGCTGGGGCGTGCCGGCCGGTCGTCCGGGCGCGAACTGCTCTCGCCGGAGAACGCCGACGCCTCCGTCGTCGAGACGGTCAAAGAGCGGATCATGGAGGACCGCGTCCTTCTCGCGTGTCTCCACTGCGAGGAGTGGGACCGCCGCCAGACCGTCGAACGGGTCCCCGAACGCCCGGAGTGTCCGGCGTGTGGCTCGACACGGATCGCGGCGTTGAACCCCTGGGCCGACGAGGTCTTGGAGTCGGTCCGAGCCGCTCAAAAGGACGACGAACAGCGAAAACAGACCGAACGAGCCTACCGGGCGGCGAGTCTGGTCCAGAGCCACGGCAAGAAGGCGGTGATCGCCCTCGCGGCCCGCGGGGTCGGCCCACGAAACGCCGCGTTGATCATCAACAACCACCGCGAGGACGAGGCCGATTTCTACCGCGACATCATCGAACGGGAGCGCAACTACGCGCGGACGAAGTCCTTTTGGGACTGAGTGGATTGCCGTCGGGACCCTTCGGTCCCGAACCGGTTATGCAAACATAGAAACATACCATCCTGGACATTCCACCCATCAGTAGCGTGTATCCACTGCGAATTCGGTGCTCGCTAATCGGGTGGAACTCGTCGTTTCATGGCTTCAGCGTTGTTGCTTGAGCGCTGTTTACCACGCCGGGCCGTGCGAACGCAGGGGCTTCAAGCTCCCTGTATAGTATTGTAATTTTTATGCAAAAACGTTATACGCATGGCCGGCGTAGGACCGGTGATGAGTTCCAACAAAGCGGTCGCTCCGACCGAACCGATCCACCTGACCGACGTAGGCGACCTCGAGGACGCGATCACGACGTACGACGTCGTTCTCGTCGACTTCTATGCGGACTGGTGCGGCCCGTGTCAGATGATGGAGCCGGCGATCGAATCCGTCGCCGCCGACACCGACGCCGCGGTGCTGAAAGTCGACGTCGACCGGTTTCAGGGACTCGCCTCCCGATACGGGGTTCAGGGAATCCCGGCGCTGTTCGTCTTTGCAAACGGAGAGAAGGTCGAAAACCTCGTCGGGATGCAGTCCGAGGATCAACTCGCGAGCGTGATCGGGAACTACAGCCGGTAGATGCGGACGGACCCACCCGAGACCCTCGGAACGGATCCCGGCCGTATCACACGGGTGACAAACACGGCCGCCGGCGCAACCACGCGCCCCGAGACGTTCGGGGGACGGCGATGACCGACACGGTCCGAGTCTGGCTGGTCGAACGGACGTACTCGGACGACGAACAGAACCTGATCATACTCACGTACGCGACCCCGAACGGTAACCGCGCGTTTCGGAAAGAGCGGGCCCTTACGAGTTTAGCCGGCGATCGGCGGGAGACCCCGGTCAGCCTCGATGTCGACCCGTCGAACCTCGGCTCGGTCGACGATGTGGAGACGATCGAACGCTACGCGGCCGAAGTCGATCGGACCCGCAAACAGTACGGGCCGGACGGAACGCTGTAACCGGTGAAAACGGCACGTTCGAGGCTAAAAACGGCATCGGCCGCTCCGATGGGCGTCCGGTTCGGACCGGCACTCGCCGGTCGCTCGGTACGTCTGGCCGCCTCAGTCGTCGGCCGCGGCGGCGTCCGACCCCTCGAGTGCGGTGGGTTCCTCGATGCTCGGCGGGTACTTCCCGCGGTCGAGTTTGAGGTCCGACTGCGGGCGGGCCATACACGTCAGCGCGTAGGATTCGCGCTCCGTTTCGGTTAGCCCCCGAGCCGCGGGTTGGGTGACCTCTCCCTCGACGATCTCGGCTGAACACGCCAGACACATGCCGACGCGGCAGGAGTACTCCTGTGCGATTCCCTCCTCGATGCACCGCTTGAGGATCGTCTGTTTGTCCGAGACGGTGATCGTCTCGCCGGTCCCGACGAACTCGACGGTGTGCTCTGTCATGACCGAGGCTTCGGGCAACCCGGACAAAACTCTTTACGTCCGGTTCCGTGTGGTTTTTTGCACCTTCCCCACCGTCCACACCGCCCGCCGGTCTCCCGCGGCCGTCCGTCAGGATAATACCGCACGTGGTCGATCGGAACGCATGGAACTCGAGGCGTACTGGGGGGTCGGCCCGAAGACCCGGGCGACCCTCGAATCGTCGATCGGGACTGAAGCCGCCATCGACGCTATCGAGGCCGGTGACGTGCGGACGCTCGTCGAGGCCGGCGTCGACCGGAGCCGGGTGACACGCGTCCTCAGACACGCCCAAAGCGCCGACGGTATGGCGCTCTTGGCGACCCGCGACGCCCGGATCGTATACAAGGACCTTCTCGGGACGATCGCCGGACTCGCAGTGAGCGACTCGGCCGCGGATCGCCTTCGGACGCTGACGCCGCTCTCGGATCGGGCGGCGATGGAGACCAGACTCGACGCAGTCGGGCGGGGTCGAGAGGGATGGAACGCGCTCGACGACGACGAGCGAGCGGCGGTGCTCGCGGCGTTCGAACGCTACGACGACGCCGACAACGGCCGGATCGCCGCGGTCGAGACGGCGGTCGAACTGTCCGAAATCGGCGTTTCGGGGGCCGTTTTCGATCCGATAGCGGATCTCGACGCGGCGGCGCTCGCCGACGCGGCCGTCGCCCTCGAGGCGCTCGGGGACGGTCGGATCGACCGGGGGGCCGACAGGGAACTGGACCGGTTGCGTGAGGCCCGCGAAACCGTCGATCGGCTCTCGGCGAACGCCGACGGGGTGCTCGAGGAACTTCGCTCCGAGGGTATCGGCGACACCGCAGCGTTCCGGGAGGGACTCGTCGAGTACCTCCGCGGGGAGACGACCGTCGATCCCGCCCGAATCCGGGACGCGATGGCGGAAGACGCGGTCGACGCCTCGGGCTTTGTCACCGAGACGCTTCGGGCGCTCCGGGCGGATCTCGACACCGCCATCGAGGACCGATCCGAGGCCGTCCGGGCCGAGTTGGAGTCGGCGGTCGAAGCCGCCGGTGACGACGTCGATCGGGCCGGAACGGCGGTGACGACGGTCGCGCGGGAGCTCTCACTGGGCCGGTTCGCCGCGGCGTACGGGCTCGAACGGCCGACGTACATCGACGGCGACGGGTTGGCGGTCGTCGGCGCGCGGAACCTCTCGCTGTCGGAGGGCGACTCCGAGGTCCAACCGATAACGTACGCCGTCGGCGATCACGGCCTCGACGCGCCGACCGGCGAGCGGGTGACGGTGCTCACCGGCGCGAACAGCGGCGGGAAGACGACGCTTCTGGAGACGCTGTGTGAGGTCGCGATCCTCGCTCACATGGGGCTGCCCGTCGCCGCCGAGGCGGCCGAGGTGTCCGTGCTCGATCGGCTCGTCTTCCACCGCCGGCACGCGAGCTTCAACGCCGGCGTTCTCGAATCGACGTTGCAGTCCGTGGTGCCGCCGCTCGTCTCCGGCGATCGAACGCTCATGCTCGTCGACGAGTTCGAGGCGATCACCGAACCGGGGCGGGCGGCCGATCTGCTGGGCGGGCTCGTCCGGCTGTCGATCGCCGAGGGCGCGATCGGAACCTTCGTCACCCACCTCGCGAACGACCTCGAACCGCTCCCCGAGACGGCCCGAACCGACGGCATTTTCGCCCGCGGCCTCACGGACGAGTTGGAACTCGAGGTCGACTACCAGCCGCGGTTCGGGTCGGTCGGCCGCTCCACCCCGGAGTTCATCGTCTCCCGACTCGTCGCCAACGCCGACGACCGCGCCGAGGAGGCCGGCTTCCGAACGCTCGCGGAGGCGGTCGACACCGACGTGGTCCAGCGGACGCTGTCGGACGCCGAGTGGACGGGGCTCGGTTCGGGGGAGCGATAGCGCTTTAGGCTCGCTCCGTGTGGGGAACGTATGACACCCGCCGACGAGCCCGTCGAGATCGAGGTGGTGTTCGACGAAGGGCTCCTCGCGAGGATGGACCGACTCCGGCTCTCACCGGGGTATACGGATCGATCCGAGATCGTCGCCGACGCCATCGAAGCCGCCGGCGAGTGATCCCCGGCTCGCCGGCGTGAGCGGCGAGCGCGCCCTGCCGTCGCGTTTATGTAAAATCCCCCCGACTCGCCGCTATGCGCGATGCGTACATCGTCGGCGCGGGCCAATCGAGGTACGGCTCCTTTCCCGACGAGAGCTATCGGTCGCTGTTTCGGACCGCGGTCGAGAACACGGTACGGAGCGTCGACCGCGGGATCGGGAGCGAGGAGATCGACGAGGCGTACGTCGGGACGCTCGGCGTCGGGGGGCGGCAACTCGGCCTGCCCGGCCCGGCGGTCACCGAACACGCCGGCCTCGCCGGGATTCCGGTCACCAGAGTCGAAAACGCGTGTGCGGCCTCCGGGTACGCCGTCAGAAACGCCGTGATGGCCGTCCGATCCGGAATGTCGGACGTCGCACTCGCCGGGGGCGTCGAGGTGATGACCGACCTCTCCGGGGACGCCGTCCGCTACTGGCTCGGCGTCTCGGGCGAAACCGAGTGGGAGCGGATGAGCGGGACGACCTTCGCGGGCGTTTACGCCCAGATGGCCTCCGCACACATGCGCGAATACGGCACCACGACCGAACAGCTCTCCCGCGTCGCGGTAAAAAACCACGAAAACGGCGCGAGAAACCCGAAAGCGCACCTCGGGTTCAGCTGTACGCTCGAGGACGCGATGAACGCACCGTCGGTGGCCGACCCGTTGAACCTCTATCACTGCTGTCCGACCACCGACGGCGCGGCCGCTGCGCTCGTCGCCAGCGAGGACGTCGTCGCGGAGTACACTGACACCCCCATCCGGGTCGCCGGCGTCGGGGCGGCCTCGGACCGGGTCGGGCTCTTCCAACGGGACACCTACAGCGCCGTTCCCGCAAGCCAGTCGGCGGGTCGGTCGGCCTACGAGGAGGCCGGCGTCGACGCTGGCGACCTCGATTTCGCCGAGGTACACGACTGTTTCGCCATCGCCGAACTGCTGGCCTACGAGGATCTCGGTTTCTGTCCGCCCGGCGAAGCAGGCCCCTACGTCGAATCGGGGGCGACGCGGATCGACGGCGAACTGCCCGTCAACACCTCCGGCGGGCTGAAATCGAAGGGCCATCCGATCGGCGCGACCGGTGTCGGCCAGGTCGTCGAGGCGTTCGACCAGCTGAGGGGGCGGGCGGGCGAGCGACAACTCGAGGCCCCGCGGGTGGGCCTGACCCACAACGTCGGCGGGTCGGGCGGCGCCGCCGTCGTCCACGTCTTCGAGCGCGAGGAAGGGGTAGACGCGTGACCCACGGTATTGTCGGCATCGGCGCGTATGCTCCCACAAACCGGGTTCCGGCGGCCGCCTTCGAGGACGCCTGGGGACGCTTCGACGCGCCCGGAATCGAGACGAAGGCGGTTCCGGACGCCGACGAGGACGCGTTGACGATGGGCGTCGAGGCGGCCCGGCGGGCGCTTTCGGCCGCCGGACGCGACGGTTCGGCACTCGAACGGCTCGTTTTCGCGACAACCTCCCCGCCGCTGGCCGAGGAAGACCTCACCCCTCGTCTCCGATCGTTTCTCGACGCCCCCCGGACCGTCGAGGGCCGGACCTACGCCGGAAGCACCCGTGCCGGCGTCGACGCCCTCCTCGATGCGGTCGACTCGGGTCGAACCGCGCTCGTCGTCGCTGCGGACTGCCCGACCGGCGCGCCCGACGACAGCCACGAACACGCCGCGGGGGCGGGCGCGGCCGCCTTCCTCGTAGACGAACACGCGCCGGCGACGATCGCCGAGCGGGCGTCGGCGACCGACGTCCGGCCGGGGACGCGGTTCCGGGGACGCGGCGACGCCGACGTCGAGGGCCTCGAGATCGGCACGTACGACCGCGCCGCCTTCATCGAACCGATCGAGGCGGCCGTCGACACCCTCGGCGCTGATGCCGGCGAGGTCGGAGCGATCGCGCTCCAGGCACCGAACGGGAAACTACCGTACCGGACCGAACTCGGAGCGGAGGCGATCGCCGCGGTCGAAACCGTCCCGTCGCTCGGGGACACCGCGGCGGCGAGCGTCCCGCTATCGATCGCGACCGCGTTCGAGGCGGGCGAGGATCGAACACTCGCCGTCGGCTGGGGGTCGGGAGCCGGCGCGACGGCGTTCGTCCTCGAGGGCTCCGCGCCGGTCGAGGCGTCGCTTGCGGGAACGACCGAACTCGACTACCCGGCGTATCTCCGTCGGCGGGGCGACATCGTCGGTCCGAAACCCGACGGCGGGGCGGCCCACGTTCCGGTGCCGACGTGGCGACGCGCCGTCCCGCAGCGCCATCGCCACGAATCGGGGGTGTGTCCCGACTGCGGTGCGGTCGTCTTCCCGCCTGAGGGAGCCTGTACGGACTGTCATGGACTGGTCGAGTTCGATCCCGTGACGCCGGAACTCTCGGGCACTGTCGACGCCGCGACGACGATCGGACAGGGTGGTGCGCCGCCGGAGTTCGCCGAACAACAGGCCAGACAGGGGGCCTTCGGCGCCGCGATCGTCCGGTTTCCCGCGGGCGAGGGATGGGTATCGCTTCCGATGCAGGTACTCGGCGACGTGACCGTCGGCGATCCGGTCCGGGCCGTGCCGCGCCGGATCTACGTCGAAGAGAGCGTCCCACGGTACGGGCTGCGGGCGTTGCCCGTCTGACTGTTCGGAGGCGTCGGGCGTCGATCCGAGGCGTCAGGCATTTCTTCGGCCCGCCTGAGCTATCCGATATGGACCGAAAGCGGGCGATGACGAGCGTCGACCTCGCGGCGCTGGTGGGGGAACTCCGCGAGTATACCGGCGCTGTCGTCGACAAGGCGTACCTCTACGGCGACGACTTCGTCCGGCTGAAGATGCGGGATTACGACCGCGGGCGGATCGAACTCGTCATCGAGACGGGGGACCCGAAGCGAGCCCACGTCGCCGTCCCCGACCACGTCGCCGACGCTCCCGGCCGGCCGCCGAACTTCGCGATGATGCTCAGAAACCGGATCGCCGGCGCGAACTTCGAGGGAGTCGAACAGTACGGTTTCGACCGCATCCTCACCTTCCGGTTCGAACGGGAGGACGCGACGACGCTCGTCGTCGCCGAACTGTTCGGTGACGGCAACGTCGCGGTGATGAACGAGGACCGCGAAGTCATCGATTGCCTCGACACGGTCCGGCTGACCGCCAGAACCGTCGCGCCGGGCTCCCAGTACGGCTACCCCGACGAGCGGTTCAGCCCGCTCGATTGCGACTACGA
>CAZOFL010000103.1:0-8267 GCA_964579035.1 uncultured Natronomonas sp. | reverse complement strand
CGTCGGCGTGCCAGACGATCTCGGCGTCGATACCGAGGTGTTCGAGCGCGCGGAGGGCGTCGCGGTCGCAGTTAGAGCCCCCGAAGCGAATAACCGCGACGGTCACAGTGAGCCCTCCATTGGCGAACAGCGCGTCGCGGTTATGCAAGCGACGGTCACAGTGAGCCCTCCATTGGCGAACAGCGCGTCGCGGTTATGCAAGCGACGGTCACAGTGAGCCCTCCATTGGCGAACAGCGCGCGACAGGTGTGTGTACGGCGGTCATCTACACCTCCGCGACCTCCACCTCGTAGTCGTGGATGGTCGGGTTCGCGAGTAGCCGTTCGGCCATCTCCGTGGCGCGGGACTCGGCGTCGGCGGCGTCGGTGGCGTCCAGATCGACCTCGAAGCGGTCGGCCGACCGGAGGTCCTCGAGGTCGAACCCGAGTCGTTCGAGCGCCCGTTGGGTGGTCTCGGCCTCGGGGTCGAGCACCCCGCGTTTCAGCCGAACGGTGACGGTCGCGGTGTAGGCGGTCATACGTGATGGGGCGTGTTCGTGCGTGAAAACCGTTGTGGGTTCGGGTCGGTGTTCACGTTCGTGTACAGCTACACGGTCGCCGACAGCGACCTGAACAGCCGTTCGTGGACGGCCCACAGATCGTCGGTTTCGACGGTCACATCGAGGACGAGCAATCGGCCGTGTCGCGAAGCCGAGCCGACGTCGATCGACGCCTCCGGGGCAGCCGTCCGCGACACGAACGTCCACAGATCACCGGTCGACAGCGCCCGCGGGTCGGCGACGATACCGTACCGGACGTCGCTTTGGTCCTCGCCGACGCCGAGCGATATCCCGAACGCCTCGGCGGCCCGGAGGACGTTGTCGAGCCCGGCGACGGATTCGTCGCTGCGGTCGAGTAAGTGCGAGCGCGTTCCGGAGCCGAGCGTGGCGTACGTGACGGCGTCCCCGGTGAACGCCGCCGGTATCCCGTCGCCCCGGGACGGCCCGCGCCGGAGAGCGGAGTCGGCATCCGAAACGGCGGTCGGACCGTATCCGATGGCGATCGAGGCGTCACCGACGCCGACGGCATAAGGGGTTTCGGGAACGGATACGGCCCCGGGGCGCCCCGAGGCGGCGGCGAGGGCCACCCCATCGGCGGCGAGATCCGACCGGAGCGCCGCCCTGTCGAATGCTCCCTCGGCGACCGCCGCTCCGCCGACGACCCGGCCTTCCTCGAGTCGAATTCCAACCGACAGCGCTCCGAAACGCCCCAACTCGACCGACGGATACCGGGAGCGGAGTTCCTCTACCAGCGGGTCGACAGTCGGGGGGCTCCCGATGACGTTGTGAACGGACGGGTCGACCGTCGCCGCGAGCGTCGTTCCCTTTTTTCCGCCCCGTTCGGCCGCAAAAAGCGGTGTCGGTCCGGGCGTGGCACCGGCAGTCGCGCCCGAAAGCCCTCCGAGTAGCCCGCCGGCGAGGAGCGTCGCGACGCCGCGGAGCAGGGACCGCCGACTGCGCGTCATCGGGCATCCCCCGCGGTCGGCGTCCCACCGTCGGCGTCAAGCGGCCGAGGCCGCGGGGCGCCGACCTCCGGGGAGACACAAGCACTGGGAACGCCCGCCCGACCCGTTTGATCGGCCGCGGTATGGGGCGTCGATCGAGTGCGGATAGTCGGTAGCATGTGTCGTGACGACCTTACGCTTGGGTTTTCATAACTGTTCGGCGTCAGTCCGCTTGTGGCGGCCACGGCGAGTCGCCTCGCTTTTTCCATCGTCGTCTCCGTTCTTGTCCGGGGGTTCACCGAAGTCGCCCGACAGTGTTCGTCCGTCGGCCACACGTATCAGTGAGTGTCACTATAATGTCACTATTCGCCGGGGAGCCGTCCGCGGACGACGCCGAAAAGAGGCCAATTTTGCAGTTACATATGAGATTGAGACGAGATCGACATCGCCCCTAAGAGGAACTCTCACTTCGAATGAGCCCCCGCAGTGTATTTGAAACACCACCGTTCCGGGGCATCGACTGCGAACGCGGTCATCCACACCCCGTTGCTTGTATCATCGAGGCGAGGAAACGGTTTCCCGATCCCGAACGGGAATGGTCCATCCGTCCGTGGCCCAAACCGGAATGAAGCGACACCGAAACAGGCCAAAGGCCCCCGAAAGCCGTCTCGGGACCGATTGTCAAGCCGGTATCGGATCCGGGGTCGGTATCGGAAGGGCAGTTGACACACCGCGGAGGATCACGCGATGACCGTCGATATAACGACTGTGAGCCCGTCGTGGGCGGAGGCGAACCTCTCGGAGGTCACGCCGGTCGACGTTCGGGAGCCGCACGAATCCGGTTCGCTCGGCCGCCTTCCGGGAGCCGTCACCGTTCCGTTCGGGACCGTCCGTGATCGGTACAGCGACGCGCCCGGCATGCTGCCCGACGAAGACGCCGTCGGACGGGTGTTCGGCGAGGCCGGGATCACTCCTGAGGACAATCTCCTCGCGTACGACGCCAGAAACGGCATCGAGGCCGCTCGCGTCCTCCTCACGGCGGCCGTCTACGGCCACCGCGGCGACCTCTACCTCCTCGAGGGCGATATCGAGACGTGGCAGCGGGACCGTGAAACCGGGACGGGGCGGCCGGATCCACAGCCGGTACAGTACGGAACGGCAGGGGTGCGTTCGGACGTCTTCGCCACCCGAAGCGTGGTCGAGCGGGCGATCGACGGCGGGGCGGCGCTCGTCGACACACGGACGACGGAGGAGTATGAGGCGGCTCACCTCCCCGGCGCGACCCGGATCGGTCCCGAAACGCTCGTCGACGGCGATACCGGCCGACCGAAACCCGGCCCGGAGCTTCGGTCGATCCTCTCCGATCTGGGGCTCGCCCCCGACGACCAAATCGTGCTCTACTGCAACACCGCCCGGCGACTGAGCTACGTTTACGCGGTCCTGTCCGCGCTCGGCTACGGATCGGTGACGTTCTACGAGGGGAACCTCACCGACTGGATCCGGGCGAAGTCCCCGAAGTGGGATCCGAAGCAGCTGTACGAGGACGTCCGCGCCGCCGCCCCGAAGGGGTTCGACGCGCTCCCGGAGGAGCTCGGCGACGACGTGTTCGGCCGGCTCCACCTCGTCGGACTTTACACGGTTCGACAGGACGGCTACTTCATGCTCCGGACGAAGGTTCCCGCCGGCCGGCTCTCAGCCGAGCAGGCCCGGACAGTCGGGAGGATCGCCGAGGAGTTCGCCACCGCGCCGCCGGAGCACGGCGGAGCCGAACAGAACCCGATCTTCGGCGATGGCTTCCTCGATGTCACGACGAGACAGGGGCTCCAACTCCACTGGATCGAACCCGAGGACGTCCCGGAGATCTGGGATCGCTACGAGTCGGTCGGACTGACGACGCTGCAGGCGAGCGGAAACACCCTCAGGAACGTTGTCGCGTGTCCCGCCGCCGGACTCGCCGACGAAACGATCGACCCTGCCCCGATCGCCGACGATGTCGCCGATACCTTCGAAGGCGACCGCCGGTATGCGAACCTTCCCCGAAAGCTCAAGCTCAGCGTCACGGGCTGCCACGAGAACTGCGGCCGCGCGGAGATCCAAGATCTCGGCTTCACGCCAGCGGTGAAGGATGGCCGCGACGGGTTCACGGTCAAGGTCGGGGGCGGCCTCTCCGACGGACCGCGGGCGGCGACCGACCTCGGGATTTTCGTCGAACCCGATCAGGTGTCCGACCTCGCGACCGCCGCGGCCGAACTGTTCATCGAACACGGCCGCTATCTCGATACCGCCGTCAACCGAATGAAATTCATCGTCGAGGAGTGGGGGCTCGAACGGTTCCGGGCGGAGCTCGAAACGTACGCTCCGTTCGAGTTCGAACCCTACGACGAGTCGCTCACGACCGACTACCGCGGCGACCACGTGGGCGTCCACGAGCAAGACGACGGCCGCCGGTACGTCGGTCTCAACGTCCCGACCGGCCGGCTCCGGGGGAGCGATCTGATCGAGTTGGCCGACCTCGCCGAGACGTACGGCTCCGGCGAGTTACGGACGACGGCGAATCAGAACCTTCTCTTCGTCGGCGTCGATCCGGCGGGCGTCGAGGCTCTCCTCGCGGAGCCGATCCTCGAGAAGTACAGCCCCGATCCCGGTCCGTTCTCGCGTGGGATCGTCACCTGTACCGGCCGGGAGTTTTGCAAGTACGGGATCGTCGAAACGAAGAGCCGCGGACACCGACTGGCGACGGAACTCGACGCGTGGCTCGACTCCGACGGCGGGCCGGACCCCGATTCCCTTCCCGACGCCGTTCGGATCCACATGAGCGGCTGCTCGGCGTCGTGTGCCCAGCCACAGGTCGGCGACATCGGGACCCGTGGCGAGGCGTACCGCGACGAGGAGCGGTCCACCCAGGCCGTCGACGTCGGCCTCGGTGGTGACCTCGGCTCCGAGCGGTTCGTCGATTGGATCTCCGGAAGCCTCCCGATCGAATCGCTCCAACCGGCGATAAAGCGGCTGCTCGGGCGGTTCGCCGCGGAACGGACGCCCGGGGAGTCCGTCGCCGAGTGGACCCGACGGACCGACGCCGATCGGCTCGATCGCATCGTCCGAGACGAGCGCACACCGATAGAGGCAGACTGATGTCGAGTGAACCGACCCCCGGTGTTCCGAACGCCGGGAACGACCCGCGGGATCGCATCGCACAGAGCGACGAACCGGCCGGAAAGACCTGGTTTCGGACGCTCGATGAAGCCGTCATCGAGGCCGACCGCTGTATCCGGTGTGGCAGCTGTATGGCCGCCTGTCCGTCGAACTCGATCGGCATCGAGCCCGAAACTGGCCGCCCAACGCTCGTGCGGATGTGCACCGGGTGCTCACGCTGTTGGGATTTCTGTCCCCGGAGCGGACTCCGGTACGAGCGGCTCAACGAACTGGAGGGTGGCGAGCCGACGGCCACCTACAGCGCCGCGGCAGCGAGCGAGCACACCGGCCAAGACGGCGGCGCGGTGACGGCGCTGCTCGCCGGACTGTTGGACGCCGGCGAGATCGACGGCGCGGTCGTCGTCGGGGACGCTTCGGAGCCGCTTTGCGGGCAGGCAACGCTTGCGACCGATCGCGAGGAACTGCTCGAAAGCGCCGGCAGCAGCTTCAACCAGACGATGCAACTCGGGCAGGTCGACGAACTGGTCGCCGAGAGCGACCTCACGGATCCCGAGATCGCCCTCGTTGGGACCCCCTGCGTGATCCAGGGGGCGGCCGCCCTCGATCGGCTCCAGTACGACGACGAACTCGGTGCCGTCTCGTTGACTGTCTCGCTCGTCTGCACGCGGAGCTTCGCCTACCAGCGGTTGCGAAAACAGCTCCTCGAGGAAGGCGTCGAGCCCTCCGAGATCGACCACCTTGAGGTCGTCGGCGGCGCGTTGACCGCATACGACGCGGACGGCGGCCGGCTGCTCACGAAGAACGTCGAGACGTTCGGCGAAGCTGTCCTTCGGGGCTGTAAGGAGTGTTCTGACGCCGTCGGCGAGGCCGCCGACATCACTGCCGGGGCGGTCGGCAGCCCGGACGGCCGAACGACGCTTCTCGCCCGGACGGCTGCGGGCGAGGCCGCAATCGAGGCAGCCGCCGACGGGTTGGACCTCGATTCTCTCGACGGGGAGCGACCGCTCGAACGCTTCGCGGAGTGGAACCGCCGGCAAGCCGAGGCGACGGTTCCCAGGGAACTCGACGCCGATGCCAGCCTCACTGTCGCGAAGGACGAGCACTGGCGGGCCTACGCCGGAACCGACCGCGAACCCGAGCCACTGAACCCCGCCCGCGTCCACCAGTACGAGGAGTGGTGCTGAGTTGCGCTTCGAGGGGAGCTGTCGGATCGCGTCGCAAGTAGTGGCTTGATTCCCGATACGGCACCGAAAACGGCGCCGGAGCCGTCCTCGTGCGTCCGACACCGCCGCCGGACGGTGCCCGGCCGGGGCGGAACGTCGGCTTTTTTAGAACCCTGCCCCAGGAGCGTGTATGACGACCGAACCGGCCCGACCGAGGTGGCGATCGTGAGTCGACAGTACACGGAAATCACCGTCGTCGGCGAGGACGACACCGGATTGATCGCCCGCGTCACGACGCTGCTTTTCGAGCGTGATGTCAACATCGAGGACCTCGATCAGGCCGTCCGCGACCGGGTCTTCCGGATGACGATGACCGTCGACACCGCCGGGATGAGCTGCACCCAAGCGGAGCTTCGGGACGCGCTCTCGGATCTCGGCGACGACCTCGGCGTCGAGGTGCAGGTCAGGTTTCCGGCGGACCGCGAGACACGGACGATCGCCGTCCTCGTCACGAAGGAGTCACACTGTCTCGAAGCGCTGTTCGAGGCGTGGGCCGACGGGAAGTTGGGGGCCGAAATAAGCGTCATCATCGGCAACCACGACGACCTCGAGCCGCTGGCCGACCGGTATGGGGTCGACTTCCACGACATCGGTGACGGGAAAGGAACGCCCGACGAGGAACAGTTGCTCGACCTCCTCGCGGAGTACGACACCGATCTCATCGTGTTGGCCAGATACATGCGAATCCTGAGCCCGAACGTCGTCTTCCGGTACGAGGACCGGATCATCAACATCCACCCCTCGCTTTTGCCCTCCTTCCCCGGAGCGGAACCGTACCGACAGGCCAGAGACGAGGGCGTCCGGGTCGCCGGCGTCAGCGCCCACTACGTGACGACCGACCTCGATCAGGGGCCGATCATCACCCAGCGGGCGTTCAGCGCGCCCCCGGGCGCGACCGTCGAGGAGCTCGAACGGCGTGGGCAACCGCTCGAAGCCGAGGCCCTGTTGGAGGCCGTTCGGCTCCACCTCGACACCGCCGTGTCGGTGTATCACGGACGGACGGAGTTGCGCGACGACGCCGATCCCGAAGCGTACCGGTTCGGGCTCCCCGAATCGCTCGATGAATCCCTTCCGGACCGCCCCGTCGACGGGCTGGGCGAGGCGGTCTCGGGGCGCGAGGGCTGAGCCACCGTGGCGAGTCGGGACTGTTGTAACCGTCGAGCCCGTAGCCCGGGCGATGACCGACTCGTGGACGGCCGAACGGATGCCGGAGTGCGCGGATCGAACGATTCTCATAACGGGCGCGAACAGCGGCCTCGGGTTCGAGGCGACGAGCGCGTTCGCCCGGAAAGGCGCGACGGTGGTGATGGCCTGTCGGAGCACCGAACGCGGCGAGCGGGCGGCGACCGAGATCGCCGAACGGGTCGGACCGACGGGGGCGACGCTCGACGTCCGGGAGTGTGACCTCGCGTCGCTCGATTCGATCGCCTCGTTCGCCGCCGCCGTCCGAAGCGACTACGACGGGCTGGAGGTGCTCTGTAACAACGCTGGCGTGATGGCGATCCCCCGCAGCGAAACCGAGGACGGCTTCGAGACCCAACTCGGTGTGAACCATCTCGGCCACTTCGCCCTGACGGGGCGGCTCCTCCCGCTGCTTCTCGACACGGGCGGAGAGACCCGCATCGTCACCCACTCCAGCGGTGCTCACACCATCGGCGAGATCGATTTCGAGGACCTCCAGCGGGAGGACTCCTACGGGAAGTGGGAGGCCTACGGGCAGAGCAAGCTGGCGAACCTCCTCTTTGCGTACGAACTCCAGCGCCGCCTCGAGGACGCCGGGATCGAGGACACGAAAAGCGTCGCCTGTCACCCGGGGTATGCCGACACCGACCTACAGTTCCGCGGCCCGAGGGAATCCGGCTCGAAACTCCGTTATGCGGCGGTGCGGGTCGCGAACGCGCTTTTCGGCCAGTCGGCCGAGCGGGGCGCACTCCCCCTGCTGTACGCCGCGACGGCCCACAGCGTCGAGGGCGGCGCGTACTACGGTCCCGGCGGGCTCCTGAACATGCGCGGCCCGCCGGAGCGGCAGTCCTCGAACGAGGCCTCCCACGACCTCACCCGCGCCGAGCGGCTGTGGGCCAAAAGCGAGGAGCTAACTGGCGTTCAATACGATATAGATGGTCGCGGGAGGTAGGTTCAGTTCCGGGCGCGACCCTCCGTTCGACGCGGATCCGTCCCGTGCGGCGAGCCTCACGTCTGTATCGAGACGGGAAGCGATATCGGTCGCGGGGGGTTGAAAACCGGATCGCCGAGGGACCAAACCGCCCCGGCGCCTACTCCTGGCCGACCATCCGTTCCTCGTCTTCCCACTCCTGCTTTCGGAGTTCGTACTTTTGGACTTTCCCGGTGGCGGTCTCCGGGAAGTCGTCGACGAACTCGACCTGCGTGGGCGCTTTGTACCTCGCGAGG
>CAZOFL010000102.1:0-8347 GCA_964579035.1 uncultured Natronomonas sp. | reverse complement strand
CGCGAGTCGTACGATGGGCCATCAGGGCCCCCAACGCATCCGGATCGATAGTTTCGAACACCGGGGGCGCCTCGGCCAGATCCACACCGGTCTCTTCGGCGAACGCCGACAACACTGTCGCGGATACGTCGGGAGTCTCTGTCCAGTCGAACACACCGAGACAATGCCACTCCTCCGATGACTCCTCCCCGGGGCCGGAGTCCGCCGCTGCGATCAGACGGTGTACTGATTCTCCGAGTGCATTCAGCGGTTTCGTTTCTTCCGACGCGGTGGCTTTCTTGAGATATCCGTCAGCCGCGTGTGTGGGAAGATCGGACGGCTCTCGTCCGGAGTACAGCATTACCGGGAGTTCCGGATAGCTGCTTTTTACGACCTCGACGAGGGGGTCGCCGTCTCCGGTGTACACGCTGTCGCTGACGAGACAGTCGACGTCCGATCGTTCCAGTTCGGTGAGGGCCTCCTCGGCGGACAGCGCCGTCATCGGGGTGAAGTTCGCGCTCCGGGCAAAATATTCCGCGTAGAGTTCAGTCGCGTTGGGATCGTCGTCCACAAAAAGAGCATTCGGTCGTACTCGATCGGACATATCCCCGGCTAAACCGGTACCGCTAATATAGATGTCGCTCGCTTTCAGTTGCTGAATACCCGAGTGCCACTCCCTATCTCTCCCGTGGTCCCGCCGAGTCGCCCGACAGCCATCGAGACAGTCCGAGCAACGGCGGCGGTCCAAAACGGACCGTCGCCCCGCTCTTGTTCGTTTAAATCTCGATAGGAGTTACGAGATCAAAATACGACCGTGGTCGTACCGTCCGATCAGTCGTCGGCGGGGGTTGCGTCGTCGGTCGCCTCGATGTCGACCTCGATCTCCGCCGCGGCGGCCTTGTACTCCGGTATCTTCGCCCGTTCGTCCATCACATCGTTCGTCAGCCGGTTCGCGGAGGCAGCCGCGAAGTGGGGAGTTGTCCAGACGACGCCCTCTTTGATGTCTTCGGTTACCTGCGCTTTGACCGTTATTTCGCCGCGACGGGATTTCAGCCGGATTTCGTCACCGTCCTCGATCCCGTATCGGTCCGCATCGTTGGGGTGGACGTCGACGAAATTCTCGGGGTGCTGTCGCGACAGCGTCGGCGAGCGGCGACTCATGGTGCCGGTGTTGTAATGTTCCTCCAGACGGGCTGTCGTGAGGATCAGCGGGTACTCCTCGTCGGGCGTCTCCTTCGGCGGCTGGTGACGAACGCCTTCGATCCGACCGAGTCCGTTCTCGGTGTCGAAAGACTCCTCATACAGGAAGTCGTCGCCTTGGTCTCCCTCCTCGTAGCAGGGCCAGTGGATCCCTTCCTCGCCGAGCGCGTCGTAGGTCATTCCGTGATAGCTCGGACAGACCTGACGGAGTTCCTCGAAGACGTCTTCGACGTCGTCGAAACGGAACTCATCGTCGTCGAACAGCCGGCCTCCGACCTCCATCAGGATCTCGAGGTCGTGTTTCGTGTTCTCATGAACTTTATCGACACCCCGCATTCGCTGGACCCGACGGTCGGTGTTCGTCACGGTGCCGCCGCGTTCGGCCCACGTCGTCGCCGGTAAGACGACGTCGGCGAACGCCGCCGTCTCGGTCATGAAGATGTCCTGTGCGACGATAAACTCGAGGTCTTCGAGCCGTTCCTCGACGCGGTTGCCGTCCGGTTCGCTCATGACGGGGTTTTCACCCATGATGTACAGGCCGTGGACCGAGTCGCCGGCGGCGTGGGAAATTTCGACGTTCGTCAACCCGGGTTCGCTCGGGATCTCGAAGCCCCACACGTCCTCGACGGATTTTCTCGCTTCGTCGTCGTCGACGAGTTGGTAGCCGGGCAACACGTTCGGCATCGCGCCGACGTCGCACGTCCCCTGAACGTTGTTCTGCCCGCGAAGCGGGTTGACACCCGTCCCCGCGCGGCCGAGGTTCCCCGTAATCAACGCGAGATTGATTTCGTTTTGGACGTTGTCGACCCCACAGGTGTGTTGGCTCATCCCCATGCCGGTGAAGATGGCGGCGTTGTTCGCCATCGCGTACTTTTCGGCGGCGAGTTCGATGTCTTCGAGGGGGACGCCACACTGCTCGGCGGCGGCTTCCTTATCGAAATCGGCGAGCGTCTCCTTGAGGTGATCGAACCCTTCGGTTCGCTCCTCGATGAACGCCTCGTCGATCCAGCCGGCGTCGGGCTCTTCCTCATGCTTTTCGAGGATCGTCTTGATGACGATGTTCAAAAGCGGGATGTCCGTCCCCGGTTCCAACTGCAGGTGCATGTGGCGGTCCGTCTCGTCGATCTTGAACGACCGCGTCGTCTTGTTGGCGTGTGGGTCGACCTGAATGACTGTCGCCCCTTCGAGGACGGCCTGTCGGAAGTACTGGCTGTTCGCGATCGGGTGCTGTTCGCCCGGGTTCGCTCCCTGGATCCAGAAGATGTCCGCCTTCTCCTCCAGATCGGCCATGCTGTTGGTCATCGCACCTGCGCCGAGACTCGTTCGCAGCGCCCACACGGTGGATGCATGACACATCCGCGTACAGTTGTCGATGTTGTTGGTCCCGTACCGACGGGCGAGTTTCTGCAACAGGTAGTTCTCCTCGTTCATCGTCTTCGAGGAACCGAAAAAGCCCATCGCATCGGGGTTGTACTCCTCGCGGATGCGCGACATCTCGTCGACGATGCGGCTGTAGGCTTCTTCCCAAGTCGCTTCCCGGAACTCGCCGTCCTCCTTTATAAGCGGATCCGTCAGTCGGTCCTCGTGATCGACGACTTGGGTCGCGGCACCGCCCTTGATGCAGATCGATCCTTCGTTGACCGGCGCGTCCCCCCACGGCATGAACCGTACGTCACCGGGTTCGTCCCCTTGTTTGACCTGAATCCCGCACCCGACACCGCAGTACGGACAGATCGTCTTCACCGGATCGCTGTTCTCACTGGACATTTGTCTCACCCGACATCGACTGTGGTCGTGATTTCATGTATGTTGATGGTCATTGCCCATCCGCATGAATCTTTCCCGCAGGCGGCCACAGAGCACGGTTCGTTTTCAAAATGTCATTAGATTTACAGTATGTGGATACGCTCACGGCGCCGGGCCAATATTGAGGGTGTTGTGGACCCGAATAAGAGTATGGCACTCAATCGATCCCGCATCGAAGCCTTGGCCTCGGAGTACGCCGAAACGGAGCCGTTGTATACGGTCGAAGCCGAGGGGATCGAAACGCTCCCCAGGGCGTTTTCCACCGGCGAATATGGGTGGCGAGACGCCGTCTGGGTCGTTCGGTGGTTCTGTCGGCGATCCTGTAATTCAGGGGACGGGACGGCTCGATCGGCCGCCGAAACGGAGTTCGAGAACAACGAGATGGATGCCGTCCGAGACGCGATCGAGCAAGCACTCCGGGCGCGGAGCGTCGACGATGCAGTCGATGGGCTGTCATCGCTCATCGGCGTCGATGTGCCGGTCGCCTCCGCGTTCCTGTTTTATATCGATCCATCCGAGTACATCGTTGTCGGTGAGAACGAATGGACGGCCCTACTGGAGGCCGGCGAACTCACCGAACCGTACCCGGACCCCCCCGACGCCACGGATTACGGGCGGTATCTCGGCACGTGTCGGGAACTCTCGGAGCGGTACGGATGTGATCATTGGTCCCTGTATCGGGCGCTTTGGCGGTCCGCCGGGACGGAGTAGTCCGGGCCGGTGTAGTTCTTGACTGCCTACTGCCCGTCGCGATCCGTCCCGCCGTCGGCCATCTTTCGCTCCCCACGGGGGAACCACGCCAGTTCGTGGTCGGCGTCGAGGCTCACGAACACTGAATCGTCCAACGAAACCTTGTCGGCGTGGTTGTGCATACAGCCGACGACGTCGCCGGAATCGATCTCGACGCGGTAGAGGACGGTCGGTCCGAGATATCGCCTGTGGACCACCTCGCCGTTTGCCTCCGCCGCCTCGACGCGCCGGGCACGGATGTCGTCGGGCCTGACCATGAGGTCGATCTCCGAGCCGTGGTATGCGTCGGTGAGCCCGTGGATCCGGTCGAGTGGAACGCACCCGACGCCGGTTTCGACGCAGTCCTCGCGGACGCGTCCGGCGACGAAAGACGCGTGCCCGAGGAACCCGGCGACGAACCTCGATTCGGGCTGTTGAAACACTTCCTCCGGCGTTCCGATCTGTTCTATCTGTCCCTGCTTCATGACGGCGACCCGGTCGGAAATCGACATCGCCTCCTCTTGATCGTGAGTGACCGAAACGGCAGTGACGCCGGCTTCCTTGAGGATTTCACGGACCTCCTCGCGCATCTCGACGCGGAGGTCGACATCCAGATTCGAGAACGGTTCGTCGAGGAGCAGCAGTTGGGGTTCCGGAGCCAGAGAGCGCGCCAGGGCGACTCGCTGTTGTTGGCCGCCGGAGAGTTCCTCCGGTGATTTCTCGCCGTGATCCGAGAGCCCGACGAGTTCGAGAAGGTCGTCGATCCGGCGCTCGCGGGCGTCGTCGTCCCACTGTTTGATTCCGAACGCGATGTTTTCGCGGGCCGAAAGGTGTGGAAACAGGGCGAACTCCTGGAAGACGACGCCGACATCGCGCTGCTCTGCGGGGACGAAACTGTGTCCGCTCACACTGTCCCCCTCGAGGCGGACGATGCCGTGGTCGGGGCGTTCCAACCCGGCGATCAGCCGAAGGGTCGTCGTCTTTCCGCATCCCGACGGACCCAGAAGGGTTAGCAGTTCCCCGTCCCGGACCGTCAACGAGAGGTCGTGGATTACGGATGTTCCGCCGTAGGACTTCTCGATACCGTCGAGTTCCAACACCGGGCGGCCCCTCGACCGGATCGTTCCGGCGGTTTCGCCGCCGTGAACCTCACTGGACATTCGCCACACCTCCGTGGATCCGATCCGGCTCGTCTGCGATCATTACTCCCCGTTCGTTTAGGTGGACCAAAAACCCTTCCGTTCGATCCCACCCGACGGGCCCGACCGTTTACACGTTACCGCCGGCGTCGTCGCCGTCCGACGGTGGCTCGTCCCCGTCTTCGGTCGGTGGGTCGCCCTTGTTTGACTCGTCGACCGTCCGTTTTATCGAGGCCAGTTCCTCGTCGACATCGATTTCGACTTCGTCCCGGTCGCCGGTTTCCTCGGACCGGTCGATGGGTTCCCGCTCGGAGGGTCCGGCGTCGTCGGCCGCCTTGGCCAACCGAGCGTCGACCTCCGATCCGAGCTCGCGGGCTTCCTCGAGGAGTCGCCTGACCTCGGGGTTTGAGGGATCACCACGCGCCGCCGACTGGAGATCGGCGAGCGCATCGTCGAGCGTTCGGAGCGTCTCCCGGCTTGCCGACGCGATCCGGCCCCGACCCGCGCCCGACAGCGTCGTCTGCGAGCCGTCCGAAACAGCGTCAACCGGGCGACCGTCAGCGACTCGAAGGGCCGCCGCCAGCAGTTCGAGCGAGCGGATCGCGGCCTCAAGCAGCGCGATCGTCGTCGGGATCGTGTACTGTTCGGTGAATCGAAGCAACTCCCGGGGCGTAGGCGGTCGAGGGAGCCCGAGCGGCCCCTCGGGAGGTTCCTGTAACTCCGCCCTGAGTGATTCGAGGGTTTCGGAGAGTTCGGCCGTCACCTCGGCCAACTCGCGTTCGCGGTCGTCCATGAACACACTGGGTGATCGACGGATAAAACAGTACGGCCCGACCGAGGTTTAGGCCGACCAAAACACTTTATACTGGTGGGGGCTCATATTTGATCAATGCCAGTAACCTCCGACGCGGACGAGCCGGTCGGACTCCGGCTCCACGCCACCTCGCCGGAACGCTCCGTGTTCACCGAACCGAACAACAGCGACGGATGGATCGCGACCGACTTCACCGTCGAAGTTCGACGATAGTTCGATAGCCGACCGGAGCCGGGGGGCTTCGAGTTAGTACGTCACGGAACGGCTGACTCGATGTTATACCACACACCTGCCCAGTCGCGTCAGTTCGAGAACCGAACAGCCCGGAGTCTCGTGGCCGCGAATATCCCAATCGGCCGGAGGTGGCTGCATTGAGCGCTGGCGAAAATGCTTTGTGTCTTGTTACCTATACCCGTACGCTATGCGCGCAGCAGTACTCGAAAATCACGGCGAACCGCTTGAGATCACGGAGGTAGCCAACCCGGAGCCGGGTCCGGACGGGGCGATCATCGAACTCGAGGCCTGCGGTATCTGTCGGTCCGACTGGCACGGGTGGCAGGGTGATTGGGACTGGCTCGGCATCAAACCCCAGCCGGGCCAGATACTCGGTCATGAACCGGCGGGTCACGTCGCCGCTGTCGGCGAGGGGGTCGAGCACCTGCGGGAGGGAGACCACGTTGCGCTCCCGTTCAATATCGGCGACGGCTCCTGTGGTCACTGTCGTAACGGCCACTCGAACGTCTGTGAAAGCGTTGCGCCGCTCGGATTCGTCGAGAGCCTCCAAGGGGCGTACGCCGAGGAAGTCCACGCCCCGAACGCGGACCACAACGTCGTCAAGCTACCCGACGGGGTTTCGTCGGTCGATATGGCCGGGCTTGGTTGCCGGTTCATGACCTCGTTTCACGCACTCGCCCACCGGGCGGACCTTGCTGCCGGTGATTGGGTCGCGGTTCACGGGTGCGGCGGTATCGGGCTCTCCGCGGTCCACATCGCGGACGCCCTCGGTGCCAACGTCGTTGCCGTAGACCTCGTCGAAGAGAAACTCGACAAAGCGGAGTCTCTCGGGGCCGTCGAGAGGGTCCACGCTGGTGAAACCGACGATGTCCCGGGCGCCGTGCAGGCAGTCACCGGGGGTGGAGCGGACATCAGCGTCGACGCGCTCGGCATCGCCGAGACCTGCCAAAACTCCGTGTTGAGCCTCGGTACCCACGGCCAACACCTTCAGATCGGTCTTACCACACAGGACGAGGAAGGGATGGTCGCGCTGCCGACTGATGCGATGGTAATGAAAGAAATCGAGTTCATCGGCAGCCTCGGGATGCCCCCCAACCGGTACGACGAAATCTTCCGGATGGTTTCCACCGGGAAACTGGATCCGAGTGCCGTCGTCTCGAAGACTGTCGATCTCGAGGACGTCAACGACGAGTTGGAAGCCATGACCGATTTCGGCACCGTCGGCATTCCGGTGATCGATTCGTTCTGAGCGTGTCCGGTTGCCTCGGGCCGCTCGCCCCCGCTTTCGACCGAGGAGCGGAGGTTACGGCAACGCTCGCTCCGAACCGCCGGTTCTCGCGGGGCCGGCTGTCGGCGCAAAATACAGCGAGGACGGGTTCCGTCTCAGTTCGTCGCCGACTCGAGCACCAGCGTGTCGTCCTCGAGGTAGTGCTCTAGGTGGTGGGCGTGTTCTTCGGCCGTTTCGAGCGTGTCGCGGAGCAGCTCTTCGGTCGCGTAGTCGCCGAGTTGATTCGCGAGCCCGATGTGGTCACGAAGCGACTCTATGATGACGCCGAACGCCTCCATGTCGTTCTCGAGGGAGGTTCGGATGTCGTAGACGTCGTCGCCCTCGGGTTCGATCGGGGCGTGTGCTTCGTAGGTCGCTCCACCGGAGAGGGGGACGCCGCCGATCGCCTGTGCGCGCTCGGCGAGCATGTCCGCGCTCTCCTCGAGGTCGGCCGTGATCTCGCCGAGGTATTCGTGGACCTCGAGGAACTCCGCGCCCTCGACGTTCCAGTGGTGCTTTTTGATCTGGTGATACAGTACGTACGTCGCCGCGAGGTCGGTGTTCAGCGCGTCGACGAGCTGTTCGGCCTTCTCCGGCTCGATCCGGAGGGCTGTCTCTTCGACGCTTCCGGCCTGACGGCGAACGGTCTCTTGGGTGCTCATACAGTATATACATGGGCCCGAACTGTCTTAAATGTTTCCACTAAGAAAATATTGCTTTTCGATTTTAAAAATTTTTTTCGAAAAAAGGAATTCAAGTAGGCAGCCTCCGCACTGTAACGATCCCCCCTCAGGGTTTCCTCCCGACGGACTGATCGGTCACCCCGTCGGAGGTCCCTGAGGCCCCTTCGCACGCTCGCCGGCGTTCATAAGCGCTTTTATGCGGTGGTGTAGTACGGTGGTGTACAGCCTACGCGGGGTTGTGATGCTCCTAGCCGGACAGGACTCGACGCACCGACGCGGTGTGAAGAACCGGCGACCGTTTCCGAACCGCTCGGGCGGCCGCCGCGTTCGACGGCGGGGGAGCGCGAGCCCGCGCGTAGGAGGAGTCAACAATGTCAGTATACGTAGATTTCGACGTTCCCGCAGACCTCGAGGACGACGCCATCGAGGCCCTCGAGGTCGCCCGGGACACCGGCTCAGTAAAGAAAGGAACCAACGAAACGACGAAAGCCGTCGA
>CAZOFL010000101.1:0-8518 GCA_964579035.1 uncultured Natronomonas sp. | reverse complement strand
AGGCGTTGGTCCCGACCGGACTCGCCCGCGGCGACGAGGTCGTCGTGATCGCCGGGCAGACGGAAGTCAGCGGAACGATCATCGCCGCGAAATCCTCACTGAAGCGGGCCGATCCCGTTACAACGGACGGCGGGACGACGGAGTCGATCCCGGCGGCGACCGTCGCGCCGACGACGACCGGCGGCGACGGACGGGTCACGGTCGCCGTCGATCGCGGGAACGTGAACCAGCTTTTGGGCACGACGCGAGCGAAGGTCGTCGTCACCGCCCGCGGGACCCGCCGGGAGTTCGAGCTCGTCTCGCTGCTTCGGCGTGCGGGCAAGCGGTTCCGGACGATGACAGTAAAGTCGACCGGGGAAATCGCCGGCCAGACGATCGGTAAGGCCAACGTGCGGGAGACGTACGGCGTGGCGGTGTTGGGGATCAAACGTCCCGACGGCTGGCTCGTCGCCCCGCGCGGTGGGACCGAACTCCGCGTGGGTGACGAACTGTTCGCCGTCGGGAAGCGTGGAGCGCTCAACGCTCTCGAGGAGGTGATCGCGTGAGCCTCCTCGTCGGACAGGTTGTCGTCGGTGGGGACGTTTTCGTCGACGTTGCCCGGACGGTCGCCCTCGCGGTCATCGCCGCGGCGGCCGGGGCGATTACCGGGGTTGTCTATCGGTGGTACGTCGGCGAGCGCGCTCCGGACGGCCTGTCGGTTCTGGTCGGGTTGAGCGTCGTCGCGATCTACCTCAACACGGCCGGGGCACTCGGCGAAGTCATCGGCGGAGAGTTCGAACTATTGGCCGTCGAGACGGCGATTTTCAACACGGTCACGTTTTTCGTCGCCGGCATGACGGCGGTCGGTGGCGGACGGGCCGGCGATCGGATCGGCGTCGGGATCTTCGCCATCTCCGGGAGCAAAAGCGTCGACAGGGACGTGAGTCGGATCGTCAGAACCGTCGGCCGGGTAACGACGGTGGAGGTGCCGGAGGAGATCGACGACATCGTCGGTTACGATCCGGTCGACGCGGCGACGAAGGGGAAACTCTCCGGGCAGGTGCTCGTGTTCCCCCACCGGCTGACGGTCGCCGAACTCCGATCGCGGTTCGTCGAGCGGTTACAGACCGACTACGGTATCGGCCACGTCGACGTCGAGTTCACCGACAGGGGGACGATAGCGTATCTCGCAGTCGGCGGCCGGGAGTCCGGGATCGGATCGACGCTTCCGCCCGGCAGCGCCGCGGTAGCGGTCAGGGCCGATCCGCCGAACAACGCCAGCCCCGGCGACTCGGTGCAGGTGTGGACTGAGGGCGGGGCGGAGGCCGGAACGTCGCCACAGCGCGTCACGAACGCCGAGATCCGTGGGACGGCCGACGACTTGGTGACGCTCGCGATGGACGAACCCGACGCCAAACGTCTCGATGCGGATCGGCAGTATCGCCTCGTCACGCTACCCGTCGAACCGCGCGCGGACCGGGAGTTCGCCGCCCAACTCCGGACGGCGGAGGAGACGATGGGTGTCGCCGTCGTCGGGCAGGGGAGCGCCCTCTCTGGGAGTTCGATCGGGGCACTCGATATCTCCGTCATCGCCGTCGGGACCGTCGACGGCGACGTCGTCGCGATCCCGACGCGAGACCGGGAGATCGCCGTCGGTGAAACCCTCTACGTGATCGCCCGTCCCGATCAGCTTCGGAAACTGGAGGCCGCAGCGACGGCCCAGTCGCCGGCCGCTCCCGGCCCCCACACTACGGACACGACCGAGGAGTGACCCGACGGCGCCGACGGCATCCGTCAGAGCCAAACCCGGCGGCCTCCGAGCGTACGTATGGCCGACGAACCCATCGACCCGAGCGAGATCGGGGAGGGCGACGCCCCGCCGATCGAGGACGCCCCGTACAAGATCATCTTCGAGGCGAACAAATGTATCGCGGCCGGCAAGTGTGCCGAGGTCTCCGCGAACTGGACGATGGATATCACGACCGGAATCGCGAAGCCGGGCGTCTACTTTTTCGACGAGAGCGACCTCGAACACAACATCGACGCGGCCGAGGAGTGTCCGGCAAAAAAGGACCGCGGCGTTATCCACGTCGTCGACCGCCGAACGAACGAGGAGATCGCGCCCGACCCGAACGGTGACGGGACGCTTTCGGTCGACTGGTAGCGGGGGCCGGGAGGCGACCGAAACACACATTCCTCGCCGCGTCACAGTTCCGACCGCGCGAGGGTGGCCGAGCTTGGACAAAGGCGGCGGACTTAAGATCCGCTCCCGTAGGGGTCCGTGGGTTCGAATCCCTCCCCTCGCATAGCGAGGTGCGAGCACCGCGAGCACCTCGAAAGCGAGCGGCGAACGTATCCGAACCGCGAGCTCAGGATCGGGCGAACACTCGGAGGGCCGGCTGGCTCGATTAACGATCACTCGAGGTTCACGACGCCCTCGGTACAGTTGAACTGGACCCGACGATCCTCGGCGACGGTGAGGCTCACCCGGACGTACTCTGGGCCGTCCGACGAACGCTCGAGTTCGAGGACAGACAGCCGCGAGGTTACGTCGCCGGTCCGAACGTAGGGGTCGGTGTAGTAGCCGTGGAGGCCGAGGACGCCGTCGTCGACCTCGGCCCGCGCCCACCGATGTGAGACGGAGCCGGAGCCGAAACCGGACTCGACGACGGCGACGGCGCGTTCGTCGAAATCGACGGACCGGAGGCGATCGGCCGCGTCGTCGTCCGGCGCGTCGGTGTCGAAGATATCGTCGATGTCGGCCTGGGACGTGAGGAGTCGAACGCGATAGGCATCTTCGCTCGGGTCGGCGTGATCCCGGAGGTGATCCCGAAGCACCCCCCGCGATATAGAGAGGGGTTCGACGCGGAGTGACGGCTCCGTCGGCATGTTCTCGCCGAGATACTCCTCGGGCCACGCCCCGTCGTCTCCGGGGCCGTCGGGCGGCTCCGGACGATCGATCCCGTACGGCGGTTCGTCGACGCGAGGGTCCTCGGTTATCGGGTCGTCGGTACCGTCGTCGTCACCGGCTTCCCCATCGTCGGAGCCGTTTTCCCCGTCGTCGGCCCCGGTCCCGTCGTCGACGGTCGACTCGTCGAGACAGCCCCCGAGGGCGGCCGCCACACCGACCCCACCGGCTACGAGCAGCGTTCGTCGGTTCATACCGTTCGCTACGGCGAGGCAGTCGAAGTGTTTTGTAGTGACTCAAGCGGTTGTTTGATGTATTTTAGGCTGGGACCCGAAGCGTGACTTCGGTGCCGCCGAGATCCGAGGCTCCGAACTCGATCGCGCCGCCGTACGATTCGACGACCCATTTGACTACCCAGAGACCGATTCCGAGGGTGTGTTCCAGTTGGGTGATCTCACGGTCGCCGACGATCAACTCCCGGGTTGTCCGGTCGATGCCGGGCCCGTCATCGGCGACGCGGAGTTCGACGAACCCGGAGCGGTCGGAATCGGCAGCCGTCACGGACACCCGCGGTTCCGGGCCATCGTTGTGCTCGACGGCGTTCTCGACGAGATACTCGACGGCGGTGGCGAAGCGCTGGTCGACACTGGCGGCGGTGGCGTCGGGGATTGATCGGTTGATGATCGCGTCGGGAAACTGCCCGACGACGCTGTCACAAGCCTCTGCAACGAGCGGATCGATCCTGATCGCCTCCAGTTCCGAACCCACGTCCTGTCCAACGACCCGCCGGAGTTCGTTTGCGTTCTCGCCAAGCGTCGAAAGTTCCGCAGCGGTCTCGCGGATCCGCTCGGCGTACTCGATCCGTCGCTCGTCGTCGAGATCGGCCAAGAGAATGTCGGCGAATCCCTCGATGACGTTTAGATCGTTCCGAAGGTTGTGTCTGATGATTCGGTTCGTGACACGCAGATACCGCTCGCGTTCGTTGCGCTCTGTGATGTCAGTGTAGATGCCGAATGCCCGGTCGACGGTGTCGGATTGATAGACGAACCCACGGAAGAGAAACTGTTTGGTTCCGGTCGTCGTCAGCCGATTGACTTCGCTGGTCGCCACGCCATCGTTTCGGATCTTCCCGTCGAGCAATTCGGCCGACTCCCGTTCGGCCTCGGGGACGATCACGTCGTTTATCGATCGGCCGACGAGGCGGTCCTCGTCGTAGCCGAACACCGACTCGAACGCGGAGTTGACACCGTCCACCTCGAGGCGGCCTTCCCGAAGCGTGGCCTCGATGACCGGGTCGGGGATCCGCTCGAAGAGTTCGCGGAACCGGTCGCGTTCGACCGTGAGTTCCGCCTTCGTCTTCCGGAGTTCGCGGATATCGTCGACCGATCCGACGGTCCCAACCCGGTCCGAACCGATCGACAGCGGCGATGTCGAGACGGTAACGGGGCGACACTCGCCGGAGGCCGTCACCGCGACCGTCTCGAGCGCTGATGGCGGTGTCGGTCCGTCCGCCGAGTCCTCTGTAATGCCGCCCGCAGACGGGTTGCCGTCCGGCAGCACGGTCGTGATCGGCTCGCCGATCAGCTCCGCCCGATCGTAACCGAGCCACTCGGCGAGCGGTTCGGTCAGGTGAGTGATCCGCCCGCGGTCGTCGAGCGCGTAGATCATGTCGTCAACGGTTTCGAGCACCGTCTCATACGTCTCCAGCGCCGTTAGGCGCTCGGCTCGGTTGAGCGCCTCGGTCGCGGTCGTCGCGAGGAGTTCGACGACGGAGACATCGGATTCATCGAACGCGTCGGTCCGCTCGGAGCCGACGCTAAACACGCCGTAGGTGCCGAGCGGGACGGCGATCGCGGATCGGACGGGGCCGTACTCGTAGCCATCGACCGTCGAGATGTCATCGTACGTCTCCGTGACGCCGCGCTCGAAGACGGTCCCCACCAGACCGTCACCGACCTCGTACGTCGGCGGCTGGCCGACGAGGTCGAGAACCGAGTCGGACGTCGCCGTCGGCCGAAGCCTTCCGCTGTCCTCGTCGTAGAGGTGAACGCCGTTGATATCGAGATCGAGGATATCGACGCTCGTCTCGACGATCGCGGCCGCGATCGACTCACGGGTTCCCGTCCGGAACAGTTCCCGGCTCGCATCGAGCAGCCCTCGAAGCATCCGTTCGCGTCGTTTCCGTGTCGTGATATCGCGGAAAAAGACCGAGAGCCCGTCTTCGGAGGGGTAGGCGTTGACTTCGGTCCACAGATCGAGCGGTTCGTAGTACTCCTCGAACGAGACGGGTTCTTGGGTCCGCATCGCTCGTCGATACTCCTTTTCGTACTGTTTGCCGAGGGCGTCCGAGAACTCATCCCAGACGTTCGCGCCCAGGAGTTCCGCTGGTGTTCGATCAAGCAGCTTGGCGGCGTGCCCGTTAACGTGTGTGAAGTTCCATTCGTCGTCGACGGCGAAGATCGCGTCGCTCACGCGATCGAAGGTCCGTTCCAGCTTTGCCGCCGTCTCGCGGCGCTCGGTGTCGTACTTTTGTCGTTCGAACTCGTGGCTGAGCCACTCGACCGTCAGTTCGACGAACGTCCGTTCGGCGTCGCTGAACTCCGTTTTTCGGGCATCTTCGTCGGCAAAACAGAGCGTGCCGTATAGTTCGTCGTCGACGACGACCGGTCCGCCGAGATACGACTCCAGCCCGAACAGTTCGTATGCGTCGTCGTCCCATCCGGTACCGGCAGCCCCGCGGGCGAACCCCGAGAGTTCGCCGTGTTCGACCGTCCGCCGGCAGTACGTTTGATCGAGCGGCAGGGATCCGTCGGGGTCGATCAGATCCGCCTTCCCGAGCGATTCGAGCAGCTCCTCGGCCCCCCGGCTGTTCATCAACCGGAACCGGCCGTCGTCGATCTCCGAGAGGTAACCGATCTCGAGCCCGAGCCGTTCACACCCCAACTCGAGGAGATCGGCGATCTTCTCCTCGAATGATCGGGAGCCGTCCGACGTGATCTCATAGAGCCGCTCGAGGGCGGCAGTCTGCTGACGGAGTTCGATACTTGGTTCGGTCGGGCCGGACGCCCCCTCGGCCGCCGTCGCCAGCGCGTCGATCCGATCGGCGAGCGTCTCGCCGTCGGCCCGCAGCCGGTCCCGGGAGACGTACTCGGTCGCGCCGGCGCGAGCCGCGTCGATCGCGACGTCGCCGTCGGTCCGGTCGCTCCAGACCAGTATCGGAACGGTCGCACTCGCCGCACGGATCGCTTCGACGGTATCGACGACGGGACCGGTACTCGCACCCGAGTACACACAGACGACGGATTGGGAGCGGTCGCGGTCACGGACTGCTTTGGCGGCGTCCGCAACCGTTTCCACAGCGTACACCTCGGCGGATGGATCGCCAATATGAGTCACCTCGCCCACACAAAGAACCGATTCGGCCATCCCGCTTAGCTACGGATCGCGGGTTGAAATACTTATTCTGTCCCTCGCTTTGCCGAACCATACGTGTCCGTTGCTTCCGGGTGGATCCGTCCACACCCGTGGAACCAAACCGTGACGGTCGATTGCCCACGACGGCCTTTTGAACGTGTCGCGCGTACTGACCGTCGATGAGCGAGGAACTTCCAGACCGAACCGTCCGTGCTTTCGAGGGTCACGACGCCTTCGAGCGGGCCGGACGGTGGTTCGAGGTGACGACGACGAGATTCGACGGCCGCGTAACCGCCGAGGGGACGGGCGAATGGGACATCGTGTACACACTCGAGGTCCGCGCACCGATGCTCTCGAGCGCGATCGAGGGCGACGTCGGCCGCGCCGTCGAGGACGGCTGGTTCGACACGTACGAACTCCGTCTCGAGGACACCGGAATGGCCGTACGACAGGACGTCGAGTTCGAGGAGTACCGCCTCGTCGAGGAGGCCGGCGACGCCGTCGCGGTGTTCGAGTTCGACTGGGGCAACGCCGACCACGTCCCCGAGATGGCGAAGGCGATGACCGAGTTCGTCGAGGGTACGTACATGGAGGGGATCGTCCCCGGCTACGAGTACCGGCCGCCGGTCTCGGAGTTGCTCTCCCGGGCGCGATCCGGCGAGGGCGGCGGCAGCGGCCCGATGCCGCTGTAGCTCCGAGGAGTCGACTGTTATACGACGCGGTTGGTGAACGCCTCACCGTCGGCGCGCCGGCGCGCGTTCTCCCCGACGAGCGCTGCGATCCGCCGGTAGTAGGCCCCGGTCGCGGCGGCGACGTGCGGCGTCACGATCACCTTCTCCATCCCCCACAGCGGTGACTCGGCCGGCAGCGGCTCGGTTTCGAAGACGTCCAGCGCCGCTGCACCGATCGAGCCGTCCTTGAGGGCGGCGACGAGCGCCGCCTCGTCGACGACCGGACCGCGGGCGACGTTGATCACCACGGCGTCCGAGCGCATCGCCGACAGTTCCGCCGCTCCGATCAACCCCTCTGTGTCGTCCGTCAGCGGGACGGTAAGCACGACGAAACGGGTATCCGTGATCGCGGCCTCGAGGTCGTGGGCAGGGTAGACGGTCGCGACGCCGTCGACTGGCGTCGGCGTCCGTTTCACGCCGACCACGTCCATCCCGAGGGCGTCCGCCCGCGAGGCGACCCCGCGACCGAGCGTCCCAAGGCCGACGACCGCGACGGACGAGTCCGCGAGGCTATACGGCACGTTCCAGGGGTCTTTCGACCACTCCCGGTCGTTCTGTCGGTCACGGTATCGGTGCAGCCCCCTCGCGAACGAGAGCATGTACCCCGCGACCGTCTCGCCGACGGTGTCACCGTGGATCCCCGTGCTGTTCGTGAGGGCGATCCCCTCGGCTTCGAGGGCGTCGAGCGGGAACCGGTCGACACCGGCCTGTATCGAGTGGATCCACTCGATATCCGAGTCGGGGAATCGGTCGTCGTAGGCGAAGGTTACGAGCGCGTCACAGCCATCGAGGTCGTCGGTCGAGACGATCCGCAGTTCGCCCTCGACGTCGGAGAGTTCCGCCCGCAGCCGCTCCGGTGGGAACACCGCCTCGATCGAGTCGTGGATCCCGATCGTGTGCGACATGGCGGCCGTTCGTGGGCGTTTATAAATAGTCGTTCGGTGTCCGGATCGATGCCGTCAAGCGATGGACCCGACTGCGTCGCGGACGCCGCTCAGTCGTCGCCGGTCGGGTCGACGATCACGACCTCGCCGTCCTCGACGGTGACGTTGATGAGCGTCTTGGCGCTGTAGGCCGATTCGTCGAGTTCGTTCGTCCCGTCGACCTTCTTGATGACGGCGACGACGTCGACGATGTTCGCGCCGATTTCCTCGAGGGCGGCACAGATCGCCGAGAGCGTTCCGCCGGTCGAAAGCACGTCGTCGAGAACGAGTACGTTGTCGCCCTCGTCGACATCGTTTATAAACATCTGGCTCTCCGAGTAGCCGGTCTGTTGGAAGAGGGGGGTCTCGCCCTCGAGGCCATACTCGCGTTTCCTGATGACGACGAGGGGGATATCGGTCATAAGCGAGACCGCAGTCGAGATGTGAATCCCCATCGCCGCCGGCGTGACGATCTTATCGACGTTTTCGAGTTGCGCCTTCCGGATGATCTTGATGACGATCTCCCGGAGCAGGCTCGGTTCGAGCATCGGGACGCCGTCGCT
>CAZOFL010000100.1:0-8624 GCA_964579035.1 uncultured Natronomonas sp. | reverse complement strand
GCGCAAGTGTAAGTTCGGGTTCAGCGGCGGTCATATCGATGTTGCTCGGGACGATATCCATCTCATCGTGTTCAACGATCAACTCGTCGAGATAATCCCGATATTCGGCGTCGGTAAGCACCTCAAAGAGGCTTGGCGGTGCCGCATCATACGCCGCGGCAAACCCAAGACCCTCCGTTGCTGCCCCCTGCGGATCGAGATCGACTAGCAACACGTCACGACCACGTTCGTTCAACGCACCCGCGACGTTGATCGCTGTCGTCGTTTTGCCGACACCACCCTTCTGGATCGTCACAGCGAGGAACGCTGGTTTTTCCATACAAACGATACAAACCGTCTAAACTTAAACATCATTGACATCCTCCTCCGCCTAAAGGCGGGAGGAATCCCGAGCGGTGGGAGTTTCAGGTTTGCAGTCCAACCGGCGGACTACCACACCTTTCGGGCACGGGTAGTCCCACAGTGTCGGTGTGGTGGACTGCTGGCCATGCCAAGTGGCCGTTACCCCTATCCTTGACCGTATAGGGCGTCCCGGTGTTGTTTTGGCCACGGGGACGCCGGCAGGCGTCAGCAGAGTCGGGGGTATCGTCTTGCTCGCTTTGAGCAGTCGGCACAGACACACGCTTCGAGCATGTACGTTCACCGACTGGCCTTTCGGATACTGTCGTCCGAGAGACTTCGTCTCTCGTGATCACGAAAATCGAAGATTTTCGAACGACCTCGTTACGTGGGCGGACAGGCCGTGGTTCGAAAATCGAAGATTTTCGTCATCACGAAAGAGCGAGCTCTTTCGAACGACCTCCGTAGGACGGTTCGGAATCCGCTCCGTTCCGACCGATTCCTACACTAGTGTAGGGCGGCCTGTCAGTTAAACGTCACCGCAGGAAACTCGATTCAGGCATTTGGACGGTGGGAAGTTTCCCAGTGTGACGGCGCGTATCCACGGCCTGAAGGCCGTGGTATTGCGCCTGTTCAGCATATAAATGATGGAACTCGCGCCGCTATCGTTACGATCGCAGTTAAAATGCCGTCCATCCGCCGTCGACAGGGATGTTCGCTCCTGTTATATAAGATGCACCGTCAGAAGCGAGAAACGCGGCGAGCGGTGCGATCTCTTCAGGACGAGCCGCTCGATCCATCGGTGTTCGAGCTTTTATAAACTCATAGAACCGCTCTTGATCGAGGAGATCGTCCGTCATCGGCGTGTGGACGAACCCCGGACAGATGCCATTCACGCGGACGTTCTGCGGAGCGTAATCGACAGCGACCTGCTGGGTGAAGTTCACGACGCCACCTTTCGAGGCCGAGTAGGCCGTCGCGCCCTTCCCACCACGGAGCCCGTAGATGGATTCGACGTTGATGATACAACCTTCCGTTTCGAGGAGGTGGGGAAGTGCAGCTTTCGACCCGTACATCACCCCATCGAGGTTGGTATCGACGACGTTCCGCCACTCCTCAAGGCTCATGTTCTCGAGATTCGATTCGCTACCGACACCGGCGTTGTTCACCATGACGTCGAGTTTTCCGTAGTCGTCTACCACACTTTCTACGAGTTTCTCAACCTGCTCGTACTTCCTGACATCGCACTGCCTGTATTCACAGTTGAGTTCATTCGCTGCGTTTTCGCCAACGTCCGCCCGTCGACCGATGATGACGACTGTTGCTTCCTGTTCGACGTATTCGGCTGCAATGGCTTTCCCGATGCCCGTTGTCCCGCCAGTTACTATCGCGACTTTGTCGGATAACATACCGGAACGGATGACGGGCGGTTACAAAACTCGGACGGACGGTTCTCGATTAAAGAGAATGGGCGCGACGTAGCGCAAACAACCATCGAGCGATTCCGGAAAAAAGCTGTAGGCGTCTCAATCGAACGGGACCGGTTCGGCGTCGATACATATCTCCTTTGATCCCCTCCGTGAGAACACACTCCGTCCTTCGATCAAGGGAACTGTCGGTCGAAGCTCGTCATCGCACGAGCAAGACGCGGACTGGTGATCGAAAGACGACGGTTTCCGTGACGCTCCCGAGAAGGTGTCGATCCGCCTCGCTGCGTCCGTGACTCCCGATGACGACCTGGTCGATATCGCCGTTCTCGGAGCGATCGACTATCTCTCGACCGGGGTCACCGACTGCTGTCTCAGTCACGACGGTCCGGTCGTAGTCGTCGGCGAGCGTTCGCACCTCCGAAAAGAGCCGTTCGGCCAGTTCCTCCGACCGTTCGTACCAGGCTTCGGAACCGTGTAGCGGCTCTGAATCGAGATCTGACTCTACCGGATAGCTATAGCCCGGCTGTGTCGGGTCGATGACGTGAAGCACTGTAACCGTGGCTTCGGGGTATTCGGACAGTGCGACCTCAAGCGATTGCTTCGAAAGCGGGGATCCGTCCATCGGAACCAGCACGCGAGATACGGATGACATAGAAACAAAGAGGCAGCCCACAGACAAAAGCAGTATCCCGACTCTCAATTAGTGGGAATAGACCGGATAGCACACGCAGAGGTCTTTACATTTAGTCTCGCTTCAGATATCCCGGCGGATGAACAGTCCCGTGGCGAACAGCACGAGGAAAACGAAGGCTGCGAGCAGGACCGCCCCATCGAAGAAGGCGTACTCCTCGTGGACGAGGATGGCCGTCTGATCGTAATACCGACTCGGCGTGAAATAGCCGATCCACTCGTACTCCTGATCGATGTTCGAGACCCCCTCGACCAGCCAGAGCATGAACACGAGACCGAGTGCCGCCCCCTGTGCCGTCCTTGCCCGGTCGACGATGACCGATAACACGAGCCCCATACCTGCACAGACCAGCAGGTACGGCACACTGAGCAGATGGACCATCGCGAGTGCGATCGGGTTGAACGGTTCGTCGATGAGCCACGCCCCGGCGTAAACGATACTGAAGACCCCGACGTTCAGGAGCGTCAACGGGACGAGGAGTGCTGCCACCTTCTGTGCGAGGACCGACTCCCTGGAAATCGGATACGAAAGGGTGAGGTCCATCTTCCGGTTCTCGACGTCGCCAGCAATCATGCCGGCGCTAACGTATGCGAAGTAGACCCCGACGAGGATAGTCCAGAAGAAGGCGTATATTTCAGCGGCTATGAACCCCTCGATTGTGTGTATGGCTTCGATGCCAAAGAAGTCCATCAGGCTCTCGGGAAACGCGTCCATGACCTCTTCGGCGGCTTCCGCATCCGCCGCGAAATCCGGGAATATAGAGAAATACAGCGTCGAAAACAGCGCAAATACACCTACGAGAACGATAGATCCGCGGTACAGCTGCTTTGACTCGTTACGAAATATAGCAGTCATTGTTCATCGTCAGCCACAGTCCGTCCGTTGTCCTGTGTACAAGACGCCGTGACAACCACCTCGGGCTCTCTCGGCCGCTTGCCGTCGGCGAGCGGCTCAATATCCATCATATATCCCTCCGAACGAAATGAAACGTCGCGACACCGAACAGGACGACGAAGCCGCCGAGCAGGATGCTGGCGTCGAGAAATGCGTACTCCTCCCGGACAAGGATCTCCGCAGGGTCGTAGTATCGACTCGGCGTGAAACTTCCGACCCACTCGACGTCCGGTTCCATCACCGAGATGCTATCGACGAGCCAGAGCATGAACACCAGCCCCAGACCGAGTACCTGTGCTCTGCTGGGTCTGTCGACCGTGACGGACAGAACGAGACCGATTCCAGCACAGACAAGCAGATACGGAAGTCCCAGCAGATGCACCATCACGAGCGGAAGGAGTTCGAAGGATTCTCCGATGAGGGCTGCACCGCCGGATATCGCGACCAGCATACCTGCGTTCAACGAGATCAGCGGAACCCAGAGGGCGGCGGTTTTCTGTGCGAGGACTGACTCCCGGGAGACCGGATTCGACAGCGTGAGATCCATCTTCCGGACCCGTATGTCGTCGGCGACCAGTCCCCCACCGATGTACGCGAAGTACATCCCACCGAAAAGCACCCACAAAAACGGGTAGATGTAGCCTGCAGCGAAGCCCTCGATGAGATGTATCGCTTCGAGTCCGAGCATCTCGATGAGGTAGTCGGGGTAGGCCTCCCTGACAGCTTCGGCTTCCTCCCGCATGGTCGGAAACATGGCGAGAAAAGCGACGGCGAGAGCGGCAAAGATACCCGTCAGGAGCAGCGAACTCCGCTGCAGTCGCTGTGACTCATTAATCAGAATAGCCGTCATGGTGTTTTCTGTCCTGAATCACCTGTGTAGTAGTGTTTGAAGATCGCTTCCAGCGGCGGGTTCCCGATGTCGACGTCCACGTTATCGAACCGCACGAGGTGTTCCAGCAACGTCTGCACGTCGCCGGTGTACGTGAAATGTACTGCCGTATCGAGGATTTCGACGTCAATCATCTCGTCGGTGACGAACCGATCTTCCTCGACTGGCTCCGAGATCTGGACACGTACTTCCTTTCCGCTTCGGTTGAGCAGGTCATCGATATCCTCGAGGGCCACCAGTTTCCCATCACGGATGATTCCGACTCGGTCACATATCTGCTGGACCTCGCTGAGGACGTGTGAGGAAAAGAAAATCGTCTTGCCCGCTTCACGCTCTTGTTCGAGGAACAGGCGAAGTCGGTCCTGTTTGAGGGGGTCCAATCCGGAGGTTGGTTCGTCCATGATGACGAACTCGGGGTCGTGCATGAACGCCTGGATGATGCCGAGCATCCGTCTGTTCCCGGCAGAGTAGGTCTCGACGGGTTTGTGCAGCGGTGGCGTGAACAACTCCTGCATCTCTTCGCGTCGCTGGTCGCCACGCATTCGGCCGAAATAATCGAGCACCTGCCGACCAGTGAGGTTCTCGTCGAATCCCAGGGCGTCCGGTAGATACCCGATGTGGGACTTCACCTCCGTGAGTGCCTGCCGGTCGCGGATATCAGCACCCAGGACCTCTGCCGTCCCAGACGTAGGTTTGATCAGGCCGAGCAACAGCCGGATTGTCGTCGTCTTACCCGCACCATTGGGGCCGAGATACCCGAATATCTCCCCTGATTCTACGCTGAACGATACCTCGTCGTTCGCAGCGGTGTCGCCGTATCGTTTGGTCAGATCGCTGGTCAGGATAGTTGGCATGGGTAGATCGATTCACCTCCGGTAGAGCCATACGAAGGCTGCGATGACCAGTCCCACCAGAAGGACGAACAAAACGATATCGATCCCGAGCGAGAATTCGTCGTCGGCCTCTGTCACTTCGACGGCGACAATCGCCGGACGAACGGTGGCCGCTTCGTCGTTCTCGTCCAGATACTCGACACCGACAGTCGCCGGATACCGACTCACGGGGGCATCACTGTCGACCTCCAGGTCGAAGGCGATACGGTCTGCTTCGCCAGGGGCGAGTGATGGGATGACGGTCGACCGGAAGTCAGTTTCGAGAGGGTCGTCCACTTCCAGCGTTACTCTGAGGTCTCGGACTTCGGTCTCGCGCTGATTGCGCAACTCCAAGAGTAATGCTCCGCTTTCACCGGCAGCGAATCGAGGCTCGATCGCCGACACCGTAATTGCATCGCGTCGTTCCGAAACCGGAACACGAACCGGTTCTGTACTCGTGCGATCGTGGTCCCTCGACATCCGATATCGGGTGGTCAGATCGATACGTTGAGGGACGGCGTCGGCCTCGTGTGGGACCGTCGCGCGAAACCGGATGTCGGCTGACTCGCCGACGTCAAGGTCGCCGACGGCGTAGCTCCGGCTTCGCGGGTCAAGTTGCGCTTCGCCGAGTTCGACGGTGACCCCCTCTGCGGAACCCGGCCCTTCGTTGGTGATCTGGCCCCGGATAACCCCTGGTTCACCGACACGGAGCGTCGAGTCCTCGATCGAGACCTCGAATCGTTGCTCGTCTAGTGGGCTGAAGCCGGCGGATAGGTCCGTCTGTGAGGACCGCTCGCCATCGCTGTCGGTGAACCGAACCGTCCCGTCAAAGGAATACATCCGTATCGGAGCCCTTTCACGGACGGTAACGTCGTAGCCAATCATCGTCGTTTCGCCGATGTCGAGACGGTCTATGTGAGCGACGTCACTTCCGAATTCGGCGAAGTTGACGTATGGGCTCGTCGCTTCCAGCCCAACGTCGATGGCGCTTGCCGATTCGGTTCCGACGTTCGTCACATTGAATTCAACGGTTCCGGAACCCCCGATCTGTGCGTCGGTGGAGACGTCGGTGATCTCGAACCGCGGCTCGTCGGCGATCTCGACGTCAACCGTTCGGGTGACGGTCCGGCTTCGTTCGTTCGTCACGCCCGACCGCCCGGAGAACGTCGAGGTGTGCCGATAGCGGAGTTTGACACCGAGTTCGTACTCACCCGGTTCGGCGTCCTCCGGAACGGTGATCGCAATGTTCAACGGCCGGGGTTCGGACTCCGTGACTGTTCCGATCGATTGGCGGTTCGTCTCGATCTCGAACGGGCCATCACCTTCGAGTTCAACACGGACGTTCCGTGCAGCAGTCACGATATCCCGGGAACGTGGCGAGCCAAGGCTGACACGCCCGTCGTTGGAAACCTGCAGACCGACTTCGTTCGTCGCACCCGGAACCATCGTGTTGTCGGGAGCGTCAACCGCGAGTCTCGGTTCACCCTTGACGAAGAGCGGGTCACCCGCACCGTTCGTCTGGGCGGCAACCTGGACAGCCGGTGCCCCGAGGACAGAAACGGCGAGCAACACGACGAAAACGAGGCCGATCAGACCGAGCCGACGCATCGATCAGATCACCACTGCCGGCCCGAACGCGTCGGAAAAACGAGGGGGATCCCGGGGACCAGACGGGAAGTGTTCGCGGTTCACCAGGCAGTCCTGATCGAATTTTCGGATATCTCCGTATGCGCCAATCTGAGGCACCTACGTACCCTCCTCGGGAACGGTCACTGAAACCGGCAGATCAGCTATTCGCCCCGTCCGCAGTGCGTCGACAACCCTCGAAACCGTGACCGTTCGTTCGCCATCTGTGCACGGAAAGACGCCGATGGGTTCGTCGGCCTGCTGGAGTACGATACAGACCGACGGCAGCCGGAGTATTCGGTCGTGCTCGCCGGTTATACTGGAGTGTACCTCCTCAGTTTCGAGCGCAGGTTGAAGCGAAACGCCGTTCTGTTCCGCCCACTCCTTGATACGCTTGAGCTCGGAAACGACTGCGGAAGAGCCGGGCTCGTGGATCAGACTGATTGATTTCGGCCAGATGCGGACTTGCAGATCAGAAATGAGTTCATCTTCGAAACACTCGTGTAACGCATCGAGTATTTCGTCACGCTGACGTTTGTTGGCGGGGCGAGCACGAACGTAGACCACCGCACGAAGGTCTGTGCCGGTTCGCGCGGGTGCTTCTTTCTGTTTCATGGTGTCCTAGATACTTTCCGCATTGTGTTGTTTCGAGCGCTCGAACAGCGTTGCCGACAGTGGGTTTTCACGGAATACCCGAGCAGCTCTCTACCCAGAGTTCTTTATGATGCATCGTCAAATCTGATATCCATTCTCCTCACATGAGAATCGCCAGGCGATATATACCAAGAGAATCGTACACGTATCGTGCCAAGACGAGGCTGAGACCGAACGAATCGGGGACGCCGGCGCTGACGGTCGCGAACAATGTAGCCGCCGTTCGTTCACATCTCATGCAAGCACGACCGATAAAAATGGGGGATCGAACCCCGGAAGTAACAGATTTGTTCAATAAGCGGGCCGCTGTGCCTGGATTATCGACGCGAGGTATTCGTGTTCCTCAGCGAGAAGTTCCGTCAAGTCGTCGGCGGTTATGATGCCGATGAGTTCGTCGTTGTCGTTACAGACGGGGAGTCGACGAACGCCGTTCTCGCTCATTACCTGGGCGGCCTCGTAGAAACCAGTCTCGGTATCAACCGCACAGATGTCCGGAGTCATGACCTCTTCGGCGGTTTTCTCTTCCGTTTGGGCCTCCTCAGCGAGCACACGTGTCGTCAAGTCGCGGTCGGTCGCGATGCCGACGGGGTGGTCGTCGTTGGTAATCACAACGCTGCCGACTTTTTTGTCCCGCATCATCTGAGCGAGTTCGGAAACGGACGCTTCCGGGCTGGCGCTTACCACATCTTCACGCGCTAGGTCTTGGATTGGCATGTTTCTACCTCCAAATCATCCTAGGAGAGGAACGGCAATACTCTGGATCGGTGATTCTCATTCAATTAAAATAGGTTCGTCACTTCCGCTCCTGTGAGGCCTATCAAGCAAGAATTACGGAGAATCGAGGGGAAAGCCTCGCGCTTTAGCGCGGGGATGAATCCGACACTACCCTTCACGGTCCACCGTTCGATGGCACGGCTGGATATTCCACGCTGCCCCAATACATACCTTCAAGTAAGTTTGTCTACATAGGTTACGTATAGTGAAACAGGTCGTTACTCGTACCTACACTGCTTCCATACGGAACCAGTCTCGGGTGCAAGACGACCTTGATTCGCTCGGGTTCGCAGCCAGTAAGCTCTGGAACGTCGGACGGTGGACGTGCAGTCGGATCTGGGATGAAATCGATCACATCCCGAACCACAACGAACTCACCACGTACCTCAAAAACCACGACCGCTATGATGACCTGCATTCTCAGTCAAGTCAGCGAGTCCTTCAAGAACTCGCTG
>CAZOFL010000099.1:0-8714 GCA_964579035.1 uncultured Natronomonas sp. | reverse complement strand
GTTCACCGAATCTGTCGGTGAATAGGAGTAACGGCTGGTTGGCACAGCCATCGACATTCCTGTTTGACAAGGAAACTGGTGCGTTTGCACCTCAAGAACAGGTCACGTCGTAAACCACAATATCCCAACCCAGCGGTGCGGTGCCGTGGGAATCTTCGCCCTTCAGGGCGGAGAGGATGTCAACTGCGGACGTGGCTTGGGCCGAATAATTGAATCGGCCAGATCACGTGGGTACTTTTGTCGAAAGTTGGTACTGGGGAGTGACTACTCCCACGACTGAAGTCGTAGGCTTTCTCCTCAAGTTCTGTAAGCACTACCGCCGTCGAAGAAGAAACTCGAGGTTCCGCATGACAAAGACTACCTACCACTGGAAAATTCAGGTTTGGTTTCGAGCGAGTATATAGATTTATCGGCTATTCTCGGCCTCTGAGAAGTATATGACTATTTGTTACAATAATCTTGTGAATACACGAGTATGAGAGATGCATCGACGCTTTCGCTACGCATCCGCTCGGTTCGCTCCATTGGGGAGCGGGACTGCCGAGAGTCACACCGATACGGTAGGAGTATACGACCGGGATGGTGGTCGTGATGACTGCGAATGAGTATACGCGACCGGACGGCAAGCGTCGATCCCCCGAGTGTACAAGATATTTAGATTCGGGGCAGGGACTGTATCTGTGTTCATCCTGCCGCTGGGTCGGCATGCAGGTCAAAGCCGGTTCGAATGTCGTACTCCGCGAATACGAATCCGTCAGCGACACCGCGACTGAGCGTCCAGTCCCCACTGCGGTGGCTGGCGGCAGACGGTCATCTCGGAGGTCGGAAAACGGATGAAGTCCGTTGAGCATCTTGACGGTAACGACTCGGAGGCGATACTGACCGCGTTGTCGGACGCCCAGTCACGAGCCATCCTTGGTGCGACCGCGACCGAACCCCTGTCGGTCGGCGAACTGATCGAACTGTACGATATTCCCACGGCGACTGCCTACCGGAAGGTCAACCGGCTCTCGGAGCTCGGTCTATTGGCCGAACGCGTCCGTATCAATCCGAACGGACCGAACACCACCGCCTATGAGTTACGTGTCAAGGCGATTTCAGTCACGCTTACCATGACCGTCCATCCCGAGGTGTCCTGTTCGATGATGCCGCTTGTCGACACACCCGCAGACAGGGGCCGCGACGACAGTATCACACGGTGGGCGGTGACAGATGGCGGCGAAGAGACCGAAACACCCCCCCGAGACGAACGCCCACAGGTATTTGAGTACTACGTTGACCTGACTGGAACCGAGCGATTCGTCGACCGATAGTTCACAGCGACATCAGATTGAAGGGTATAGGTGATATCAATGTAATCGGGTAAGATGGTCCTCATCGGGTGAAAACGGGGGCGAGACATCGTACGTGGACGGATCCTCCGCTGTGTTCTACAGGCGGAGCAGGCCGGGGTCTCGAGGAATGACTCCAGGTCTTTGTCCGGCGCCGTACGATGTTCGAGAGCAGCGCCGTTCTCACGCTGCGAGAACCGACGTGCGGAGTAATAACTCCATCCCCGCAACTATCGGGCCCATGGATTTCGATGAATTCACTGGCGAAGTACAGCACCGACTTGAGTTGGCGGACGGGGGGCGAGCCGTTCGGGCGATTCGAGCGACGCTCATGACGCTCGGTCAGCGGATCCCGGAGGGGAACGCCGAGGATTTGGCGGCCTCGCTACCGATGGAGATCAAATGGTACATGACCGGAGCCGTCCACGAGCACGGCCAGCGTTTCGACTGGTCGGAGTTCGTTGAGCGGGTCAGCGAAATCGAAAGCACGGACCCGGCTGATGCGGCCTATCATGCCCGGGTGATTATCGACTTCGTGCGGACGCAGGTTCCCGACTCCGACTTCCAGCAGTTGCGGAATCAGCTTCCGGAAAGCGAAGACGACGAAAACTGGCGGAAGCTCTTTGAGCTCACGGATGCCGGCGGTTGGGAAGCCAGATCGTCAGAAGCCAACGACTAGCCTCGTAGCCGGTTCAATTGCAACGACTCGTCAGACGCACCGGGCCGCTCGACCTCCTCCCCGCGCTGAAGCGCGAGGATTCCTCCGTGGGTAATCCACCCAGTCGATTACCCCGGCTGTGATGTGAGTTGCGACGGCAGGCGTCGGGGCCTATGGACGGCCCGACGGTGACCGCTGATACCGTTCGAGGCGACCAGTCCGATGGGATCCGAGGAGTGTCCGACAAATCCACGGGAAGAAGCCTCGGGGTCGTACGGAAGACGAAGTCTTCCGTGATGACGAGACGCTCCGCGTCTCGAACCACTTGACCCCGAGACAGTTCACGACATGCTGCACAACTGAAATTACATTCAAATACGAGGGGGATGATTGAGAAACCGACAGATGGTTGATCGGCCATGGCACGCACTGGATGCCGAAGCGGCCCTTGAGGCTCTCGGGACACGGTTTGAGGGACTCAAACAGGATGAGGTACCGGAGCGACAGGAGCGATACGGGCCAAACACAATTCGTGCCGAACGGACGGCCAGCCGCCTTGAAATACTGTTAAAACAATTCCGGAGTCCGCTTATTTACATCTTGCTCGTGGCGTTCCTCGTCACGCTGCTACTGGAGCATTGGGCCGATGCGGTCGTCATTGCCGCGGTACTCGCGCTCAACGCCACTATCGGATTTATCCAGGAGTACAGAGCCGAAAACGCCATGGCTGCACTGGCGAATCTCGTCTCGCCGCGGGCGCGGGTCATCCGCGACGGCAAGCAGGAGGCGATCGACAGCGAAGACCTCGTCCCGGGAGACATTCTCGTGGTTGAATCAGGGGATATCGTGCCTGCGGATGTCCGGTTACTACGGACGACCGAGCTCCGCGTCGACGAGGCGATCCTTACTGGCGAATCCCTCCCTGTCGAGAAGGATACCGACCGAGTGCCCGAAGAAACTGCCGTTACGGACCGGCAGAACATAGCCCATATGGGAACAGCAGTGGTTTCAGGGCGAGCGACAGGCCTCGTCGTTGCGACGGGAGAATCCACGCAGATCGGGTCGATTGCGACAGAGATGCGCGAGACTGTAACGGTTGCGACGCCGCTGCAGGCGCGTATGCATCGGTTCGGTAACAAACTCAGTGTCGCCATTCTCGCGGTTAGCGTGTTCGTTTTCGCAGTGGGTCTCTGGTTCGGCATGCCGGTTGCCGACGTGTTCTTGCTGGCAGTTGCATTAGCCGTTGCAGCAATCCCCGAGGGATTGCCGGTCGTGATGACAGTCGCGCTGGCGGTCAGCGTACGCCGTATGGCGAAGCGCAACGCGATTATTCGACAGCTGCCAGCGGTCGAGACCCTCGGCAGCTGTACGACCATCATGTCGGACAAGACGGGAACCCTCACCGAGAACCGGATGACTGTCCAGCGCCTCTGGACTGCGGGTGACACGTACGACGTTACGGGGACGGGCCTGGAGACGACCGGCAGCATCCAGCGGGCTGGTACCGATATCTCAGTAGCGTCGGACTCACCCCTCGCGGAGACGTTTCGGGCGACTGTCCTGGCAAACGAGGCGACGCTGCGAATCGAAAGCGACGGGATCGGTTCCCAAACTGCAGGAGAGACTAACGCGGCGGAGGGTTCCAGCGAGGGTGAATTCCAGGCCACCGATGAAGAGCCGGCCGTCCTCGGTGATCCAACGGAAGTTGCCCTCCTCGTCGCCGCCGCGAAGGCCGGGATCAGGCGGGAGGAGTTACTCGAGAAAGCGCCGGAAAAAGACCGCATCCCCTTCGAGTCCGACCGACAGTTTTCTGGATCGGTCCACCTCGTCAACGGCGAGGAAACCCTCTACGTCAAGGGAGCGCCGGAGCGCATCATCGAAATGTGTGACACCGTCCGGACCAAAGGGGGAAGCAACCCTCTCGATCCTGACACGGTCCGAGAACGGGTCGCTTCGATGGCGAGCGACGGGCTCCGTGTCCTCGCGATGGCCTCCGGCGACGCGGATGTTGACCGTACCGACCCGACAGGGCTGACGCTCCTCGGTCTCGTCGGGATGCTCGATCCGCCAAGGGAGAGCGTCCCGGAGGCGATCGAGGCGTGTCACAGGGCTGGCATTCGTGTGATCATGGTGACTGGCGACCACGCCGGGACGGCAGCAGCCATCGCGGGTCGGATCGGAATCGACAACGAGGAGGTCATCACCGGATCGGAGGTCGCCGAGTTGGACGACGATGAACTCCAAGAACGGCTCCGGACTACCTCGGTGTATGCCCGAATCAGTCCCTCACAGAAACACCGTATCGTCAACTTACTCCGTGCCAGGGGCGATATCGTCGCGGTAACCGGTGACGGCGTCAATGATGCTCCCGCCCTGAAGGCAGCACATCTCGGCGTTGCGATGGGGATAACGGGAACCGATGTCGCGAAGGAGGCCAGTAGTATGGTCCTGACCGACGACAACTTCGCAACCATCCATGCCGCCGTCCAGGAGGGCCGCACCGTCTTCTCGAACATCAGCAAGGCGACACACTTCCTGTTGACCAACAGTGTCGGCGTCGTGCTCGCCATCCTCGTGACGTTCGCGCTGGCCGCCTGGGGCTACCTACCTGTCGGTCCGGAGGCGGCCTTGCTCATGCTGCCAGCACAGATTCTGTACTTCAATGTCGTCACCAACGGTATACAGGATGTCGCGCTCGCGTTCGAACCCGGAGAAGAAGAGCAGTATCGCCGACCGCCTCGTGACCCCGATGCCGGCATCCTCTCGCGGGTGCTTCTCGAGCGGACCGTCTCGGCTGGTCTCCTGCTGGCGGTCGTCGCCGTCCTCCTCTTCGGTTGGGAACTTCACGGCGGAGCGTCGGTCGCATACGCGCAGGTGGCGACCCTCACTGGACTGGTTGTGTTCAAGGCATTGCAGGTCGGCGCGTGTCGCTCCGAAACGCGGTCGATTTTCCAGAAGCACCCGCTGTCGAACCGGGTACTGTTCGTGGGCACAGCTGCATCGCTGCTCATCCACGTTGGCGCGCTGTATGCACCACCGACACAACTCCTCTTGAGCCTCCAACCGCTGACCACCGACACTTGGTTCCGAATACTGCTGGTGGCACCGTCGGTGCTAGTCCTCGAAGAGGCACACAAAGCGTATCGAAGGGAGTGAACCACTCTCCCTACTTCGCTCAGTTCCCTCCGCTCGATCCGATCCCTGTGGACGGGAACCTGGTCAGTAAGAATTACATCCGCAAAATCATCAAACAGCTGTAACGTATCCGAACCTATTTATTAATTCATACGGTCGCTTCCCCAATGGGAAGACCCATGGGGAAACTCTTTCAGCTGACGCTGCTCGTGGTTGTCGTCGTCGGTGTCGTCGCTCTCGGTGGGATCGCGTTCTCGTCGATCGGAGGCACTGCGCTCCAGTCGGCTGACGGGGCTGATTCGTGGCCGATAGAGGGCCACGATTCCGGACAGACGGCTTACAATCCCGCTGCCGTCGGTCCGGACGGTGACGTCGGGCCTGGCTGGATCTCGATGACCGGATACGGCCTCGGCGCGACCGTCACCGACGATCGAGTGTTCGTCGCTGGCGGCGACCGTCACGGGGAGATCACCGCCTACGGCCCGGAGGACGGAACGCGAGAGTGGCGTACCCGACTGGGCGATGCTGTCTCCTCGAAGCCGATCGTGGACGGCGACACCGTCTACGTGCACGTCTACGAACGGCGGGGCCGAGACATCATGGAGGATCGCCACGAGGTGGTCGCGCTGGACGCCGAAACCGGTGAGATCGAGTGGCGCTTCGAGGCCGACGACGACCGCTACGAGTTCACGACCTTCTCCTGGAAGACGCTCACAGTCGCCGACGGCATACTCTACATCGCCGGCGAGAACTACGAAGACGAGTGGGTTTACGACGACGAGGGGTTCGTGCTGTCGATCGACGAGGAGGGCCAGGAGCGATGGCGAACCGACATTGCCTCCCACGAGCTTTCCCAACCCGCCATCGACGAGGAAACGGTCGTCGTGCGGAAATCGGGCTTCCGAGACGCCGAACTCATCGCCCTGGACGCCGCCGACGGAGGCGAACAGTGGCGCACCGGCCACCCCGATAATCAGGACCTCTCCGGGCCAGCTATCTATGACGGATCGGTGTACGTGAACGCGCAAACGCCGCTGAAACTGGATCTGACCGATGGCGCGGTCGTGACCGAGTACGACATCACCGGCAGCCGCACCCGCCCAATGGCCGTCGCGGACGACCAGTTGTTCGTGCCAGGAGCCTCCCCTGATGAGTGGGCTCCAACCCAACTGTACGCGGTCGACCGGACGACAGGCGACGTCCAATGGTCCTATGGGTCGGCCCGGGAATTCTCATCGCGGCCCGTGGCCTCTCAGGAGACGGTCTATGTCGGGACGGGCAGCGGCGTCGTGTACGCCTTCGCCCGCGATGATGGTGAGGAACGCTGGAGTTACCGGGTAAATCAAAACCATATGATCAACAACGAGCCAGCCGTCGTTGGCGAGACGCTCTACGTCGGGCCGGTGGATAACCGGGTGTACGCACTGGTTGAAGGCGGTGACGCACGGGATCCGGCCGTCATCGGATTTATCAGTCGATTCCTCCCTGTCGTGGGTGATTTCGCCGGCTTCTTCGCAACTGTCGCGCTCGTCTATGTCGGCGTTGGAACGCTGTTCGGTATCGTCGCAGGTGTCGGAATGTATGGCCTCATCGCGGGGGTTCGGCTCTCGCGGTCGCCACTGCAGTTGCTCGCTGCTCGCATCTTCCGGATACCGACTGGTGAGGTGACCCGACGAAAGGAGTTCGGTGGCTTCCTGCTGGCAAGCGTCTTGGGTGTGCTCGCTGTCGGCGCTGTGTCGGCGCTCACGTTCGGACTGTTCCCGATCAACGGGATAGCGGCAGCTGTCGTCGTTTTCGGTGGTTTCTGGACGATCCTCGCGTATCGGTGGCTACCCACTCACGCTGATTCGCTCGACAGTGACGTTGGGAGCATTCGGCGCCAATGGGGTGGACTACTGGCTATCTATGGGCTAATCGTCGGCCTTCTGTATCCCCTCGTGGTCTTCGTCATCCTGATGGGTATCTATTTCATCTGAGAAGGTTCCGTCGCGCTTCTTTATAGGCTGAACAGGCGCAATACCACGGCCTTCAGGCCGTGGATACGCGCCGTCACTCAGTGCCACGTTCCACAGGCTTCGACAGGGCTGGATATTCCACCGTTCTCAATCCCAATATTTACAAGCAAAACGAGTATAAGTGATTATACAGGCGTTTCACGATGCTGGAAGTCCACCGCACCCATCGAGCGAAAATCCGCAACCACTCACAAGTGGAGGAGTCGCTTGACAGGCACGGGTGGAGTGCCAGCAAGCTCTGGAACGTCGCCAACTACCATTCCCGAGAAGTCTGGGAGGAGACGGGCGAGATTCCCGACCACAAGGAGTTAAAAGACGAGTTGAAGACCCATCCAAAGTACAAGGGACTCCATTCACAGTCCAGTCAGCGGGTTCTGGAGGAACTCGCTGAAGCCTTCAACTCGTGGTACTCAAGTGATGACGAACGGGACAATCCGCCCGGCTACCGCAAAGAAAACTACTACGACGATGAGGGTCGCCGTGTCCACGAAGAACATCCACGTTCGACCGTGACATGGAAGCAAAACGGTATCCGCCACGACACCAAGAACAACCGTGTTCGCCTCTCAAAAGGGGCGAATCACAAGGAACACCCGAAAGCGTGGGAGTACATCCTCATTGAGTACGAGACACGCCCCGGCGTCGAGGTTGAAAACCTGCAACAAGTCCGCGCAGTCTACGACCAAGCAAAGGAGCGGTGGGAACTCCACCTCGTCTGTAAAGACGAGATTGAGACTCCTGATGCTCCCGGCACCGAGACAGCGGGTATCGACCTCGGCATCAGCAACTTTGCCGCCGTCGCCTACAGTACCGAACAGGCCGACCTCTACCCCGGTAATCGCTTGAAACAGGACGGCTACTACTTCCCGAAAGAGATTGCCAAGTGCGAGGACAGTGGGGGTGAACGGGCAACTCGCCTCCATCACAAGTGGTCGGAACGCCGTACCCACTTCTTCCACTCCTTGGCAAAACACATCGTTGAACGGTGTGTTGAGAAAGGAGTTGGACAGATTAACGTCGGAGACTTGGAGGGCGTCCGCGATAACGAGAACGGCGAGTCAAAGAACTGGGGGCGGCATGGCAACCTCGACTTACACGGTTGGGCGTTCGACCGCTTCACTTCGATTCTCGAATACAAGGCGAAAGTCCGAGGTATCGAGGTTGAGGAAGTGTCCGAGCGTGACACGAGCAAGACGTGTTGCGTCTGCGGTAGAGAAGGCGATGGACAGCGAGTTGAACGTGGCCTGTATGTCTGCGAGGTGTGTGACGCGGCGTTCAACGCTGACCTGAATGGGGCGGAGAACATCCGTCTCGATATCAACGAAAGTAACTCCGAGTCTACACCCAGTTTGGGTGGAGATAGGAGTACCGGCTGGTTGGCACAGCCCGGAGTCTACCTTCATGACTTGTCCAGCGGATTCCAACCGCAGGAACAAGTGGTAGACTGCAAACCGTAATATCCCAATCCAGCGGTGCGGTACCGTGGGATTCCTCCGCGTTCACGCGGAGGTGGATGTCAACAGCGACCGAACGTGCCGATTGCTCGTTTATCCCGGGGACACGCTCCGTCATCTA
>CAZOFL010000098.1:0-8841 GCA_964579035.1 uncultured Natronomonas sp. | reverse complement strand
GGACGGAAGACGTTCGGGCCGTCGACGAAGATCCCGACCCGCGTCCCGCGGCCGAACAGCCGCTCGAACAGTGCCATACGGCCCCTGAGTCCCCATCCGACAAATAAATACTTACTCTCCGATCGCCCACGTTCGCGTATGTCACTCAGAACGCCGCCGCTCGCTGAGGCGCACGCCGACGCGGGCGCGAATCTCACCGCCTTCGGCGGCTGGGAGATGCCCGTCGAGTTCGATTCGATCCGCACCGAGCACCGCGCCGTCCGCGAAGCGGTCGGCAAGTTCGATGTCTCACACATGGGACAGATCGAGGTCACCGGTCCGGACGCGGCCGAGCTGATGACCCGGCTGACGACGAACGACGTCGGGGAGCTGGCGCCCGGGGAGGCACAGTACTCCGCGATCACGGACGCTGACGGCGTTCTCCTCGACGACACGGTCGTCTATCGGCTTCCCGCCGGGGAGACACCGGCCGGCGACGGCGACGCCGAATACCTGTTCGTGCCGAACGCGGGCCACGACGCGAGGATGTGCGAGCGCTGGACGGACCACGCCGAACGGTGGGGGCTCACGGCGACCGTCGAAAACGCGACCGAGGCGTACGGGATGATCGCGGTCCAGGGCCCCGATGCCGTCGAACTGCTCGGGACGCTTTGTTCGGAGCCCGAAGCCGTTGGGCGGTTTACGCTCGCTCCCCGGACGGTCGCCGGCGTCGACTGCCTGTTCGCCCGGACCGGATACACCGGCGAGGACGGCGCGGAACTGCTGTTCGACGCCGCCGACTCGGCGGCGGTCTGGTCGGCACTCGGGTGTCAACCCTGCGGCCTCGGCGCGCGCGATACGCTCCGACTGGAGGCCGGATTCTTGCTCTCCGGTCAGGAGTTCGACGCCGAGGACAACCCGCGGACGCCGTACGAGGCCGGGATCGGGTTCGCCGTCGCCCTCGAAACCGAGTTCGTCGGCCGCGAGGCCCTTTCGGAACCGGGCGCCGCGGACCCCGACGAGCGGTTGGTCGGCTTCCGGCTCACCGAACGGGGAATCGCCAGACAGGGGTATGAAATCGTCGTCGACGACGAACCGGTCGGGACGGTCACGAGCGGGACGATGAGTCCGACCCTCGGCGACCCGATCGGCCTCGGGTACGTTCCGAGCAGCCACGCCGACCCGGGGGCCGAACTCGGGATCGTCGTTCGCGGCGAGACGAAACGTGCACTCGTCGAGGCGCTCCCCTTCTATCGCGGCGGTGACGACGACTGACCCACCGTCCGGGGCAGTCGCTCCGCAGTCGATAACCCTACGTTCCCCCTCACGAATACGACACGTATGAGCTTCGAGATACCGGCTGACTGTCGATACTTGGAGACCCACGAGTGGGCCCGCCGCGAGGACGGCATCGTCCGGGTCGGGATCACGGACTTCGCACAGGACGAACTCGGCGATATCGTCTTCGTCGAGCTCCCACCTGTCGGTGAGACACTCGAGGCCGGATCGGAGTTCGGCATTGTCGAATCGATCAAGGCGGTGTCGGATCTCTACGCGCCGCTGTCGGGTGAGGTGGTAGCGGTCAACGACGCGCTCCTCGACGCGCCGGAACTGATAAACGAAGATCCGTTCGGCGACGGGTGGATGCTCGAGGTCGATCCGACGGACGACGCCGCGTTCGAGGGCTTGCTGTCACCGACGGCGTACGAGGAACAGACCGTGTGAACTACCCCACCCTGCTCGCGCTGACGCGCTCGCTGAGGGTGGGGTCGTCCGAGAGACGCGGTCTCTCGTGATCACGAAAGACTCCGTCTTTCGAACGACTTCCTGGTTCCGCGACGCGCTTTTTCACGGACGGTCGGCTTGCGCCGACAGTCCGCGCAGGGAGCGCAGTCTCCGCAGGCGTCGATTTGGAGCGTCCCACTCCTACTCGGTGGTGACGGCGGAATCTGTCTCGACCGTCCTTCTTGTCGGACTCCAAGTCGAGACGATGAGTAGTTGCCATCACGGTTCCAGCCTTCGGCTGACACCGTTATAAATTCATGGAATAGAGTGCAAGCAACTCTGTGACGGCGTGGGCGAATCGCGAGCGATTCGTTCGCACACCAGAAATCACCGATTTCTGGGGACGTCCTCAGAAACGCTTGCGTTTCTGATGGGCTGTACGAGAGCCTGCTCTCGTTACCGCTGCTTGTCCGCTACGCGGACTGCGCTGCTCGTTGAGGAAGGGGGCTTAGCGCCTCAATTCAGCTAAACGCCGTCGCCGGTCGCATTGGGTGTGTGGAACGACCGGCGAGCGAGGGGAACGATCCGACGCTCGCCCGACGGACGTAGTCGTTCGTCTCAGTCGTCGGACGCGACGCCCCCGGCGCGCTCGCTGGCGGCCGAGGGGGTCTCCGACTCCGGCAGATCGGTCCGGACGTCGGCCTCCTCGCGTTCATCGATGATCTCGGCGTAGGCGTCGGGCATCACTTTCACGAACGTCCCGAGCTCCTCCTCCCAGTTGTCGAGGATGTACTCGCCGCGTTCCGAGTCCGTGTGTTCGACGTGGTTCTCGATCAGCCGACGGAGCATGGCGCGGTCCTTGTGGTCCAACTCGTCGGTCGTCGACACCATCCCGTAGTTTACCCTCTCCTCGAAGTCGCCGTCCCGGTCGAGGACATAGGCGACGCCGCCGGACATCCCGGCGGCGAAGTTCTTGCCCGTCCGGCCGAGACAGGCGACGACGCCGCCCGTCATGTACTCACAGCCGTGGTCTCCGACGGACTCGACGACGGCCTTGACGCCGGAGTTCCGGACGCCGAACCGCTCGCCGGCCATCCCGTTGATGTAGGCCTCACCCTGGGTCGCCCCGTAGAGGGCGACGTTGCCGATGAGGATGTTCTCCTCGGGTTCGTAGGGGGCGTCGTTCGGCGTGTTGAGGATGAGTTTGCCGCCCGAGAGCCCTTTGCCGACGTAGTCGTTCGCCGTCCCGGTGAGGGTCATCGTGACACCGTTCTGGAGGAACGCGCCGAAGCTCTGTCCGGCGGTGCCGCCGAAGTCGATCCGGATCGTGTCCTCGGCGAGCCCGTCGGTCCCGTGGTGCTTCGAGATCCGGTTCGACAGCGTCGCGCCGACGGCGCGGTTGACCGTCGAGATGTCGCGGTCGATATGAACCGGTTCGCCGGTCTCGATCGCGGACTCGGCCTCCGTTATGAGATCCCAATCGAGGGCGTCGTCGATCTCGTGGCTCTGCGGTTCCGTCTTGTACCGATCTTCACCCGGCGGTTGGGCGAGGATGGCCGAGAGGTCGAGCTTCTTTGCTTTCTCCTGTTCGACGTCGTCGCGCTGTTTGAGCGCGTCGACGCGGCCGATCATCTCCTCGACGCTCCGGAAGCCCAACTCGGCCATGATTTCGCGCAGTTCCTGGGCGATGAACGTCATGTAGTTGACGACGTGCTGTGGTTCGCCGGGGAACCGCTTGCGGAGGTCCTCACGCTGTGTCGCGACGCCAACGGGGCAGGTGTTCTCGTGGCACTGTCGAGCCATCACGCACCCGGAGGTGACGAGCGAGGCCGTCCCGAACACGTACTGTTCGGCGCCGAGTAGCGCGCCGACGGCCACGTCGTGGCCGGTCTTCATGCCGCCGTCGACCGTCACCCGGATGCGGGAGCGGAGATCCGTCGATCGGAGCATCTGGTTCGCCTCCGCGAGGCCGAGTTCCCAGGGGAGGCCGGCGTTTTTGATCGACGTTTTCGGCGACGCGCCGGTCCCGCCGGAGTGGCCGGAGATGTGGACCACGTCGGCGTTCGCCTTCGCGACGCCGGCGGCGATCGTGCCGATCCCGGCCTCCGAGACCAACTTGACGTTGATGTCCGCCTCGGGGTTGGCCGCCTTCAGATCGTGGATGAGCTGTTTGAGGTCCTCGATCGAGTAGATGTCGTGCAGCGGTGGCGGCGAGATGAGCCCGACGCCCGGCGTCGAGTACCGGACGTGTGCGATCATCTCGTTGACCTTTTTGCCGGGGAGGTGGCCGCCCTCACCGGGTTTCGAGCCCTGTGCCATCTTGATTTGGATCTCCTCGGCGTTCGTCAGATACGTCGATGTGACGCCGAAACGACCCGACGCGACCTGTTTGACGTTGCACTCCTTTTCGGTGTCGAAGCGCTCGGGCGGTTCACCGCCCTCGCCCGTGTTGGAACTGCCGCCGAGGCGGTTCATCGCGATGGAGTTGTTCTCGTGGGCCTCCGGTGAGAGGCTGCCGAGGCTCATCGCGGCCGTCGAGAAGCGCTGGACGATCTCCTCGACCGGTTCGACCTCCTCGATGTCGACGGGGTCGCGATCCGAGTCGAACTCGAGCAACCCTCGGAGCGTCTGGAGGTTCTCCGTCTGGTCGTTCATCATTTCGGCGAACTCCAGGTACTCGTCGTAGTCGCCGCTTCGAACCGCCTTCTGGAGCGTGCCGACCGACTGTGGGTTCCACTCGTGGAACATCCCCGAGGACCGGTGTTCGTACTCGCCTTGGTGTTCGAGTTCGGGGGTCTCCGCGAACGCCACTTTGTACCGCTTTCTGAGATCGGACTCGATGTCCTCGATGTCGGCGCCCCCGGTCCGGGCCGTCGTCCCCTCGAAATACTCGGCGACGAAGTCCGAATCGAGGCCGACGGCTTCGAAGATCTGTGCGCCCTGATACGACTCGACCGTCGAGATACCCATCTTCGCCATCGTCTTCAGGAGTCCGTCCTCGACGGCCTCGATGTAGGCCTCGATCGCACGCCCTTCGTCGGCGCCGTCCGGCCCCGCGACGATGTCCGAGATGGACTGATAGGCGAGATATGGGTTGACCGCGCCGGCCCCGTAGCCGATACAGGTGGCGACGTGGTGGACCGCACGCGGGTCGCCCGACTCGAGGACGAGTCCGACGTGGTTTCTGAGGCCGTTTCGGACGAGGTGGTGGTGGACCCCGCCGGTCGCCAAAAGCGCCGGTATCGGGACCGAATCGGCCCCCGAGTTCCGGTCGGACAACACGAGGATTTCGTGTTCCTTCGCCGCGATCGTCGCCTCCCGGCGGAGGTCGCGAACCGCGGTTTCGAGGTCGGTCTCGGGGTCGAACGTGATGTCGACGACCGCCGACGAGAGATCGTCGTCCAGGTTCCTGATCGCGGCCGTCTGTGCGTCGGTGAGAACCGGCGAGTCGGCGACCAGCTGTCGGGCGTGTTCCGGCGTCTCGTCGAGGAGGTTCCGCTGGTAGCCGAGCCGGGTCTCCATCGAGGTGACGAGCTCCTCGCGGATGTAATCCAGCGGCGGGTTCGTGACCTGCGCGAAGAGCTGTTTGAAATACGTAAACAGCGGTCGGTTGAACTGCGAGAGGACGCTGAGCGGCGTGTCGTCCCCCATCGACCCGACGGGGTCTTTCCCGTCGGTCGCCATCGGCTCGATGAGGTGGTTCATCTCGTCCTCGGTGTACCCGTACAGCGCCTGCTGTGAACGGATCGAGTCGACCGGATTCCGCGGGGCCGGGTCCTCGCTGTCTGCGATGTCGTCGATCGAGACTTGGTTTTTATCGACCCACTCGCCGTACGTGTCGTCGACGAGGTCGTCGAATATCTCGCCGTCCGGGATGACGCGGCCTTCCTCGGGGTCGGCGACGAACAGTTGTCCGGGTTGGAGCCGATCGCGGCGTTCGATCTCCCCGAAGTCGTGTTCGAGCGCCCCCGCTTCGCTGGCCATCACGAGCGTGTTGTCGCTCGTCACGTCGTATCGGCACGGGCGGAGCCCGTTTCGGTCGAGGACGGCACCGATACGCGTTCCGTCGGTCGCGGCGACGAGGGCCGGGCCGTCCCACGGCTCGACGAGGGAGGCGTGGTAATCGTACCACTCCCGGCGCTCATCGGAGACGTGGTTGGCCTCGCCGCGCCACGCTTCGGGAATCAACATCCGGAGCGCGTGGGGCAGTTCCCGGTCGCCGGCCATCAGGAGTTCGAGCGCGTTGTCGACGGAGGCGGTGTCCGACTGCTCCGGGTCGTTGATGATCGGCAACAGGGTGTCGATGTCGTCGCCGAAGTCGGGGTGTTCGAGGTCGTCCTCGCGGGCCCGCATCCAGTTTATGTTTCCCTGGATCGTGTTGAACTCCCCGTTGTGGATGATGTTGCGATACGGGTGTGCGAGATGCCACGCCCCGAGGGTGTTCGTCGAGAAGCGGGCATGAACCATCGCGAAGGTCGATCGGACCCGGTCGTCGAGCAGTTCCGGGTAGTAGTTCGGCAGCTGCTCGGCGGTCAGAAGCCCTTTATATACGACCGTCTGGCGGTCGAGCGAGCAAATATAAAACCGGGCGGCACCGTCGGGGGAGCGGTTCTCGACTGCCTTTTCGAGGTCCCGCCGGCCGACGTACAGCGCCCGATCGAACGCCTCGGCGTCCATCTCGGAGCGGACGAAACACTGGACGACGACGGGCTCCGAATCGACCGCGGTTTCGCCGAGCGTCGCGTTGTCCGTGGGGACTTCCCGCCAGGCGAACACGTCGAGTCCGTGTTCCGAGAGGACGTGTTCGGTGAGATCCTGCAGCACCGCGACCGAATCGTCGTCCTGCGGCATGAACATCGACCCGACGGCGTACTCGCCGGGCTCCGGCAGGTCGGCGATCTCGTCGGCGAAGAACTCGTGTGGGGTCTGGAGCAAAATCCCGGCCCCGTCGCCGGTGTTCTCGTCGGCGCCCGTCGTTCCGCGGTGTTCGAGGTTCTCCAGCAGTTCGACGCCGTCGGCGACCGTGTCGTGGGATCGGCCGCCGTCGAGGTCCATGACGACGCCGACCCCACAGTTTGCACGGTAGTCGTCGGGGTCAGCGAGCCCTACAGTGCCCGCTGGACAATCGGTTGGCTCAGACATACGGTTTTGTTATGAGTACCGAAACAAGAGGTTTCCCCTCAAAGTATAATGGTAGGTTTATTCCATACAAGGACGTATAATGTAATTGATCCTCTCGGGAACGGACGATATTCACTGTGCAATGGCGTCCGCTCATGAAACAGAGCGGCAGATTCAACTGCCGGGCGACGGAGCTTTGGGTATGTATTCGGTCGTCGGTTGCCGGGAGTGTCACGCCCTCTGGATCGTCGAAGGGCGGCCGGAGACGACGGAGTGTCGGCGGTGTGGCCGACGGCACTCGTTCGGGAAACTGCGTGCGTTCGCCGAGACGGACACCGCCGAGGCCGCCGCGCGGGTCCGGAGTTCGATGCTGGCCGAGCGCGCGGACGACGGCGAGTTCGTCGACCCCGACGAGGTCCGTCTCGAAGACGTCGGGATCGACGACGAGGAGTTCCTCTCGGCGTCCGGCGTCGACACGGAGGCCGTGTCGGCCGCCGCCGATCGATCCGTGGGGCAGTCCGGATCGACGCGGAGCAAAAAACAGGTCGTCCTCGATGGGCTCGCCGAACTCGATTCGCCGACCGAAGCGGACGTGATCGAGTACGCGGCGCGATCGGACGTCGCGGAGGCGTACGTCGAACGCACGCTCGAGAAACTGCGTCGATCGGGAGAGGTGACCCGGACCGACGGGGTGTACAGACGCCTATGAGAGCGTTTGACTTCCGCCGGTCGGTTCGCCGTCGGGGTGAGAGCCGATGAGCAAAGAGGACGAGTACCGGTTCTATCCCGAGGACTTCGACGGTGAGGACGATCCGACCGATCGAGACATCGACGTGGCTCCGGTCGTCATCGTCGGCTGTCTCGGCGTCGGTGTCGCGCTGTTTCTCGCGAACCCGTTCGTCGATCCGATCGTCGTCTCCGGAGTCGAACTCGAACTCGCGGTGCTCGCCGCCGCCGTCTTTTCTGTCGGTCTGCTCGTCGGCAGCGGCGTCTACGTCCGGGAAGGCCGGCTCCGACTCGGTGTCGTCCACGCCGTCGGCGCGATCGGGTGGTTCTTGCTCGTCGTCGGGACTGCCTTCTCGAGCACCCCGGCCCTCGTCGGTGGCGGTATCGTGTTGGTGTTCGGGGCCGTCGCGCTCGTGGCGTTGACCGTGCGCTCCTGAGATCGCATGGCGCGTCCGAAGCCCTCCCTTCCTGTGTCGGGCGAATCCGGAGCCTCTTTGTTCGTCTCGCCCCCCGAGTCGGTATGGAACGCGAACCGACGCAGTACAGCCGGCTGCTCGTCCTCGTCGGGTTGGTGCCGTTGTTGTTCGCCGATCTGTTCTTCGGGCTGCCCGATGGGGCGTTCGTCGGCGGCGGTGCCGTGGTCATGGCCATCGCCGCGGCCGTCCACTTTTACGGCGGCGAGCGCCGGGCGGGTGCCGGCTGGCTCGTCTTCGGCGCGGCGCTCGGACTCGTCGCGGTCGTCGATCCACGATCGAACGTCCTCTATCTCCTGGCCTTTGCCCTGTTGCTCCTCAGCGGACTGGTTCTGCTCGCGAGCCAGCGCGTTGTCGGCGCCGACGGGGAGTAGGCCCCGATCCGCCCCGCCGGCTTACATGTAGCCGAGGTCGCGGAGCCGCTCCATCAGATCCTCCTTGTCCTGGGCGCGGCCGGCGCGCTCGGTGGTGTTGTCGAGGTCCTGCAGCCAGGCGGGCTCCTCGTCGCTTTTTTCAGTCGAAATTTCGCTCCCCAGCGACCTGAAGCCGGCGAAGTACTTCGGCGAGACGGGGATGTCGTCGTGGGTGAGACCGTTCGGCAGGTCGTCGTAATCCTGCGGGACGTAGCCGTCGTCGGGGAACTCGGGGACCGTCTCGGGAACGACGTAGTACCAGAAGGCGTCCCAGACGTCGGCCTCGTCGAACTGCAGGATCGGCTGGATCCGGTCGTGTGGCGGGTAGATATCCGGATCGTGCCGCGGGGAGAAGAACGTCTCGTCGGCGCGGGCCTCCTGTTCGTCCCAGCGGATGCCCGAGA
>CAZOFL010000097.1:0-8855 GCA_964579035.1 uncultured Natronomonas sp. | reverse complement strand
ACCGCACTCATTCCACACTGCCCGCAGACGTAGATGTCCTCGCGGTCGGACTCGTCGAGCAGCCGTTCTTTCAGCGTCATCGCCGCGCCGTGTCCGATGAAGACGTCCCGCTCCATCTCGCCGATTCGGAGGCCCCCCTCGCGAGCGCGACCCTCGGTCGGCTGTCTCGTCAACACCTGCACCGGCCCGCGCGAACGGGCGTGTAGTTTGTTCGAGACCATATGGTAGAGCTTCTGATAGAAGATGACGCCGACGAAGATCTCCGCCTCGATCTTCTCGCCGGTGACCCCCGAGTACATGACTTCCTTCCCGTTGGATTTGTAGCCGCGGTCGACGAGCGCCTCGCGGAGTTCGTCCTCGTTTTCGCCCTGGAACGGCGTCCCGTCGACGCGACGACCCTCGAGCGAACCGACCTTGCCGCCGAGCATCTCCAGGATGTGGCCGACAGTCATCCGGGAGGGGAGGGCGTGGGGGTTCAACACGAGGTCGGGGACGAGCCCCTCCTGTGTGAACGGCATGTCCTCCTGAGGTGCGAGGTGGCCCACAACGCCCTTCTGTCCGTGCCGGGAGGCGAACTTGTCGCCCAGTTCGGGAACCCGTTCGTCCCGGACTTTCACTTTCGAGAGCTTCGAGCCGTCCTCGCCTTCCATGAGCGTGACGGTGTCGACGACGCCGGATTCGCCGGAACGCATCGTCACCGACGTTTCGCGTCGTTTCTGCGGGCTGAGCCCACCCATATCGTCGGGCTCCTCGAGGAACCGCGGCGGCGACGTCTTCCCGAGCAACACGTCGTTCTCGCCGACGTCGGTCTCGGGGTTGACGAGGCCGTCCTCGTCGAGGTGCGTGTACGCTTCCTCGCCGCGTGCGCCCCGAACGTCGTCTTCGGGGATCTCGAAGCGGTCCTCTTGTCCGCCCGGGTACCGGCGTTCCTCGCCTTCGTAGGTCCGGAAGAAGTGCGATCGGGCGAGGGCACGCTCGACGCTCGCTTTGTTCATGACGAGGGCGTCCTCGATGTTGAACCCCTCGTAGCTCATGACCGCGACGACGAAGTTCTGGGCGGCGGGCCGGTCGTCGTAGCCGATCTGTTCGGTCGTCTGTGTCTTGACGATCGACAGCTGTGGGTAATGCAGGAGGTGCTGTCGGGTATCCGGGCGGATCCGGTAGTTCGCGCTCGGCAGCCCGAGCGACTGTTTGATCATCCCCGATCCCATCGTGATCCGCGGGGAGGCGTTGTGCTCGGGGTAGGGGATCATCCCCGCGCCGATCCCGAACATCAGTTGGGGATCGATCTCGAGGTGGGTGTGGTCCTCGGTGAGATCCTCCTCGTCGACGGCGACGTAGATGTCCTCCTCCTCCTCGGCGTCGATGAACTCGACGTAGCCGCGGTCGACGAGCGATTCGAACTCCAACTCGCCGTTCTTGACGGCTTCGAGTTCCTCGTCGCTCATGATCGGCTCGCCGTCCTCGATGACGAGGAGGGGGCGGCGGGCACGGCCGGCGTCGGCGTTGACGATGACCTCGTCGGTCCGGTCGCGGACCGAGACGTTCACCATCTCGTCGATCTCGCCGCGGCGGCGCGATTCCCGAATGTCGTTTGCGAGTCTGTGCGGGTCCGGATGGGTGCCGATGAGGCTCCCGTTGACGTACACTTTGGCTTCTCGTCCCTGGCTCATATTAGTCGTCCGCCGCGTGTGTTTCGACCGTCTCGATTCCCGGAATTCCCTCGACGCCCATCGACGCGAGTTCGCGCTTCAGTTCGCGTTCGTCGTCGACGTTCTGGGACAGTTCCATCGCCTGTGCGAAGTTCTTCACGAGACCACAGTTCGGCCCCTCCGGGGTCTCGGAGGGACAGATCCGACCCCACTGGGTGGCGTGGAGGTCCCGCGCCTCGAAGTGCGGCTGCGAGCGGGAAAGCGGCGACCGGAGCCGCCGAAGGTGTGACAGAACGCCCATGTAGTCCGTCCGATCGACCAACTGGGAGACGCCGGATCGGCCGCCGACCCAGTTGCCGGTGGCGATCGGGTGTTCGAGCCGTTCGGTCAACACGTCGGAGCGGACGACCGTGCTCACCGAGAGCTGTCGGTTCCGCATGTTTGCGCGTTCGAGCTGGTATTTGACGTCCCGCGCCAGTTTGTTCAGCGCCGTCCGGAACAGGTCTTTCATCAGGTCGCCGGAGACCTTCAGCCGCTTGTTCGCGTAGTGGTCCTTGTCGTCGGATTCGCGGCGTTCCAAGGCGAGTTCGAAACACGCTTCCGCCATCCGGCAGAGGTAGACGGCCTTGTTCATCCGGGTCTCCTCGTCCTCGACACCCTCCTCGTGGAGGTGCGGCAGGAGGTACCGATCGATGACGTAGTTCGCGCGTTTCAGCTGGTAGTTTTTGCCCTGACCGGCGGCGACGCGCTGGCCGAGCGTCTCGATGGCCTCGGCGGTCGAGCCGACCTCCGCGGCCTCGAGGTTTTCGAGCATGAACTTCACGATTTCGGGGTCGTCGCTCACGCGGTGGACGATCTCCTCGTCCGATTCGAGCCCGAGTGCCCGGACGAGCGTCACGAAGTTGATCGACCCCGACACCGAGGGGAACGAGACTTCGAGGATTCCGCTCCGGTTCCGCTCGCACAACACGAGGGCCCGGTAGCCACGGCGCTGGGAGAACGTCTTCGCGATCTGGATCTCGTCGCCGTACTTGGTGTCGTACTCCGCGAGGATCTTGTTCGGCGCGAGGTCCTCGCTCGTCATCAGCACTCGCTCGGAGCCGTTGACGATGAAGTAGCCGCCGGGGTCGGCGGGGTCCTCGCCGATCTCGATGAGTTCCTCGCGGCTGAAGTCGTGGATGTTACACTTGTTCGAGCCGACCATCACCGGCATCCGGCCGACCTTCGTTTCGGCCTGATCGACGACGTGTTCTTCCTCCTCCTCGCCGCCGCGGACGATGCTCATCTCCATGAAAACCGGGGCGGAGTAGGTGATGTTGCGGAGGCGGGCTTCCTGTGGGTACAGCAGTTCCTCGGAGCCGTCGGCCTCCCGGACGCGTGGAGTCACGATCCGGACGTTGCCGAGGTCGACGCGAACGGGTTCTTGGCCCTCCTTGTCGCCGATGTCGGTGTCGATCGACTCCTTCTCGTCGACGACACGCTGCATGCCGCGGTCGAGGAAGTTATTGAACGATCGGAAGTGGTGCTCCGCGAGTCGCTCCCGGGAGAAGTACTCCCGCGAGATCGCGCGTCGGTCTTGCCTGTTCATTCTACCACCAGTCGGTACACCACCGCTTCGTCGGTGGTTCGGGAGTCACGGACGATCTTTACCACGTCGCCGACCTCGGCGTCGTCGGGGAGGGCGGCGTCGCGGCGCTGTATTTTCGGTAAATCTGTGCGTCGGATGTCGTACTCCGTGAGCACACTCTCGACGGCGTCCGAGTCGAGAACCGTATGCTCCGGAACCAAGTTGTGTTGGCTTACGTCTACCATGGGTTGGGCTGGTCGGGGAGAGAAGCTATCACGAGATACTACAGCGTGCTATAGCCGGCAAAGGTTTAAGCGTTGTTAAATCAGACGGCGGCGGCTATCCGGACCCGCCTCCAGTGCGGGCCGAAAACTGCTCGTTAAGCGTCTTTCGACGGCGTCCATTAAAAACCCTTGCGTGGAACGTGCCGTCTTTCGTGTGTCGCCTGTCTCATCGACTCTCGAGCGTGTCGGCCGGCGGGCGATTACAACACGTGCTCGGTGTCGTAGGAGCCGAGCACGCGGACCCACCCGTGGGTCGCGATGTCGCGCAGCTCCTCGACGGCCTCCTTGGCGCGCTCCTCGTAGAGACCGGCGGCGAAGTCCAGATGGAAGATGTAATCCCCCAGCCGCTCGCCGCTGGGTCGCGATTCGACTCGGGAGAGGTTGATGTCGCGCTCGGCGAACGGTTCGAGCATCTCCAAGAGCAGTCCCGGATAGTTCGTGTTCGGATAGACGACCACGGTGCTCTTGCCGCCGGCGTCGGAGCGCTCGGTCTCCGGGGCAAGGACGACAAAGCGGGTCGCGTTCGAGGTGCTGTCCTGAATGTCGCGGGCGAGTACTTGCAGGTCGCTTCCGGCGGTCGCCGGATGGCCGATCGCCGCGACGGTCGGGTCGTCACGGGCGCGCTCGACTCCCCGGGCCGTCGAGGCAACCGCTTCGGTCTTCGCGCTCGGATACTCCTCGCCCAGAAATCCCCGACACTGTGCGAGGGCCTGCGGGTGGCTCGCGACGGTGTCGAACTCGCCGGCCTGTGCGAGCAGCGCGTGTTGGATCGGAGTGACGATCTCCCGGACGACGGCGACGTTTCTGTCCGCCAGCGCGTCGAGCGACTCCGTGACCGACCCCTCGATGCTGTTCTCGATCGGAACGACGCCGCGTTCGTACTCGCCGCCGGCGACGCCCTCGACGATCCCCGTCACCGACTCGACGAACTCGATGTCGTCGGTGACCGATTTCGTCGCGCGGTGGGAGTACGTACCTTCGGGACCGAGCGTGAGGGCTCTCATCGACACCCGGTAGTTCGGCGGTAAACAAAAGCCGTTGGGTGGACAGTCGCGATGTATATAAACGCGGGACGGCAGGGGGTGTAACGAACGCCGATGCGCCGTCCGGAGCCGAACCCCTCAAATACCCGCCCAGACTACTGTGAGCCGTGTCGAAGCAGGTCGCAGCGGTGGGGACGCTGTTCGTACACGAGGCGGGCGACAGCTACACCGTCGTCGTCCGACGCGACGGCGAGCGGCTGCTCCACGGCCGACTCGATTTGAAACGGACGGACGCCGGCCCGCGACCGGGGCGGTTCCGGGTCCGAGAGGGTGACGACGAGGTGCCGCGGCGTCCCGAGCAGTTCGTCGAGATGGCCCGGCGGGCCTCCCGGATCCGGATCTCCGAACAGACCTCCCCCGGAGGTCGCGAGGAGCTCGAGGCGATGTTCGGCGGCTACCAACTCGACGCCAAGCAGGTCCGGACGTGTCGGTACTGCGCCGGGAAGGGTCGGTACTCGCCGTTGACCTCCGAGATCGCCATTAAGGCCGACGACGAACACATCTGCCCGGACTGTGCGAAACGCGAACTCGAACGGGAAGCCAACTACCGCGGGCTGCGATCGGGGGCCCGCGATCGACTGGAGGAGTTGCTGCTCGAAGTCGGCGACCTCGGGCGCGTCGCGAACCTCCTGTCGGGCCAACTCGACCCCGATCTGACGAAGTTCGACGAGATCAGCGCGACGACCGACGAGATCGATATCGTCCCCACGGAGGATCTCGACATCCACGCCGAGTTGCGGTCGCGACTCGGGGAGTTCGAGGAACTCCTGCCCGTCCAGAGTCTGGCCGTCCGGAACGGCCTCCTCGAGGGTCGCGACCAACTCGTCGTCAGCGCGACGGCGACGGGCAAGACCCTCGTCGGCGAACTCGCCGGGATCGATCGCGCGCTGAAAGGAAAGGGAAAGATGTTGTTTCTGGTCCCCCTCGTCGCCCTCGCCAACCAGAAGCACGAGGACTTCAAAACCGATTACGGCGACGTTCTCGACGTCAGCATTCGGGTCGGGGCCTCCCGTATCCGCGACGACGGCAACCGGTTCGATCCGGGGGCAGACGTGATCGTCGGCACCTACGAGGGGATCGACCACGCACTCCGGACCGGCAAGGATCTCGGCGACATCGGCACGGTCGTTATCGACGAGGTGCACAACCTCGGCGAGGAGGATCGCGGCCACCGCCTCGACGGCCTCCTCTCCCGGCTGAAACACTACTGTGAGACGAACTCGTGTGACACGCAGTGGGTGTATCTCTCCGCGACGGTCGGCAACGCCCCCGAACTCGCCGGGAAACTCGGCGCCCAACTGATCGAGTTCGAGGAGCGACCGGTGCCGATCGAGCGCCACGTCACGTTCGCGGACGGGACAGAGAAGGTCGACATCGAGAACAGACTTGTCCGGCGGGCGTTCGACGCGACGTCCTCGAAGGGGTATCGCGGGCAAACGATCATTTTCACGAACTCCCGGCGACGGTGCCACGAGGTCTCTCGCCGCCTCGAGTACAGTTCAGCCCCCTACCACGCCGGGCTGGACTACGGCAAACGAAAGCGCGTCGAACGGGAGTTCGGCGAGCAGGATCTCGCCGCCGTCGTCACGACCGCGGCGCTGGCGGCCGGCGTCGACTTCCCCGCCTCACAGGTGATCTTCGATTCACTCGCGATGGGGATCGAGTGGCTGTCGGTCCAGGAGTTCGAGCAGATGCTCGGCCGCGCCGGCCGCCCCGACTACCACGACCGAGGAACGGTGTATCTCCTCGTCGAACCCGACTGCACGTACCACAGTTCGATGGAGGGCTCCGAGGACGAGATCGCGTTCAAGCTCCTGAAAGGCGAGATGGAGCCGGTGATCACGCGCTACGACGAGACGGCGGCGATCGAGGAGACGCTCGCCAACATCACCGTCGCCGGCAAGGGTGCAAAGCGGCTCAACGACCGGATGGTCGGCGATGTGCCGACGAAACACGCTCTCGGCAAACTCATCGAGTACGGGTTCATCGACGGCTTCGAGCCGACCCCACTCGGGCGGGCGGTCACCGAACACTTCCTCGAACCCTCCGAAGCGTTTTTCATCCTCGATTCGATCCGCTCCGGCGAGAGCCCGGACGAACTCGTCGCCGGAATCGAGTTGCGCGGGGAGTGACCGGCCGGAAGGACGGATCGGCTCCGGGGCAAAGGTTCACCTGCGGAGCGACCGAAGAGCCGGTATGACACGGCAAGCGCTTGCCGATCAGGCGTGTGAGGCGTGCACGAGCGACGACGACCCCCTCACCGGCGAGGACCTCGAGTCGCTGTACGAGCAGATCGACACCGACGTCTGGGAGATCGTCGACGAACACCACCTCGAGGGAACCTACAAGTTCGAGGATTTCCGCGACGCCTTGGAGTTCACCTACGAGATCGGCGAACTCGCCGAGGAGGAGTGGCACCACCCCGACCTCCGCCTCGAGTGGGGCGAGGTCGGCGTCACGATGTGGACGCACAAGATCGACGGCCTCCACCACGCCGACTTCGTGATGGCCGCCCGGATGGATCGCATTCACGGGGAGTACGCGCCCGATCCCTGACCCCGTCGGGTCCCGTTAGCTATCGAGACGGTCACCGTTTCCGCCGTCCGCCGCGATTCCTTCTTCGGGAATCGAACCGGACACCGTCGACGGGTGTGTGGTTCGGGCTTCGACCAGGAGTAGCCCGACGTAGAGCCCGACAGCGATGCCGGCCGCCACCACCGTCGCGAGAAGAGCCTGGACGCCAAGCGTCTCGCTCGCCCGCAGCGCGGTTCCCCACCCGACGAACAGCCCGATGAGGCCGGCGTTGACCGCGAGTAGGGTCCGGTCGACCGGCGTGTGCGGTCTGAAGGGTGTTGCATTTCCCATAGGTATTATAAATTACGCACCCTTAATTAATAAATTCTGTTAACTTTCAAAGCGAGTTGTTATCGACGGGTCGAGGTAACACCGGAAAACGAACTGGTTGGCAGACGACCGTCGGCGGACTCATCGGCGGACACAACGGATTAGCGCCCGTCAGTGAACGTCGACGGCGAACCGTATCAGTAATCGCCAAGTACTCCGAGTCGCCGGGCTCGCCGCGTCGCGTAGTGGAACACGACGTAGCCGGCGACGAGATAGCCGACAGCGACGCCGACGAGCAATCCGAGTTCGGCGAGCCCGAACTCCCAGAGCCGGACGCCGTCGACCATCGCACGCTGCAGGAGCGCACTCCCGTGTGCGAGCGGCAGAAACCGGGTCCACGGCGCCTCGAACACCGGTGCCGCGACGAGGACGACGAAGCCGAACTGCAGCAGGTTGAGCCAGCTGCCGATTCGTTTATACAGGACCGTGACGCCGCCGGCCGCGAACCCGAGACCGAGCACCGACGTGATCGAAAGCCCGGCGACGGCGACGATCGTGATCGGGTCGAGACGGAGCGTCGTCCCAGTTATAAGCAGCATCGCCGCGAGGATGACCGCGGAGATGAGAAACGTCCGGACGACTTTCGCGACGCCTTTCAGGAGGGCAACCGGCGCGAACCCGAACGGCGTCGTCACGTGTCGCTCGAGTGTCCCCCATTGGACCTCGCTCCCGATGTCGTTCGAGACCGACGAGTACGCGCCGACCGACAGCGTCCACAGGAAGTATCCGACGATGATCCCCTCGATGGAGTCCGAAAGCGCCTGCCCGGCCAACAGGGTGCCGCCGTAGAACAGGATCACGAAAAAGAACAGCGAGACGACGATGCCGCCGACGGCGTTTGCGGGGTACCGGACGAAGATCAGAAACTCGCGGTACAGGACGGCCCGAGCGAGGTGGTAGTACGTCGCCGGGCGGGGCGTCTCGAGCTCCTCGTCGCCACGTCCGTCCGCGTCGGTCGGCCCGGACGATCCTCTATCGGGAGTGCCGGCGGAACTCACTGTCGAGACCCGATCTGTCGATCGCCGTCGGACGGCTCCGACCCCGCGGCAGTCATCTCGACGAACACGTCCTCGAGGTCGGGATGGATGGTCCGCACGCCGTCGATCGTCACGCCGGCGTCTCTGAGGCAGTCCATCAGCGCGTACAGGTCGTCACCGCTCGCGGCCACTTCGATCCGGGTCCGGGGATCCTCACTCGAGACGGACCTGAGTTCGAAGCGCTCCCGGAGCCTCGCGAGGACTTCCTCGTCGATATCGGCGCTCGTCACTTCGACGCTGTCGTGGGCTCTGCTCGAAACGAGCGCCGAGACGGTGTCATCCGCGAGGATCCGCCCGCCGGCCATGACGATGACGCGGTCACAGACCGCCTCGATGACGTCCATATCGTGGCTGCTGAGTACGATCGT
>CAZOFL010000096.1:639-8925 GCA_964579035.1 uncultured Natronomonas sp. | reverse complement strand
CCTTCGGCCTTCGGGTGGCCGTAACCACGATTCAAATTCGTGCCGGCCCACTTTCCGCCCGCATCTCGCCCCCGGAGTGTCCTACTTCGGGCGGCCGTAACCACGTCCTCGTGAGCGAAGCGAACGAGGGCTCGCGGAGCTTGCTCCGCGGCGATTCAAATTCGTGCCGGCCCACTTTCCGCCCGCGCCCCAACGCCCGCGGGCGGTAACGAAGCGGTCCCGGGGGCGCATAGCGCGATGCGACGGCCGAATTTGAAGCCTCCGGGACACAGCGCGAGCGGGGTGAGCGACCGTCTTTGTCCGGTTCAAATCCCTGTAGGCCCGCCTTTCCCGCGTTTTCTGCCATCCAGCGTGAGCAGGGACGTACCGACCGTTGGTGTCACACAGTTACGGAATATTCGAGGCGAAAGCCTCGTTCTTCAGGGCGGGGACGAAGCCGACATGACATACCACTTTCCACGTGACTGTGGCTCTCTGTAATCCCAGCGTTTATCCGCCCTCCAGTCGCTCTGGCGGGCCGAGTACCACGGGGTCACCGACGAGGAGGCGCTGGCGGCGTTCCGCGAGTTGAGCGAGGCAGAGGGGATCATCCCCGCTCTCGAGCCGAGCCACGCCATCGCGTTGGCGATCAAACTCGCCGAGGAGGGCCGCCACGGGACGACCCTGATAAACCTCCGTGGACGCGGGGATAACGACATGCAGACCGCGGCCGAGAAGTTCGATCTGCAGTGAAGTGGGTCCCGGGCGGACGACCGGCCCGGCTGCCTCGGGGGCCGCGTTTATGAGCCGTGCGATCGTACGTCCGGTATGCCAATGAAGCAGTCCGGTGCGGGCGAGTTGACGGTCATAGACCGGTTCGACGGGGGTGTCGGGTGGATCGCACACCCCGAGGAGACGATGCGGCGCGCCTCCCACGCCGTCGAGAGCGACGGCGGCTTGTGGATCATCGATCCCGTCGACGCGGCGGGGCTCGACGACCTTCTGGCGGAGTACGCCGACCCCGAGGGCGTGGTCGTGTTGCTCGACCGGCACAAACGCGACGCGGCAGCGGTCGCGAACCGCCACGACGTCGCGGTGTACGTCCCGGGGTGGATGGACGGTGTCGGAAAAAAGCTGGACGCCCCGACCAGGCAGTTCGGACGGGAACTCGCGGGCTTCGAAGTCGGCCGCCTCATCGACAACCCGCTGTGGCAGGAGGCGACGCTTTTCGACGGCGAGACGCTCGTCGTTCCGGAAGCGCTCGGGACCGCCGAGTACTTCCGAGCGCCCGAGGAGGCCGTCGGCGTCCACCCGATGCTTCGGGTCCTGCCGCCGACGGACCTTCGTGAGTACAACCCGGATCGACTGCTCGTCGGCCACGGTGAGGGGGTTTTCGAGGACGTCGGCCGCGCCATCCGACGGGCGGTCGACGGCGGTCGAAAGCGTGCGATCCCGCTGTATCTCAAGAACGTCCGCGGGCTGGTGGGCCGTCGATGATCGCGGCGACCGGTACTGGAACCGACCGTGTCCGATCGACCCGCCGGGAGCGCGCATGAAGATCCTCCTCACGAACGACGACGGGATCGACGCGGTCGGGATCCGGACGGTGTACGATCGGCTCTCGTCGATCGCGGACGTAACGGCCGTCGCGCCGGCCGACGATCAAAGCTCCGTCGGCAGACAGCTCTCCCGATCGGTCGAGTTGTACGAACACGAGATGGGGTACGCCGTCGAGGGGACGCCGGGCGACTGCGTCATCGCCGCCCTCGGCTCGCTGGATATCGACCCCGACATCGTCGTCGCCGGCGCAAACCAGGGGGCGAACCTCGGTACGTACGTCCTCGGGCGTTCGGGAACGGTCTCCGCCGCCGTCGAGGCCGCCTTTTTCGACGTCCCGGCGATCGCGGCCTCGGTGTACTTTCCCGCCGGGGAGTTCAATTTCGAGGAGTTCACTGCCGACCCCGGGCAGTTCCGCGAGGCGGCGCGTGCCGTCGAATATCTCGTCGAACACGCGCCGAACGTCGGCGTCTTCGAGACGGCGGACTACCTCAACGTCAACGCGCCGATTCCGCCCGAGGAGGGGTTCGCGCCGATGGAGGTTACGCGACCCTCACACGTGTACAAGATGGATGCCGAGCGGGACGGCAACGGGACGGTCCGCATCCACGACCGCATCTGGGAGCTGATGGCGGAGGGATCGGTTCCGGACCCCACCGGGAGCGACCGTCGAGCCGTCTTGGAGGGTCGTATCAGTGTCTCGCCGCTGACGGCTCCCCACACCACGACCAATCACGAGGCGCTTTCGGGGCTCGCCGAAGCGTACTGATCCCTCGCCGACGACGGTTGGCGCCGTTACTCCCCGTTCGTTTGTCCGCGCTTCCGGATATCGGGCGCGACCGCCCACAGGATTACCGCACCGATCATCGCCGCGCCGAGAAGCGCGGTTTCGGCAAGGGAGACGTCAATCCCGAGATGGACGAACACGGTTCGCATCTCGATGATTACGGGCACCATCACGACGATTGCGACGAGCAACCCGACTGGGCTGACCCGCATCACGGAATCACCTCCGCGATCGTATCGGCGGCGATCTGCCCCGCGAAGACAACGGTGTCGATGAACTGCGGCGAGGGGCTCCCGCCGGGACCGAAGAGGCCGCCGCGGCTGATGATCGACGCCAGTGGCAAGGAGTACGCGAGGATCACGAGCACGACGGCGATGACCGTCCAGAGTTTCAGGTTATCGAGCACGCGGGGGGCGTCTTCGGGGCCCGAGAGCGTGTCCGCGTAGCCGTTATCGACGATGTCGTCGGTTTTGCTTCCCAGCACAGTCATACCCATAACGACGAGGAAGAGAACAGTCGAGACGAAAAGCAACGTTCCGCCGATGGCGACCTGCATATTGAGTTCACCCATCGATCCGACGGCGACGTCGTACTCGAAGCCACGATACTCCGGTTCGGCGGTTCGGCGGGGGACGCCGATCAGGCCCTGTCGGTGCATCGCATTGCTCATGAACGTCATGCCGAGGAACCAGATCAGGACCTGAGCGAGCCCGACACCCTTCCCCCACAGCTTCTTACCCGTCACCTGTGGGACGAACCAGTAGCTGACGGCCATAAAGGTCAATGCGACGGCCGTTCCGATGGTGAGATGGAAGTGTCCGACGACCCACCACGTGTTGTGGACGAGGTAGTTGATGTTCATGCCGGCGTTTATCATCCCGGAGAAGCCGGCGGCCGCGAACATCAACCCGGCGAGGGCCATCCCGGCGAAGACGGGATCACGCCACGGGAGCGCCCGGAGCCAGCCGAAGTAGCCCGACCCGCCGCGCTGGCGTGCGCCGTGTTCCATACTGGCGACGACGGTGAAGGCGGTCAATAAACTGGGCAGCAACAGGAACATGGTGTTCACCATCGCGATGAACTTAAACCCCTCCGCGATCCCCGGATCGAGGTACTGGTGGTGGATCCCCGTCGGGGTCGAGAGAATCAAGAAGAGAACGAACACGACGCGTGCGAGCGGATCGCTGAACAGTTTGCCGCCCGAGATCTTCGGCAACATGACGTACCACAGCATGTACGCCGGCATCAGCCAAAAGTAAACGACGGCGTGGCCGAAGTACCAAAACAGCGTCCGGGTCAACAGCGCGTTAACCTGATCGATGATCCCGAGCGACCAGGGGAGCAAAAAGACGAGCACCGAGACGGCGACGCCGAGGCTGGAGAGATACCAAAACAGCGTCGTCGTCAGAACCATAAACGTCGGCAGCGGGATTCGCTCGTCCGGATTTTCGGATTTCCAGGCCCACCACGAACGGAACCAGTCGACGCCCGCCAGCCACGTCCCGACGATGAACAGCACGAGGCCGAGATAGAACAGCGGATGCGGCTGCAGCGGCGCGTAGAACGTATACAGGACCGCGGCGCTCATCTCGACGCCCGGAATCAACCCGCCGATGATGGCGACACCCGCGAGCAAGGTTCCGACCGACATCAGGCCGAACCACACCCATGTGAACCGGATGTCCTCGACGCCGCGCTCGAGGCTAGTCGTGACCGCCCAGGTGAACACGGCTACGAGAAAGAAGATCGTAAACGTCAACACCAACAGAACGGCGTGCAGGGTGAGCATCGAGTAGTAGTCCCCTGCCGTGAAAAGCTCCGAAGCCTCGTAGATCCGGAATATGTCGAGGCGGTTGAACACCTGAAGCAACCCGACGAACGCGCCGATTCCCAGAGCGACGAAGGCGGTGAGAAACGCCGACCTGATCACCTTCGCCTCGGCGGGGAACTGATCGAGGTAGGTGCCGGAGTTCGCGCTCATCAGGCATCACCCTCGTACTCGTCTTCGGGAACGACGACTAGTGTGCCCTCCATGTCGTGGTGACCGGCTCCGCAGTACTCGCTACAGAGGACCCCGTACTCGCCCGGTTCGTCGACCTCGAACGTTATGCTCGCGACCTCACCGGGGATGACCATCGTGTTCGCGTTCGTACCGACGACGCTGTAACTGTGGATCACGTCCTCGCTCGTGACGTGTATCGTCACCTCGCTGTTTGCGGGAACCTCGACTTCGCCCGGGAAGTACGCGAACTGCACGGCGATCACGTGGACCTCGTACTCGTTTTCACCGACCTGCTCGACGCCGGGGTCCGCGAATCCGGGATGTTCGTCGAGGTTGTCGGGATCGACGGTCGGCGAGGAGTCGTCGACCATCGCGATTCCGAGGCCGACCGCCCCGTACGTGATCGTCAGGATGAACCCGACGATGAGCACCATCGACGCTGCGAGCCAGAACTTCTCGTAGGTGTGGATGTTCATACCGCCACTCCGACGACAGTCAGATCGTTCCCGACGAACTCGACGAAGTACATGAAGATCCACAGGGCGACAAGTATCAAGAAGTAGATACTTATCAGCGCCAGCGTTCCCTTCGGATCGAACTCGTCGTGTCCGATTTCACGTTTCAGTTCCGGGGTCATATGTTCGCCAGTATTGCGTGGGTGTTGAAATAGCTATTCCTCCGATCCGGTTTGATAGGATTCGCCCGATATTTTATAAGTAATCGTGCGAAACGGGGTTGTATGGTATCGGATTCGCTCTCTCCACGAATGGCGGCCACCGTCGGCTTGTTCGCGCTCGCCCCTGTTGCCTGGTACGGTTTCGCGAGCTCGTGGACCGCCGGGGTGTTTTCGGCGATCAACGTCGCAATCATCATCGTTGCGATGGTCATCGCAACGAGTCCAACAGAGGGGCCGGATCACCACGACGGCGCGTCGGCGTAACCGATGGGTAGCGCCGCCTCGGACATCGCGTGGCTCGTCGCACAGACGCACGGCGGCTCCGCGTCCGCGGTCGCGGCCGGAAACGTCGATCTGCTCGTCTTTCTCGTCGTCGGCCTGCTCGCCGGCGCGCACTGTCTCGGGATGTGCGGCCCGCTCGTGACCGCCTACGCCGACCGGTTCAACCCCCAGCGGGGCACGGAACGGGGCAACGCGTTGACGCTGTACGAGGTCCGACAGCACTCGCTTTTCAACCTCGGTCGGGCCGGGAGCTACGCGGTCTTGGGCGGGCTGTTCGGGTTGCTCGGCGGGCTGGCGTTCGCGTCGGTCGACGCCGTGGCGACGGTCGGGGACGGCGTCCGCGCGACCGTCGGGATTTTGGTCGGGGTCGCGATCATCACCAGTGGCGCATACTATCTCCGAGGGCGGTCCGGCGGTCCGCACGGCCTCCCGGTCGTCGGTCCGGCGTTCGCCCGGGTGTCGGGGCTTCTCACCGGCCGGATCGACCGACTCGCGAACTCACCCGGAATCGTCGGGCTCGGCGCGATCCACGGACTCCTGCCGTGTCCGATCATCTACCCGGCGTATCTGTACGCGTTCGCGCTCGGTGACCCGATACGCGGGGCGCTGTCGCTCGGGATCCTCGGGCTCGGGACGATTCCGACGCTTTTTGCGTACGGGACGGCGCTCGGATCGCTCGGCACGGAAAACCGGGTCCGGCTCCACCGCGTTCTCGGGGCCGCGTTCGTCGTGTTGGGATACATCCCGCTGCAGCACGGGCTGATGCTTTATGGGGTCCACCTGCCGCATCCGCCGATCCCGTTTTATCAACCCCTGTGACCGATGACTGCTTCCGAAAGGCCCGAAGCGGCGGACGCCACCCCCGAATGTTCACTCTGTGGGCTCGCGACGCCGCCGACGCCGGTGACAGACTCGGGCGTTGAGGGCGGGTTCTGTTGTCGGGGGTGTCTCGAAGTACAGCGCTCTCTCGGCGACCTCGATGGATCGGAGGCCAACGCCGTCAGGGACTCGATCGGCAGGGAGGGTTCGGCGGCGGCGCATGAGGCGGAACGGGCCGACGAGGGCGAGTCCGCGTTTCTCGGTGTCGACGGAATGCACTGTACGACGTGTGAAGCGTTCCTGGAAGGACGCGCGGCGACCATCGAAGGGATACACGCGATCGAGGCGAGTTACACCTCCGACACCGTTCGGGTTCGGTACGATCCTGACGTTCGCACGGAAGGCGACCTACCCGAGTTGCTCTCCGGGTACGGCTACACGGCCAGAAACCGCTCGGAGGGACGGCCCGACGAGGACGTAAACGAGACGGCGAAGTTCCTCGCCGGCGGCGGGTTCTTCGGCATGATGGTGATGGTGTGGTACGCGCTGTTTCTGTATCCGACGTATTTCGGCTACGATCCGGTCGTCGAGTTCGGCGGCTTCGACGGGATCTACGTGTTCGCGAACATCTGGGTCATGACGTCGTTCGTCCTGTTTTACACCGGCTGGCCGATCCTTCGAGGAGCGGCCGTCAGCCTCCGGGCCGGCGTTCCGAACATGGATCTTTTGGTGGCGCTCGCCGCCTGTAGCGCCTACGCCTACAGCACCCTCGCGATGGGTGTCGGGCGGACGGATCTCTATTTCGACGTGACCGTCGCCATCATCCTCGTCGTGACCGGCGGCAGCTACTACGAGGCGAAAATCAAACGGCGTGCCGTCGGTCGGCTCTCCGAGCTGACGGAACGCGGCGTCGAGGACGCCAGACGCGCTTCGGACGGGGAGACGATCCCGCTCGACGCGGTCGAACCGGGCGAACGGCTTCTCGTTCGCCCGGGCGAGCGCGTCCCCCTCGACGGCGACGTGTGTGAGGGACGCGCAGCCGTCGACGAGTCGCTCGTAACCGGCGAGTCGGCCCCGGTGAGCAAACGCCCCGGCGACCGGGTCGCCGGCGGGACGGTCGTCACCGACGCGCCCCTCGTCGTCGAGGTCGACGATACGGTAACGAGTACGCTCGATCGGCTCGTCGAGTTGCTCTGGGAGATCCAGAGTTCGGCCCCCGGTGTCCAGCGGCTGGCCGACCGGCTCGCGACAATATTCGTGCCGCTCGTGGTCGTCGTCGCTGTCGTGGTCGCCGGTTTGACGCTTGGCTCCGGGGGCGGGATCGCGGCCGCGTTGTTGCTCGGGTTGACCGTCCTCATCGTTTCGTGTCCGTGCGCGTTGGGGCTTGCGACGCCGCTTGCCATCGCTGCCGGGATCGGGACGGCGACCGACCGAGGGATCGTGATAACCGCCGAGGCGGTGTTCGAGGACGCGCCCGATATCGACACAGTCGTGCTCGATAAGACCGGAACGCTGACCGAGGGATCGATGTCGGTCGTCTCGATCCATGCCGACGCCCCCGAGGAGCTGCTCCGTCGGGCGGCTACCGTCGAGTCGCTGTCGGGACATCCGATCGCCGAGGCGATCGTCGATCACGCCGGTGAGAATCCGGGGAACGCGAGCCGTCGGTCGGCGACTGACGGCGGAACCATGTCGGTCGACCCAGGGGCATTCGACCGGGACTCCCGGGGCGTCTCCGCGCCGGTCGACGGGACAGAGACGGTCGTTGGTCACCCGGAGTTCCTCCGTGAACGCGGGCTGGAGGGCGGAGAAGCGTTTCGCGATCGGATCGCCGAGGCCAGAGGCGACGGGGACATTCCGGTCGCCGTCGGGTGGGACGGGACGGTCCGCGGTGTCATCGTGGTCGGTGACACGCCGCGGGCGGAGTGGCGGTCGGCCGTCGAGTCGCTCTCTCGGGACCGGTCCGTCGTCGTGTTGACTGGCGATGAGGGGGCTGCAGCCGACCGCTTCCGCGCCGTCGAAGGGGTTTCTGAGGTGTTCGCGGGCGTCCGTCCGGAGGCGAAAGCCCGGACGGTCGAACGGCTCCGGGCCCGCGGGTCAGTCGCGATGGTCGGTGACGGGAGCAACGACGCGCCGGCGCTTGCGGCGGCGGACCTCGGGATCGCACTCGGGAGCGGGACACAA
>CAZOFL010000096.1:0-629 GCA_964579035.1 uncultured Natronomonas sp. | reverse complement strand
TATCGCCGAGTTGACGAACGGCCGGATCCGACAGAACCTCGGGTGGGCGTTCGTCTACAACGGGCTTGCGATCCCGATGGCCGCGCTCGGGCTTTTAAATCCCTTTTTCGCCGCCGTCGCGATGGCGGCCTCGAGTACCCTCGTCGTCTCGAACTCGGCGCGGTCGATGGGATCGTTCGGTCGGTAGTGGCCGTCCGGACGTTCCTCCCAAAGCGGTATGAGGGGCCGCTCGGTGGTGTTCTACGGCCCCACTCGGTGGCTGTTCCGCGTCCGGGACCGACCCCCTGGCCACGAGACGGAGCGATTATCCTCACCCTCGATGTGGCCTCGGCATCCATCCGAACCCCGATAGTACGAACACCGTCGGATAGAACGGGTGATACGCCCGACTGGACCCGTTCCAACCGAATCTATCACAGCCGCTATCCGACGGTAGACGCCCATCCGGTCGCGTTCATCGAAAACGGGGGGCGTAACGTCAATCGCCGGTCCGAGCGAAACCCGCCGACCGCCACCCTCCATCGGTTTTCGGGCGCCGGACGGTCGGTCGCCGTCGGGGTCGCCGGCCGGTTTCACCACCGTCGCATTTAAGTCCGGAACTACCAAATCATAGATCATGTCATCGATCG
>CAZOFL010000095.1:0-8928 GCA_964579035.1 uncultured Natronomonas sp. | reverse complement strand
GAGGGTGACGACGCGGTCTGATGAAACTCGATCCACTCTCGATCCCGTTCCGTGCGGGCGAGTCGGTCGTCCGACTGGCATGGGTCCTCGTGTTCATCCTCATCGGGTCGCCGGCGTTCGGCGGTGTCTCCGGGTTCGGATTCCTCGTCGTGGTGTGGTTCGTCATCGCCTTGGCGTACCAGCTTGTGTACTACCAGCGTTTCGAGTACGAACTCACCGACGATACCCTCGATATCGCCTCAGGCGTCGTTTCGCGTCGAAACCGCGAAATCCCGGTCGGTCGCGTCCAGAACGTCGACATCAGCCGGAACGTCGTCCAGCGGGCACTCGGGATCGCACAGATCAACCTCGAAACCGCGGGCGGGTCCTCGACGGAGGCGTCGCTCCGATACGTGAGCTTCGAGGAGGCGAAACGTCTTCAGTCGGAACTCGGTCGGCTGAAACGGGGCGACACTGTCGAAGCGGGGGCCGAACCGGAGCCCGAGCGGGAGCTGTTCGTCGTCACACAAAAGGAGCTCGTACTTTTGGGGATTGTGGGGATCGACCTCCGGTTGCTCTCGCTCGTTACGGTGTTGCTCTCGGTCGTATCGCCTTCGCTTCGGGAGCGGTTCGGAGATCCACTAATCGGGCTCGCCGCGACCGCGCCGCTGGCGGCCGTGGGCATCGTCGCGGTCGCGGCGTTGATAAGCGGGGCGCTCGCGCTGGCGAACTACTACGGTTTCCGGCTCGCCAGACGAAACGACGAACTTCTCTACGAGCGTGGACTACTCCAGCGGTTCAGCGGGGCGATCCCGCTCGAGAAGGTACAGACCCTGACCGTCTCGGAGAACTTCCTCGCCCGGCGACTCGGCTACGGCTCGCTTGCCGTAGAGACTGCCGGATACGCGCCCGGGGACGCCGGGTCACAGTCGGCGGTTCCGCTGGCGAACCGCGATCGGGTGTTCGATCTCGCCAGATCCATCGAACCGTTCGAGGACGTCGATTTCGACCGGCCGCCGAAGCGCGCGCGAGAGCGATACGTCGTCAGGTACAGCGCCCTCGCGATCGTCGCCATCGCCGCCGCCTTCGCGGCCGACCGCTACACCGGGCTCACCTTCGCGTGGTACGTGACGCTTGCCCTCCTGCCGCTTGCAGTTCTCGGAGCCCACCTCAAATGGCTGAACCTCGGCTACCACATCCAACCGGGGTACGTCCTCCTCCGTGAAGGATTTTGGACCCGGACGACGACGGTCGTCCCCTACTACCGGGTCCAGACGGTGGTGGACTCACAGACGGTGTTTCAGCGCCGCCGCCGTCTCGCTACGCTCGTGGTCGATACGGCCGGTTCCAGCGGTCTGACGAACCGGCAACCGAGGGCCCTCGATATCGATGCAGAGCGCGCGGCGGAACTCAGGGAGGTCGTGGCCGACAGGCTCCAGTCGTCGGTCGTCCAACGGCGGAGCGATCGACGCCGCGAACGGCTCCGCTCGATCGGGGCTGAACTCCCCGACAGTTCCGGCGAGCCCGCCTAACGGGGGTACCGTTTTGTGGCGTCGCCTCTATGAGCCGTTATGCCACGGAACGTACGACACGACGCGACCGGTCCGGACGTGTTCGACGCCGACGAGCTCGGTGACGACGGGAAACTCTACGTCTGTCGCTGTGGGCTCTCGGACGCCGGGGCGCTCTGTGATGGGTCACACAACGCGACGGCGGACGAACGCGACGACGTCGTGTACAAATACGTGGGGGACGATTCGGATGGGGAACGGCGCATCGTCGAGGAAACGGATTCTTAACACCCTCCGGTGCGTATCCGAGGCATGGAGTACGAAGCCGCAGTGTTGGATCTCGACGGAACTGTTTATCGCGGGGAGGAACTGCTTCCGGGCGCAGCCGAGGCGGTCGAACGGCTCCGAGCCGCCGGGCTCGGGACGCTGTTCTTTTCGAACAATCCGACGAAATCGCGCGTGGCCTACGCCGAACGCCTGTCCGGGTTGGGAATCGAGACGACCCCCGAGGAGACGCTCTCGGCTGGCACCGTCACTACCCGGTATCTCAGGGACGAACACGCCGACGAATCCGTTTTCGTGATCGGGACTCCGGGGCTCGAACGGCAGTTCGAAACCGCCGGCGTCGACCTCGTCGCGGACGCGACGACGGCGGAGGTGTTGGTCGTCTCGTGGACGCGCGAGTTCGATTACGGCGACATGGTGGCCGGCTACCGAGCGATCGACGCCGGGGCGACGTTCTACGGGACCGATCCCGACCGACTGATCCCGGCTGCGGAGGGAATGGCCCCCGGGTCCGGAGCGATCGTCAACGCCGTCGGTGGGATCGCCGAACGGGCACCGGAGAAGACGCTCGGGAAACCCTCCGAGGAAGCCCAGCAGGCGGCACTCGACGCGCTCGGCGTTCCGGCGGAGCGGTGTTTCGTCGTCGGCGATCGGCTCAACACCGACATCGAACTCGGCGAGCGCGCGGGGATGACGACCGTTCTGGTCCGGACGGGCGTCACGGCCGACGCTGACCTCGCCGAAAGCGACGTCCAACCGGACTACGTCGTCGATTCGCTCGCCGACGTCCCCGATGCCGTCGGGATCGACGCCACGTAGCGACGTACGAGCTATAGAACACCCATCTCCCCGAGCCGTTCCGGGAGATACGTGTCGGTCACGAAGTCCAGCCCGCGGGAGGCGAGCGCCTGCTGTTCGGCCTTCTTTCCGATTTCGAGCTGCAGTTCGATCTGTTCGGTCCAGTAGTCGTCCTGGAATCGGGGATCCTCGAGTTCGCTCTCGAGGGCGTTGATATCCGAGTCGCTGAGCGGATCTGTCGGCAGGTCGTAGTTGACGATGTCGACCGGCTGGATGCCGACGTATTCGGCGTCCGGCGTCGCCAGATACTCCGAGAGATGTGCGGATTTGATCGACCCGTACGCGACGGAGGCGTAGATCCGGTAGGACCAGGGGTCCCCGTCGCAGAACACGACCGTCGGAAGGCCGAGTTCGCCGTTGAGCCGTTTCGTGATGCGGCGGGTCGCCCGCGCGGGCTGCCCTTTGAGGTGGACGACGATGACGTTGTACTCCTCGTCGAACCCGTTCTCGACGAGCCGGTCGCGCATTCCGCCGGTCTCGACGCAGAGCACGAAGTCGGCGTCGTGATCGAGAAACTCGATCGTGTCGGGGTTGTTCGGGATCTGGTACCCGCCCTCGCCGACGTCCTTTTGACAGTGGATCTCCCGTTCGCCGCGGCGGGTCTGTTCGCGAAGGTACAGCGGCCCCATGATCGTCGCGCCCGACTCCTCGGGGCGCATATGGAAGTCCTCGCGGGTGACTTCGCTCACGATCTCTAAGTCCTCGACGAGTTGGTTCGATTCGTCCTGCCCGGAGAACTGTGCGCGTTCCTCTTCCCACGACTCCGAGAGATAGTACAGTTCCCGAAGCGTCGAGGAGCGGTCCTCCTCGAGTTGGTCGGCGAGGAACTCGATCGTGTAGATCGCCTTCAAAAGCTTCTGTGCGCCACGGACGCTGTTTGCGGATCGGGTCGACGTTCTGTCGCCGTACACCCAGACGTCTTTGTCCTCGTCGAAGACGATGTTGCTCTTCGTCCGGGTCGGGATCTCCATCTCGGGAACCGTCCCGTCGGCGAACTGGTCGTAGAACTCGCTTGCGAGGTCGATGAGCCGTTCGCGGGCGAGTTCCTCTTTCGTCTCCGTGTCTGATTTTGTGCTCATGTTATGCGTTGATAGTGAGTTTCTCGGCCTCGATGCCGTCGACGGAGACGTCGAAGGACGCCTCGCCGTCGATCTCGTATTCAAGCGTCGCCGTCTCCCCGCTTTCGACCGCCGGGGACCACTTCAAGAACCACTCGCCGTCCATCTCGATGACCGTCGCGTCGGCCGGATCGCCGGGATCAGCGGTGACGATTTCGGTCACCTCGGGTGAGACGTTCGTGCCGCCGTGATTGTGGATCGACAGTCGAACGGTCGATCCCTCCGTCGTCCGTTCGACGAGGACGTTGTTCATGATCCGGGCCAGGGAGTCGTCGACGTTGAGGGGTTCTCGGCCCGTCACCTCGGAGAGCTTTTCCGCCATCTCCGGAAGGATATCGGCGATGACGTCCTGTTTTCGGCGGCGTTTCTCCAGGGACCGCTGCTTTTTGAGGTGCGACTGGAGGTTCCGCCCGGACTCCTGGAGAGCGAGCCTGAGTTCGTCCTCGATTTCGGGGATGTTCGCGACCGCGTCCTTCGATTCACTGGTAAAGGGGACGCTCGTCGAGGCGACGTGAATCATGAGCACCGCCGCGCCGCCCGGCATTCCGCTGCCCCCCGGCTGATCGAGACCGTAGTTGCGCCAGTTGACCTTTTTCAACACGTCGATAGTCGCACAGGCACCCCGCTGGTACACGAGGGGGACGCGGTTCGCAAAGCGGAGCACCTCGACGCTGCCGTCGGCTTCGATCTCGCCCCCGTAGGCGATCCCGACCTCGACGACGAACGGGTCCCCGCCGTGGACCGACGCGTCGCGCGTCACCGACGTGTAAAAGTCGGCGTCATACTCCTTTTTCAATCCCGCGAGGACGAGTTCCTCGGAGATCGGCGCGAGACAGTCCGTCGGCGGCGCGAGGATATCCGTCTCCCGCATCGCCTCGAGGAACCGCGCCGCCGTGTCCCGGTCGTCCGCCGTGTGCGTGACTTTCGGCGGTTCGTCCGGAACGGTCACGGATCGAGCCCAGATCGCCTCAAGGACGTTTTCCCTGGCCGTCTCGCCGAACGTCGCGTCGTCGTACTCCTCCGTCGCGTCCGCCGCACGGTCGATGAACTCCCGGAGTTGCGCGCGCGTGACTCGGTTTCGGGCGTCCTCCTGGTCGATGAATTTGTCCGCCAGTCGACTCGCGAGCCCTTCGACGGCGGCGTCGCCTTTCCGGCTCGTCGTCGCGTCATCGACGATCGCATAACAGTCGGCCGATCGATCGGCCGTTATGCCGGCCCAGGCGGCCTCGACGGCGTTTTCCCTCACGGTCGACCCGAACGTCTCGTCGAATTCGGCCTCGATGTCGTCGGCGATGTCGTCGACGAACGCGGCGAGTTCGGCGTGTGCGATCCGGTCTCGACCCCCGACTTCCCCGGCGACCCGTTCGGCGAACGCCGCCGTCGCCGCCGAGCTTTTGTTCGCAACGGCATCGGTGACCGCCGCCTCGACGTCGGCGCCCTCGTGTGGGGCGGGCGGACGCCACGCGACCTCCCGGCCGAACTGTCTGTCCCTGAAGTTGTCCAGAACGCCATCCGCCGTCTTCGTACCGACGCGGGTGAACTCACCCTGCAGAAATCCCGACAGCGAGTACGATTCAGTCGAATCGAGCATCTTCAGAAGCGTCCCCAACTCGACTCCGTGAGGATGGGGGCGGATCTCCTCGGTTTCGGGCGGGAGTTCGTCGGTCGCGCGTTCGAACTTGAACGACTCCTCGGGTTCGTGGAACTCGATCCTGGCGTGGGGGTTGACGACGGCGGTGTATTTGACGTAGTTGTGGAGCTGTTTTCGCGCCCGCATATTCCCCTCCATCTCGATCTCGATGCGGGTGCCGTGGGGCCGTTCCCAGGTCGTGTCGGACTCGACGTCGATCTCGGGTTCGTTGGTATCCGTATCGATCGTGAGCTCGAAATACTTCGCGCTGCCGCCGTTTTCGGTCTTCGAGGTGACTTTCGCTGGCTTCCCGGAGGTGAGCTGAGAGTACAGCACGGCCGCTGAGATCCCGATTCCCTGTTGACCGCGTGACTGCTTTCGGGCGTGAAACCGCGACCCGTACAACAGTTTCCCGAACACCTTGGGGATCTGTTCTTTCGTGATTCCGGGGCCGTTGTCCTCGACGACGAGGCGGTAGTAGCCGCCCGATTCCTCGATTTCGACGTAGATGTCCGGGAGGATGCCGGCCTCCTCCGTTGCATCGAGCGCGTTGTCGACGGCCTCCTTGACGGCCGTGACGAGCGCCTTCGCGTCGCTGTCGAAGCCGAGCATCTGTTTGTTCTTCTCGAAGAACTCGGCGATGGAGATGGATCGCTGGCTCTCGGCCAGCTCCTCGGCGACGGCACCGCCGCCGCCCTCCCCGAGTTCCGACTGGAACGAAGTCATCTATCGGTGAGTAATCCCCCCGAAACGTAAAACCTCGTCGGGAGTACGGTGAAAGTAAAACCCGAAGTGTTATTTGTCGTCGTCGTCCGGCTGCTGCCCGACGAGCATCTCTTTGAGTGTGGCCCATCCCTCCGAGCGCGTGCCTCCCTTCGAGAGCCGAACTCCGGAGAACGTCTCGACGCCGGACTCCTCACTCGGCGTCCCGAGGTGATCCATGTGGTATGTGAGTCGGCCGAGCCACGCGACCGGAATCGTGAACGCGACGAACGCGACGATCAAACCGAGCGTCGAGAGCCCGAGAGCTGCCACGCCGATCCCCGCGACCACGTACGCGAACGAGACGATGACCAACAGCACAGTGACACTCACGAGGATGTCGTTGACGGCCGTGACCTGCGCGTTATACTCGATCCACCGGCCGTAGCTCCGCAGGAGCCGTTTCTCAAAGGCCTTTTCGGAGCGTCGTTCGTGCCCGGCGATCGCGCGCTCGACAGCATCGGCATCCAGGCCGCCTCGGAGGTTCGAGGCGGTGTAGGTCACGCCCGCGAGCCCGGTCGAAACGAACAGTAACACCCCACCAGTGACGGTAAAGGGGTTGAGAAACGCCGTGACTTCGAAATCAGTCTGAACGAGGATGGAAGCGGCGGTGACGAGAATCCCGATCAGGAGGACGTTTGCTTTCAGGATCTCGATCGCTTTGCTGTCGATCTCTTGGAGACGGTCGACCTGGTATTCGAACGTCGTTCGCATCTCCTCGCGTGTCAAAGAGAGCGTCGTCTGACCTTCGAGGTCGGAGTCGCCGCCGGTCATACCCGCGGTACTCCACGGAGTGAGTTAAACACCGGACATGCGCCGGATCGAACCCACGAACACGGGGCGCGTTCGGGTCGCGGATATGCTCCCCTCGCGCGCGTGCGGGGACTTTATCAGTGTCGGGTTGCAATCTCAAACAACTATCAGATGTCTCAAGACAGTGAATACAGTGCCGGGCAGATACAGGTATTAGAAGGGTTGGAAGCGGTCCAGAAACGCCCGGCGATGTACATCGGAGCGACGGATTCGCGTGGCCTCCACCACCTCGTCTACGAAGTCGTAGACAACTCCATCGACGAAGCGCTCGCCGGCCACTGTGACACCATCGAGGTGCGCATAAACGACGACGGGTCGGTGACCGTCGCCGACGACGGTCGGGGGATCCCGGTCGACACCCACGAGGAGTACGAACGCCCCGCCATCGAGGTCATCATGACGGTGTTGCACGCCGGAGGGAAGTTCGACAGCAAGTCCTATCAGGTGTCGGGCGGTCTCCACGGCGTCGGCGTCTCCGTCGTCAACGCGCTCTCGAAGTGGCTCGAGGTGGAGATCAGACGCGACGGGGCCGTCTGGCGACACCGCTTCGACGGCGGCGAACCGGACGGCGATCTCGAGCGCGTGCGGGACATGGAACCGGGCGAGGAGACCGGAACCGAGATCCGGTTTTGGCCCGACAGCGGTATCTTCGAGGTCACGGAGTTCGAGTACTCGACGTTGGAGTCGCGGCTCCGGGAACTCGCCTTTTTGAACCCGGGCGTCGAGATCGCGCTCCGGGACGAGCGCAGCGACGAGCGTCGCGAATCCGTCTTCGAGTACGAAGGCGGAATCAGGGAGTTTGTCGCCTACCTCAACGAGACGCGTGATGTGCTCCACGAAGACATCGTCTACTTCGACGACGAGGCCGACGACATCTACGTCGAAGTCGCCATGCAGGCGACCGCGGGAGTGCAGGGCTCGATTCACGCCTTTGCCAACAACATCAACACACGCGAGGGCGGCACACATCTCACCGGCTTCAAGACCGCGCTGACGCGTATCATCAACGACTACGCGGGTTCGAACGGCATGCTGTCGGATCTCGACGGCACGCTGAAAGGCGAGGACATCCGGGAGGGGTTGACCGCGGTCATCTCGGTCAAACACCCCGATCCGCAGTTCGAGGGACAGACGAAGACGAAACTCGGTAACAGCGAGGTACGCGGTATCGTCGAGGGGGCGGTCCACGAGGAACTCGCGACGTATCTCGAGGAACATCCGGACACCGCCGAAGCGATCGTCTCGAAAGCCGTCGAGGCGGCGAAAGCCCGCAAGGCAGCCAAAAAGGCCGAGGAACTGACGCGCCGGAAGTCGGCGCTGGAATCGACGTCGCTACCGGGGAAACTCGCGGACTGTCGCGAAAAGAACCCCGAAAGGGCGGAGCTGTTCGTCGTGGAGGGCGACAGCGCCGGCGGCAGCGCCAAACAGGGTCGCGACCCCGAGTTCCAGGCGATCCTCCCGATCCGCGGGAAGATCCTGAACGTCGAGAAACACCGTCTCGACCGGATCTTGGAGAACAACGAGATAAGAAACCTGATAACGGCGATCGGCACCGGGGTCGGCGACGAGTTCGCGATCGAGGACGCCCGATACGAGAAGATCGTCATCCTGTGTGACGCCGATGTCGACGGCGCTCACATCAGGACGCTGCTTTTGACGTTCCTGTATCGGCACATGACGCCGCTCATCGAGGCCGGCTACGTGTACGCCGCCCAGCCGCCGCTGTACCGGATCCGATATAACGGCGAGACGTACGACGCGATGACGGAGGCCGAACGCGAGGAGATCGTCACCGAAGTCTGTGACGGCTCGCCCGACCAGGTCCAGCGATTCAAAGGACTCGGCGAAATGAACCCCGAACAGCTGTGGGAGACGACGATGAACCCCGACAACCGGATCCTCAAACGGATCACGATCGAGGACGCCGCCGCCGCCGACCGGATGTTCAGCGTCCTGATGGGCGATGCGGTCG
>CAZOFL010000094.1:0-9467 GCA_964579035.1 uncultured Natronomonas sp. | reverse complement strand
ACGAGCTGTTCGCGGTCGTGACCCAACACGACGGTGGGAACCACGTCCGCGTGCAGTGCGAGGACGGCAAAAACCGGATGGGCCGGATCCCCGGTCGCATGAAATACCGCGTCTGGATCGAGGAGGGCGACACCGTCCTCGTCGAACCGTGGGACTGGCAGGACGAAAAGGCCAATATCGAGTGGCGCTACGACAGCCAGGACGCCGAGCAGCTGCGACGCGAAGGCCACATCGACTGAACCGCCTCCTTATCCCCGCGCGCCGTGGCGACCAGCGGAGCCGAAACACGACGTCGAGGTCGCTCTCGCGGGCGGCCGCCGCGGTGTCGTCGATGAAACGAAAACCGGCCCGCCCGGTGTGCACCGTTTTCACTACGATTATCCGTGTTTCACCCGTAGTGGCGGGCATGACTTCCTCCGAAGCGACGGTCATCGAAGACGGCGCGTCCCCGGCCGATCTCGCCGGCCTCGATCCACTCGTGACGACGGCCGGCGACACCGACACGTTCGCCGTCGAGTCACCGTTCGACGGCGGGACGATCGGCGAGTTGCCGGCGTGTGGACCCGACGACGTCGAGGCGGCCGTCGATCGGGCGGCCGAGAGTGCCTGGCGCGACACTGACCCGGCGCATCGCGCCGCGGTCTTCGTCCGGTTTCACGACCTCGTGCTCGAACGACAGGCGGGGATTCTCGACGTCGTTCAAGCCGAGACCGGAAAGGCCAGACGGGACGCCCACGAGGAATCGATCGACGTCGCGGCGACGGCGCGGTACTACGCCTACCGGGCCGAATCGGCGCTGAAAACTGACGGCCGGAGAGGCGCGCTGCCGGGCGTGACCGAGACCGAGGTCAACCACCACCCCGTCGGGACCGTCGGGGTCGTCTCGCCGTGGAACTACCCGCTCAATCTCTCGGTCGGTGACGCGATCCCGGCGCTTTTGGCCGGCAACGCGGTCGTTCTCAAACCCGCCCCGGAGACACCCTACACCGCGTTGAAGATCGCCACGGTGCTTCATGAGGCCGGCGTGCCCGAGTCGGCATTCCAGGTCGTCACCGGCGACACGACGGCCGGCGAGGCGGTCGTCGAGGCGACCGATTACGTCTGTTTCACCGGCTCGACGGCGGGGGGGCGGGCCGTCGCACGAAAGGCCGGCGAGACGCTCACCGATTGCTCGCTCGAACTCGGCGGCAAGAACCCCGGGATCGTTCGGGCGGACGCCGATATCGATCGGGCCGTCGACGGGTTGCTTCGGGGCTGTTTCAGCAACGCGGGCCAACTCTGTCTGTCGATCGAACGCCTCTACGTCCACGAGGACGTCTTCGAACGGTTCCTCGATCGCTTCCTCGAGGCGACCGAGTCGATCGACCTCGGCGTCGGCTACGGGTACGACGTCGAGATGGGGAGTCTGATCTCCGAGCGACACCTCGAGAAGGTGAAACGCCACGTCGAGGCGGCTGACGCCGAGGGCGCGACCGTCCTGACGGGTGGACGGGAGCGCCCCGACGTCGGGCCGTACTTTTTCGAACCGACCGTGCTGACCGGCGTCGAGGGGTCGATGGCGCTTGCCGCCGAGGAGACGTTCGGCCCGGTCGTGTCGGTCTACCCCTACGGGACGGACGCCGAAGCGATCGAGTTAGCGAACGACTCGGCGTACGGGCTGAACGCCTCGATCTGGACGAGCGACACCGATCGTGGCCGGGAGCTCGCCGCGGAGATCGAGGCCGGAACGGTCAACGTCAACGAGAGCTACGCGGCAGCGTGGGCGTCACTCGACGCGCCGATGGGCGGCATGAAGGACTCGGGAATCGGCCGCAGGCACGGCCTCGAAGGGCTCTATCGGTTCACGGAGTCACAGACCGTCGCGGTCCAGAAGTACGCCGGGCTCTCGCCGCCCCCGGGGGTGCCGTATTGGCTGTTCGCGAAACTGCTGAACGGAACGCTGAAACTGCAGCGGCGGCTCCCGCCTCTGCGGTGACACCGGAGGCGAGTAACCGACCCCTCCCTACTTCGCTCGGTCTTGTGACCTCGCTCGTGGAGGGTAGCGTGGGACCTCGGTCCCGCACGACTTGAGGCCGGGGGCTCCGCCTCGAAAGATGCTGAAACGAACCGCGAGGGCGCTGCCCCAACCGTTTATGTTCCAGTGTCTCCCTGGATACGTATGACACTCACGCTCGACCGACAACGGTTCGTCGAGACGATGCAAACCCAAGCGGAGATCGGCGGCACGGACGCCGGCGGCCTCCACCGACTGGCGCTCTCCGATGAGGACAAACGGGTCCGGGACTGGTTCTACGAGCAGCTGGAGGCGGCGGGGTTGTCGGTCCGCGTCGACGGGTTCGGGAACATGTTCGGCCGGCGCGAGGGGAAACGATCGATCGAGCCGGTCCTCGTCGGGTCACACTTGGACTCCCAGCCTCGCGGCGGCATCTACGACGGGGCGTTGGGCGTCGTCGCCGCCCTCGAGTTCGTTCGTCATCTGAACGACCGTGACATCGAGACCGAGCGGCCGATCGAGGTCGTCAACTGGACCAACGAGGAGGGGTCGCGGTTTCAGCCGACGCTTCAGGGGAGCGGGGTCTGGGCGGGCGTCCACGACCTCCAAGCGCAGTACGGCGCAACCGACGAGGACGGTCACACCGTCGAAGAGGAACTGGAGCGCATCGGGTACAAAGGCGAGGAATCGGCCGAACCGCGCGAGGCGTACGACTCCTATCTCGAGTTGCACGTCGAACAGGGTCCCTACCTCGAGGGGAACGGGATGGACGTCGGCGTCGTGACCGGTATCGTCGGGCTGACGTGGGGGGCAATAACGTACTACGGGGAGTCCAACCACTCGGGGGCGACGCCGATGCACCACCGCAGCGACGCCCTCGTCGGAGCGTCCGACGTCATCACGCAGGTCCGACGCATCCCGTCCAAGCTCGGCGAACGAACCGTCGGAACGGTCGGCTTCGTCGACGTCGATCCGAACTCGATCAACATCATCCCGGGGGAAGTGACGTTCACGTACGGGTTCCGCGATCCCGACCGCTCGGTGCTGGAACGGGCCGAGGATTGCGTCCTCCGGGAAGCGGACGCCGCAGCCGACCGCGAGGGCCTCGAGTGGGAGCACGAGGACCGTGCCGATGCCGATCCGGTGTCCTTCCCGGACCGCTGTGTCGACGCCGTCGAGGGCGCTGCGGACGATCTCGGCTACGAGTCGATGCGGATCTTCTCCGGCGGTGTCCACGACGCGACCCACGTGTACGAAGTGTGTGACGTGGGCATGGTCTTTGCCGTCAGCGAGGACGGAAAGAGCCACACCGAAGCGGAGTATACGAGCTGGGAGGACTGCCACAGCGCCGCGAACACGCTCGCCTCCGCGGCGCTCGAGTTGGCGAACGACACCGCGTGAGTGGCTCCGTTTCGAACGAAACTCCGTGTTCGAGTCCGAATCAGCCTACTGGATGAACGACTCCGGATCCTTCTCGTGGAGTTCCCACATCGTGGTCTCGGCGTTTCGAATCCCGTCGGCGCGTTCGTGATCGTCGCGCGTGAGATCGCTCCACTCCGGTACTCCGGGGAAAATGAGCGGGATCGTGTACGACGGGATTGCGTCACAGTCGGGGGCATCGCCGGTAATCGAGCACGTGGTGGTCCGTTTCGTACCCTTTCGGGTTGCTGCGGTGGGCTCGCCACATCGGCAGATCGACAAACGCGCCGTCACGTTTGAGCCGTTCGAGTTCGTGCCGTGGTCTGATCTCGCGCCAGTCGTTCTCCCACCACTCGCCCGCACACGCTTGGGGGATGTAGTTCCGGATATCCGTTTTGTCGAGTCCGTCGGGCCCGAAGTGCGCGTCGGCTCGTACCTCGGTCTTCGGGGCTCCGCTGGGCAGCGAGCGCATCCCGGTGTGGACGGTCGACCAGCCACCGAACTCCTCGAACCCGTTGACCGATCCATCGTCGAGGAAGAAACTCACTCGATCCTCGTAGAGACCCGTGTGCTCCGGGTCGGTACTCGCCGCAACCCGGGGTGATGGGTTCGCGAACTGTTTCCACTCGCCGTCGTGATACACCGACATATCGTGGATCCAGCCGCCGGGGTTCGGTTGCGCCCAGCGAAACCGAAAGTGGATCCGGTCCGCGTTGAACGCGATTTTCGTCTCGAGTCGTTTCAATTTCTCTTCGGGTCGCCAGTTCACTGTCATGATATGAGTTGTCGAGTGCCGTGGCTATCCGAGGCGTCGCCGTTCGACGATCGCCTCCATGTTGGTGAGCGCCGCCTTCGCCTCCTGGCGGTTTGCATCCAACTCAGTCGTGACCTCGGTGGAAACCTCCAGATCCGTTGCCAACAACAACAGCCGGTCGAGCACCGTGATTTCGAACCGTTCGTTCAACATTCCGGTGGTCAACACGTCTAGGTCCCGAAGCGCCGGTGGGGCGTCCGTCGAGACGATCTCGTCCTTTTCGGCGAGGATCCCCTCCATGACGGGACTACCCTCAGCCTGCGGTTCGGTGTTCAACTCCGCAAAGATCCCTTCGATCCGGTGGATCTGTTCGACGGTGTCGGCTTCGTGATCCGAAAACAGCGCCCTCACCTCGTCGCTCGCGGCGGCGTTTGCGAGGTCGGCGTGCAGATCGAGAATCTCGAGTTCGGCGTGATACAGCTTCCGAAGTTCCCGCGTGAACAGGTCCGTACTGGTCAACGGTGCCATTACGTCTCCCACCCCCCTGGCAGGGGGCGTCGGTCGGATTGGTCCGTGCGTTCTGAATCGGGACGCATCGTTTCACTCATCGTCGAGAAGTTGATCGCGTATGTGTTCCTGAACCGCGCGTGTATCGATCCGTTCGCTTTCGAGCAGCAAGCGGAGCTCCCTCGGTGACAGTTCGCTTCCGGCAGCCAAATCGTCGAGCAGCGACGCTCGGGAGAGTTCGGTCGCGTCGATATTGAGTTCGATGTTTTCTACGAGAATCCCGTCTTTGCGTCCGGCTCGATGGAGCGCTTCAGTGAGGGCCCACTCCGCAATCGGTGCCGAACCACTCTCGGTGTTACGCATCATCGATGTGACTCCCGTGTTGTACAGACAGAACGCGAGCGCGTCGCGGACGCCGTTGGCGAACTCCCGATCGTCGTCGACCGGCGTCTGGGTCCCCCCGGGCGTTCCGAACAGCCTCTCGCGTTCCTCCGCTTCGAGGTGTTCGAACAGGATGGAGAAATCGAGGATCGAATTGTAAACGCGGTCCCGGATGTCCCGGCGGCGCTGGTAGCGCTGTTGTTTCGCGTGTTCGCCCTCGTAGCGTTTCTCACCCGTCAACCAACGTCGGTCCTCCGTGGTCAACATCGCGTTTTTCCGGCCAGTCATAGCTCCTTTGGCTGCCTCGCTGGAAGGTAACACCCGACATGGTATATCAATATTGGTTTGCAGTACAAAGAAATCTATTTACTGCTGAAGACTGAACGACTAGTACGGCCGACCTCGCATCCGTCCGCGCCGGCACCGCCGGCGGCGGTCGGCTGGCGGCCCCGCCCGCAGAGCGGGCCCGAGACAGCATTGTAATCCGTTCCACCGATGAGTCAAGATCAAGTGACCGTTGAATCGGAGACGACGGGGCCAGTAGCGATCTTTCGGCAGTTCTTCTCGCTGCAGCGGGACGTTCTGGTGTTGTCGCTGGCGATGTTCGCGTTCAGCCTCGGCTTTCAGATGACCAACCGCTTCCTCCCCGATTACCTCTTTTTTCTCGGCGCAACCGGGTTCATCGTCGGGCTGTTCGCGACGCTGGGAAACGTTATCGGGGCGGTGTACCCGTACTACGGTGGGGTTGTCTCCGACCGCGTCGGGTCCCGGTACGCCCTGACCGTCTTCGGGTTCGTCTCGACGTTCGGGTTCGGCATCTGGCTGGCGTCGGCCTACATACCGCCGATCGATCTCGGCGTGATCGCGATAGAGCCGTGGGTGTGGGTGTTCGTCGGCCTGCTGTTGGCGCAGTGTTGGAAGTCCTTCGGGATCGGCGGCCATTACGCGATCGTCAAGCAGAGTGCGGACCCCAGCCGGCTGGCGCGAGGTTTCGCCAGCACGGAAACCTTTCGCCGGACGGCGTTTTTGATCGCGCCGCTCATCGTTGCCGTGTTGGTCGCCGACGCACTCGTCCCCGGGTTCCTCTGGGTGCTCGTGATCGCCATCGTCTTCGCGCTTCTCGGGACGGTGCTCCAGCACTTCCTGTATGAAACGACCGCGGACTCGATCGGCGACGAGTTCGAGGGGTTCGGACAGATCATGAACGATCTTCGGGCGCTGCCGGAGCCGTCGAAACCCCTGATCGTCGCTGACGCGCTCGTCCGGTTTGCGAACGGGATGGTGTACGTGTTCTTCATCCTCGTGATCACGCGACTGATGGACATCGGATTGACGCTGACGCTTCCGGCCGTCGGGACGATCGACCTCTCGCCGGCGGCGTTCTTCGGCGTGCTGTTGGGCGTGGAGATGTTCATCGCGCTGGTGACGATGGCCCCGACTGCCAAGATAGCCGAACACACCGGCCTCAAACCGGTCGTCGGGTTCGGGTTCTTCGTCTACGCGATCTTCCCGATCATGCTGATCTTCGCGCCGGAGAACGTCTGGATCCTGGTCGCGTTGTTTGCCTTTTCGGGCCTTCGCTTCGCCGGCCTCCCCGCCCACAAAGCGCTGATCGTCGGTCCGGCCGAGCGTGGGGCCGGCGGCCGGGTCACCGGTTCGTACTACTTCGTCCGCGGGGCGATCGTGATCCCGAGCGGTGCGGTGGGCGGGTTCCTCTGGGAGTTCGTCAGCCCCGAGGTGTCCTTTACGCTCGCCTCGCTCATCGGGATGGTTGGCGTCGGGTATTTCGCGCTGTTCGGAAAGGAGTTCGAAGCGTACCGCTGACGGTCACCGATACGTTGTTGGGAGGGCCGGAGTATCCGGTTTCTGTGCGCCCGAGGAACTCGAGTCGCCGTCTTTGCCCGCGTTTCGAAGCCATCGGTACAGTTCCCGGTAGCGGACGTACCGCAGGAATCGTTTCGTTCGGATGTGCCCCCGTTTCGGGACAGCGTCCGTTCCTGTTGAAACGACATATCGCGTGGTGGGAACTACTTGATGTGGACCTGTCAAGTACCTCGGGGTCGAGTGGCTCGAGAATCGAAAGTTCCCGTCATCACGAGAGAGCTTCGCTCCCTCGAACGACCCCGAGGCTTCGCCGTCCTGGGGCCGCACCGCACCCGCAGGTGAATGTAATTCCCCCCGACCTTCTCCGTGCGGAGTCGGCTGGAAGTACCACCCGAACACGCCGATGTGTCCGTGGGGGTCGGCGGCTTCACCACCGCCCGACAACTCCCGTCGCACGCCCAATGGACGGTTTTGAGCGGAGTCGCATTTCCAAACTACCGAACGACCAGCAAAGGAAATGAGGTCTTCGTTCCCATACGTTGAGTGGTTTGTTTCCGGCCGTTGTCACAGTATTATTTTCCTAAGTACTTAAATTTGTGTCATACTTTGACGGCCTTCACCCTCGGGGGCAAGCCCCGAGGCACTCGGCCTATTTCTCTGTAGATACCCCGGCAGTATTGGACGGGCGTACCGTTGCACGACCCGCCGGTTTAGGGGTGTCCGGGCCTAACTGTCGATAGCAATGTCCGGATCTGGCCGTTCGTATGACATCGTAGTGTGGGGGGCGACGGGTGTCGCCGGGGGGTTCGTCTCCGAGTATCTCGTCGAGCAGTACACGCCCGGGGAGCTTTCGCTCGCGATCGGCGGGCGGAATCGGGAGCGACTCGAGGCACATGCCAGCGACCTCACCCGTCGCAGTGACGCGTGGGACGACGTTCCCGTGGTGGTGGGCGATGCGCGTGACCCCGAGAGTCTGGGAACGATCGCCGCCGACACGCGGGTCGTCTGTACGACGGTCGGCCCGTATACGTCGTACGGCACGCCGTTGGTGGAGGCCTGCGTCGAAACGGGGACGGACTACTGTGATCTCACGGGCGAGATCAATTGGGTCCGCGAGATGATCGATCGGTTCCACGAACCGGCCGTCGATGCGGAAACGCGGATCGTCCACAGTTGCGGGTTCGACTCGGTCCCCGCCGACCTCGGGACGCTTCTTCTCCAGTCGTTTGCGGCGGAGCGCTTCGATGCCCCGTGTGGGACCGTTCGCATCTACCTGGAGGACGGCGAGGGCGGCGTCAGCGGCGGCACGCTGGCGAGTTTCGCCGAGTTGTTCGAGGCGGCCGCAACCGACCCGATCGCTCGGGAGACGCTTCGCAATCCGTACTCGTTGGCGCCTCAGGGCGAGCGGAGCGGCGTTGACCCCGGCGAGCAACGGCTCCCGCGGAACGATCCGCTCTATGGATCGTGGACGGCCCCCTCGCCGATGGCCGCGGTGAACGAACGCGTCATCCGACGGAGCAACGCACTTCTCGGCTATCCGTGGGGGCGTGAGTTCCGCTGTACCGAGGTCGTCCCAACCGGTGATGGTCCGGTTGGGGCGGCCGCCGCGGGAGCCATTACCGGCAGTCTCGGCCTGTTCAGCGCCGTCATGTCGGTGGGGCCGCTCCGTTCCATGCTCCGTCGCTACGTCTTTCCGGCCCCCGGCGAGGGGCCGACGCGGGCGGAGTCCGAGGACGGGTTCTTTATGATCCGGCTGTTGGGTCGCGGAACCGCCACGGAGGGACCGTTCACGGTGGCCGTCGAGTTCGGCGCCGACCGGGACCCAGGATACGGCGCGACCGCGCGGATGCTCGGTGAGGCGGCCGTCTGTCTGGTGCGCGAGGACGTCGACACGCCGTTCGAGGGCGGGGTGTTGACGCCGGCGGCCGGCATCGGGTTGCCGCTCGTCGAGCGGCTTCGGGGCGTCGGGTTCACCGTGTCGGCAAGCGAAATCGAATAATTCGCCGACCGTGCAGCTCCATACAGCCGGATCAACCGTCGTCAGCTCTGGACGCTCCACTGCGGTGTTCGATCGTATAAATATCCGGAACACGCTTGTCGTGGTCGCACGCGGCACCGAATCGGAACTGACCGATTCCGAGTTTCGAGTAGGGAACACCAGTGAGTGACTCGGTATAGTCGTCGGGGTTACGCCACCGATCGATCACAATCCCGTCGGGTTTGTCGGTAATGCGGTCTCGGGCATGCTCGTCGATCGTCGTGGGTTCGCCTTGCTGGCGTTCGGAACCGCCACCGCCACTCGTCGTCACTCATCGTCGCCGACGATGTCCTCGCGGGTGAACGTCTCGCTTTCTCCCGTCCAGCGAGCGTGTTCGACACCAGCGATCTCTTCCCGACTCGCTCGCGTCAACTCCGGATGACGAACGGCATCCCGGAGGGCATGCCTGATAGACTCGCTCCGGTTGTTGGATACAGCACACACGTTGAAACGGTCGAACCCCGTGGAAGAACCGAAGAGTGTGCGGTGTGGTGTGGAAACAGCCAATCCAATCCGGGTACGCGAGCATTCGTGTCCGGCCTGGGGCCATA